>CAZXDD010000102.1:0-14281 GCA_964639415.1 uncultured Armatimonadia bacterium
GCCCGGGCGTCCGGGCGCGGACGGCGATCTGGGCTGGGTAACCCGGGACACCATCCCCATCCCCGGCCTGTGGGACGTGGCCCGCGCGCTGGAGGAGGGTGACACCGCCGAGCCCTTCGAGATGGGCGGGGTCTTCCACATCGTCCGACTGGCCGGAGTTCGTCCGGGCGGAGCCCTCAGCTTCGAGCAGGTTCAGGCCGACATAAGGTACAGGCTGCACAGCGATGCGGGGCTGTCGAGGGAGGATTTCGTCACCCGTCTTCTCGCCGCCGCCGATATCAGAATCTACTGGGCCCCCGTCTCGTACATGCAGCAGGACTACGCCCTGCTCCGGCACATCCGGGTGGCGGTGGATGGCCGCCCTCTGCGCCTGGACCCGGTGCCCTTCATAAGCGACCGCGGCATCATGATGGTGCCGGCCAAGCAGGTGCTGCAGTCCATAGGGGCCACCGTCAACTGGGAGCCGGCGGCCAAGACGCTGAGGATCCAGCGTGGGGCCACCGTCGCCACCGTCGCAATGGGCGAGACGGCGGCAATGGTCGACGGCCGGGCGGTGAGCCTGGAGGCGGCTCCGGCCGTCAGGGACGAGGTGCTCTTCGTCCCCCTCCGGGGCATCGCCAACCTGTTTGGCTTCTCAATCAAGTGGAACGCGATGACCAAGCTCGCCGCGGTGGATACGCGGGGCAACGGCTCCGATCGTTGAGGTCGTCCGGCGAGGCTTTGCCCACGCCAACGAGCTCGGAGTGGAGGCTCGCCTCGGGCCGGTGCCACCTCCGGCGGCCCGGCCGAGGGCCCACACCCGCATGGGAGTGCCATTCTGAGAGCGTCGGCTCCCGGAAAGAGCAGCTCGCACGACCCCCCGGGAGATAACGAGATACTCCGCTACCTCGCTGCGCGAGGTTGACGCTGTGGATGAGCTTCTCGCGACAGGGCAGGCGTTCCGGCCGAACCCGTCGAGGCGTGGCCGAGCAGCACCGGGACCGATGGACGCGCCCTGCCGGCCAACCGGCAGGTCTCAGACACTTGTCACCCGCGTACAGGCCCGAGCGTTCGGGCGTCTATTCGTGCTCGACACACGGCAATACCGCTACCAGCGAAGACGGAGGGCAGGAGGTCAAGGATGAAGCACAACACCGCAGCTCGACCGCATTCCCACTTGGGCAGGACAGCCGTTGTACTGGTGATGGCGCTGACGCTGGGTACCGTGGCGGCGATGGCCGCCGACATCATCGCCCCGGAGGAGATCTCGCCGACGCAGGTGCGCGAGGCGCTGCGTCCGCTGACACACGTAATCGCGGCGCCGGCGGGCATGGCGGGGATCGGTGACGGACAACTGGTATGGGTCATGGGCGACCCGGAGAGCTGGGCCTCGTCCTCGATAGACGCCCTGCTGGCCTGGGTGTCACGAGGCAATGTGTGCTGGTTCGACGTTCGGCTGTCCCAGGCGCTGGGGATCGCGCATTCCGACGGGGCAGCGATGGACACCGCGGTAGTGGCCGAGGGCGCCGAGGAGCACGCGCTCGCCGCGGGGGTCAGGAGCATCGTGGCGCCGGACGCCTTCGCATACATGCGGCGGTTGCCCGCCGGCGTCAGGCCGGTGATGGTCGCCTGCAACAGCCCGGAGCGCGCCGTCATGGCGGTCTGGGAGGTGGGCAACGGTCTGGTCATCTTCCGGCCACCGGCCCAGTACGAGGTCAGCAAGTGGCCGTTGATCGGCAAGCGCGGCTGGATCGACCCCCACCGGGGTGACGGCGCGAGGCTGCTCTCGAATCTGGAGCTGTTCACACTGGAGAAGCTCGGCCAGACCGTCGCGGCGCCCCCCGCGGAATAGCCGGGCGCGGCACGAGAGGTACCACAGGGCGCGAGCGGAACTTTGCACGCCGCGCCCTGTTTCTATTAGCTGTGCCCGCCGAATGGCCACGGCGCCGCGATCTCCAGGGGGTGAAGCGCCGCAGCGGGCACAACGAGCGGCGGGGCATCCGGCACGACAACCGTACACGGGTTGAGGCGACTCAACCGCCGTCGGTGGGGCGGGCTTTGGGGCCCGCCAGGCCCGCCCGGAAGGCCGGCGTCGGCCTTCGGACATGGCCAGGGGCAGCCGTCGAACGGCCTCCGCCGGGCGCGGCCCGTTGGTATGGTTGTACTGCCGGGCCGCCCCACAGACGGCAGGAACACAACGCCCCCCTACCCCGCGGAGTATTCCATTGTCTGCGCCACAGCAGCCACGCGCAATCGATCCGCTCCGGGTCCTGCACGAGCGGCCGGACGAATGTGCCAACGTCACGCTGTCGCCGGCCCAGGTGGCGGGCGGCGTCTTGCTGGTTCTGGCCATCCTCCTCGGTCTCCTGTTCGCCTTCATCCCCACCCTGATCGCCATCAACGCGTTCTTCATCGC
The DNA here is from genome assembly GCA_964639415.1 of uncultured Armatimonadia bacterium. Classification (GTDB taxonomy): domain Bacteria; phylum Armatimonadota; class Zipacnadia; order Zipacnadales; family JABUFB01; genus CAYRFY01. The sequence goes on from CAZXDD010000102.1 coordinate 2,396, forward strand.
GTTTTACATCCTGCAGTCGGTGTACAAGTTCGTTTTGGTCTCGCGTTCCCTGGGCCGGCAGGCCGAGGTTCCCGTCTCGCCCGAGGAGATCGCGGCCCTGTGCGACGACGAGCTGCCCACCTACACGGTTCTCATTCCCCTGTACCGCGAGGCCGCGGTACTCCCCAAGCTCGTACGCGGCCTGTGTGAGCTGGATTACCCCGCGAGCAAGCTGCAGATCCAACTGCTGCTGGAGGCCAACGACCGCGAGACGATCGAGGCGGCCGAGGGCATGGAGCTGCCGGAGCACTTCGTGAAGGTCGTCGTCCCCGACAGCTACCCCAAGACCAAGCCCAAGGCCTGCAACTACGGGCTGGAGCTGGCCACTTCGGACTTACTGGTGATCTACGACGCGGAGGACGTGCCGGAGCGGGACCAGCTCAAGAAGGCGGCCTGTGCCTTCACGAAGGCCCCGGGAAACGTGGCCTGTTTGCAGGCCAAGCTCAACTACTTCAACCAGCGCCAGAACCTGCTGACCCGCTGGTTCACGGCGGACTACTCGGTGTGGTTCGATCTGCTGCTGCCGGGACTCACCTCATCCGGGGCGCCGGTACCGCTGGGAGGCACCTCGAATCACTTCCGGGTCGATGTGCTCAGAGAGCTGGGGGGCTGGGACCCCTTCAATGTGACCGAGGACTGCGACCTGGGGGTGCGCCTGCACAAGCACGGGTTCCGGACTCTGATGATCGACAGCACCACGTGGGAGGAGGCCTGCTCGGAGTTCTGGAGCTGGATCCGCCAGCGCTCGCGCTGGGTCAAGGGGTACATCCAGACGTACCTGGTGCACATGCGTCGTCCGTTGCGGCTGGTTGGCCAGCTCGGACCCAGAGGCTGGTTCTCGTTCCAGATGACTGTAGGCGGGTCCATCGTGTGCTTTCTGGTGAACCCGATCTACTGGCTGCTCACGCTGCTATGGGTGGCCACCGGGGCGGACCTGATCAAGGCCCTCTTCCCCACCCCGATCTACGTGGCAGGGGTGTTCTGTCTCCTGGTGGGCAACTTCGTCTTCGTCTACCTCAATGTGGTAGGGTGCCTGAACCGCCGATACTACGACCTGGTGAAGCACGCGGTGATTACGCCGCTTTACTGGCTGATGATGAGCTGGGCGGCCTACAAGGCCGCCGGGCAGTTGATCGTCAACCCCCACTACTGGGAGAAGACGACCCACGGGCTGTTCAAATCCAACTGAACGGAGATGGCGTCAGCAGGGATGGGCGCGCGCATGGATGGGGGCAAACCGGTGCCACGCGTCGAGGCCTGGGTGGTCTTCCTGGCCGTGGCGGGGCTGTGCCTGGTTTCGGGGCTTGCCGCCCTGCGGGCCGGCCGCGCCGACTGGGATGCGCTGCTGGCCTTGTCCCACGCCTTCGACGTGGTGTTCAAGGAGCCCCGGTTCAACCTGGGCCTGATGGGGTTCAGCTCGCCACCGCTGCCGACGCTGCTGTATCTGCCGCTGTGCGGTTTTGCGCCCTCGATGGCGATGTCCGGTCTGGCCTGCCCGGTGCTGGGAGCGATCGTGCTGGGGGCGACGGCCGTGATGCTCAACGGCATCGGCGCCGCCTGCGGCCTGCCGTGGGCCCTGCGCTGGCCCCTGGTGGCCTGTCTCTGTCTGCACCCGCTGGTACTGAGCCTGGCGGCGCTGGGGAGCCCCGGCTGCATCCTGGTCTGCACTGTGCTGGGCGCGGCGTGGTCGGTGATGCGGTGGTCGGCGACGGACAATCTGCGCTACCTGCTGCTCAGCGCGCTGTTTCTGACGGCGGCCCTTCTCAGCGCGTACGAAGCGGTGTGGTTGCTCCTGGCGGCCACCGCGTACGTGGCGTGGCGCAGCTACCGCCGGGGCGAGGGCTGGCCGCGGGTGGAGGGGACCTTGATCGCCTTCTTGCTCCCGGTGCTGTATAGCGCGGGGGTCTGGATCGGGGCCAACTGGGCGATCATGGGCGACCCGTGGCACTTCTGGCGCACCACGGCTCTCAGTGGCCGGGGAGCGCCGATGCCCCTGGACGCCTGGGCCGTCTCGCTGGTGTGGGGGATGCTGCTCTCGTTCCCACCCATCGTGGGCCTGGTGTTCCACGAGATCCGCAGTCGGCCGGAGGCCATGCGGGACGCCAGGTCCGAGGGACGGCCGGCGGCGTGGCTGGTGATCGGAGTGTATCTCGGCGCGATAGCCTCACCGGGGCTGCACAGCGCCGCGGGCCGCAGCACCTGGTCGGCGATGCTGCTACCCGCTCTGGCGGCCGCGGTGATGGGCTCGGTGCTGCTTGGCAGCATCGTGGGCCAGTATCTTCGCGGGCCCAGGAGTCTGCGCCGTCACGTGCCGGTCGGGGCGATCGGGCTGGCCGTCCTGGGCATCGCCGGTGCGCTGTGGATCAGCGGGGCGGGAGGGATCACGCTGCCCGCCTCCGTGATGGGGGGGCTGCGGGGCGACGTGGCCTTCGCGGCGGACATTTCCGCCGAGCGCGCCACCGCCGCCGTGGTGGCGTCGTCGCTTGCCGCGGGGCAGACCGCCCACGTGGTGGGCTGGCCCGGCTATGCCGTCTCGCTGCTGGCGGGCACGCCCTCCCGGATCCTCCAGTACCCGTCGGCACGCCTGGAGCAGTTGCCGCTCCGCGCGGGCGACATCCTGGCCATCCACGGCGCCCCCGCCCCGGATGCCCTCAACCGCACCCTGGCCTCGCGGGGCCTGCAGGCCGTGCCTCTGGGCCTGCATGGCCCCTGGATGGCCTGCCGCCTCAGCGCAGCGCCACCACCTCCCCGCGCGCCGCGCTGAGCTCGATTGCGTCGATGATCTGCAGGACCGCCAGGCCGTCTTGCAGGGTGGGCGTCGGCGCCACCTCCCCCACGACGGCTCTGCAGAACGCACTCAGCTCTCCCCAGTACCCGCGGGTATAGTGGCCCCCGGAGGTCCAGCCCGCCATGTTCCCCGACACATAGTAGCTGTTGCTCCACCCATAGAGCTCCAATCCTTGCCCGTCTGCGAACTGCCCCCGGGGGGACATCACCCGGGTCTCACGAGACCCGTCCAGCAGGACCTGGCAGCTCTCCCCGGTGATGTAGACCTGCTCGAAGCAGTCGTTCCAGGTGCCGCCGGAGTTCATGTTCAGGTGCCCGACGGCTCCGCCCGCGAACCGGAAGGAGGCGGCCACCGCCTTGGCGGTGGGCAGATGGTCGGCGGTCAGAGCATGCACCGTGAGTATCTCACCGGCGAGGAACCGTGCCAGATCGATCATGTGGCTGCCGTTATAGTACAGCATGCGGCGCACATCGTCGTACGGTCCGGCCCCGTGCATCAGAGTGACCGAGGACAGGGCGCCGAAACCCTCGGTCTGCATGAACTGCCGGGCAACGACATTCGAGGGCGCGTAACGCTTCATGAACCCGACCATGCCGAAGGTCGCGGTGGCGGCGGCCGCCTGCAGTAGCTCCCGACAGGCTTCCACATCGGGAGCCGGCGGTTTCTCGACGAAGACCGGAATGCCGCGGCCGAGCACCTCGAGGCCGACCCGGTGGTGCATCTCGGCCGAACCGCAGACACAGACCCCGTCGGGTCCCACCGTGTCCAGCATCCTCCCCACATCGGTATAGGCTTCCGGCGCGCCAAACACCCGGGCCGCGTGCTCGGCGCGGTTGCGGTCCAGGTCGCAGACGGCGACCAGATCGAACTGCGGGATGTGGGCGATGTTGGGGTACAAGGACGCGGTGGAATGACTGCCGGCGCCGACAAACGCGATGCGGGCGGCTGAGCTGTCCTGCATGGGATGCCTCCGGGGCTTCAGTTGCGGTGTGTGTCACCCTTCGGGATGAACCAGGCCGCGACGGCGGCCGCCACCGGGATCCAGACCACCCATCCCAATGCATAGGCCACCCCGTGCCTGTCGGCCATGGCGCCCACCAGAGGGCCGATGAGACCCGCGACGCCCCACGCTCCGCCCATGCCCAGTGAGGCGGCGAGACTGGCGCCCTGAGGCAACACCTCCTGAGTGTGGGTGATGTTGACCGGCTCGGCCGCCCGCATCACCAGGCCGGCGACGAACAGGAGGACGAAGAAGGGCGCCAGAGACGGCAGATTCGCGGTGTGGAGGGCGTAGTAGAGGATCGGCGGGCTGAGCAGCAGCGTGACGATGGTTATCTCTCTGCGCCCGATCCTGTCCGAGATGTGCCCGCCGATCATTCCGCCCAGGGCGCCGCCGGCGATGAAGAAGAACCCGGCCTGCCCGCCCTGAATCAGGTTGCGCCCCTGATCGCTGAGCATCAGGGGGATGAACAGCGAGAACCCCGACACCGCCGCCGAGCGCAGGACCATCACCACAAACACAGCGGTGACTTCTCTCCAGCGCGGTAGGATGTGCCGCCGGAAGCTGAAGGTCGCGTCGCCTCGCGGGGCCCGTCCCTCGACGTTGACCAGGAGCAGCAGGCAGGCGCCGATCACGCCGGCGGGCGCCGCATACGCCAATCCGCGCATGTCGCCGGTGAGACCGTGCAGGTACGGAGCGCAGAGGAACCCCGCCGCGTAGCCCACCGCCCCTCCGGCGCTGAAGATGCCCATCCCCAGGGCACGGTGACTCCCCGACACGTGCACCGTGAGCGCACCGGCGCGCGGGTGGTACAACGCCACCCCCATCCCTCCCAGCAGTAGGAAGGCCACGAAGGCGGGGAGCGACTGGGCGTAGCCGATGTAGCTGAAGAAGAAGGTCGAGATGAGGGTGGCGATGACGATCAGGCGTTTCGGCCGCCACCTGTCGGTGAGGTAGCCAAACACCGGTTGCCCGAAGTTGGTGGACAGCCCCCACAGGAACGTAATGAGGCCAAAACCTGAGTGAGATAGGGCAAAACGCGCCTCGATCTGGGGGCCGAGGGGGACGATGAAGTTCACGTAGGCGTCATTGAGGGCATGCCCCAGGGAGAGTCCGAGCAACTGCACGGTGCGTGAGGCACGCTGGGGAGCAGTGTCTGGCGGGACCCCCGGGGCGGCGGAGAACTCGTCGGTGTTCATGGGCGACAGGCTTCGCTCCGGGCCCCGCTCGCACCTCCTCGGGCCGGAGGCGTGACACCGGGGTCCCTCCCCGCCGCCGCCACATAAGCGCGGGGTCGTTGACACTCGCGGCGCCACGGCGCATACTGTCTCCTTCACGGAGGCGCCGATGGCGGCATGGTGCGCCGGAGACGGTCCGGTCGCCATCCCGCCATCAGACGGCACGAACGCCGTGGTGCCGCGCACGCCGGAAAGCCGCGTCACCGCACACGAGTGACCGGACTTGCCCGGGTGCCGGTGCCCCGGGGGTTCTGCCCACCGCCCTGTCCCGCGCCCATGCCCACGGCAGACTTCTCCGCCGGCTTCACCGACGCGGCCCACTCGCTGAAGCTCATCGATGGTGACGGTGATCCATGAAGTCCCAGGTTTCCACGTACCGGCGTCCGCGCCCGGGTTCATCCCTGCGCGCTACGCCTGTGTCCGGGGCCTGTGGACGTAACCGGGCCGTCCAGCCGTCCCGTAACCAACCACTCCACTGACAGAATCGCTGAACTACGACAAGCTGAGCATGTAAGGGGTCTGAGAAGTGAATGTCTTCGGCTTTTGCTCGGCGCTTTGTGACGTCCTGACCGTCCCCGCCCTGGTCTGCGACGGCGAGGGCTGCATCCTCAGGATGAACCGGCACGCGCGTCTCCTGCTGCGCAACTACCCTGAGGCCGTGGAGGGGGCGAGCTGGGCCGCGCTCCTGTTCTCCCTGCGGCCCCGGCACCCCCTGCAGGCCGTCCCCGGAGCCGGCGGCCCCTCGCCCTGTGTTCCGGTTCAGACGGTGGGGCTGGTGCGGTTGCCGGGCGGAGCCACCGGTCGCTGTCGGATCACGGCCCTTCGGGTGCCCGGCGGCTCCGCGCGGATGACGCTCGTGCTGCTTTCCGAACCGGGACGCGCCGAGGCCCCAACCGATCCCCTGCTGCTTGTGCTTGACGCGCACGACCGCCCAGCATGGCTCAGCAGCGCGGCACGCCGGCACTTCGGACAGACCTCACCCCCTTGCGGCCCGTGCCCGCCGGGGGCGGCCCAGGCGGGCCTGCCGGAGCTGGTCGAGGCCGAAGACGAGGCTGTGCGTGCAGAGCTCAGGGCCCTCCGCGCAGGCCTGGTGCCCTCCGTGCGGTTCCGCACCGGGCAGCCGACCGGCGGGGAAGCCGTCCTGTGGGACTTGGCGCTGCTCGCCGGTCCCGGGGTGGAGCCCATGGTGGCGGCGGCGGGGCGGGTAGTGCCCGCTGCCGCAGCGCATCCGCAGCGGCCGGATCAGGAGTGGGCGAGCACCGACCTGGAGCCCTCCGACCTGTCCCGCACCCCGCCGGGCCGCATGCTCTTCCGCCGCACCTTAGAGCCCGGGTTCTCCGTCGTGATGCTCAGCGGCGACTGCGAGGCGGTGACCGGCTACCCGGCCCGCGACTTGCTGCCCGACGGAAGCCGGCCGTATGCCTGCATCATCGCCGCCGGAAGTCGGCCGGCCCTGGCAGAGGACCTGCGTGCAGCGACCAAGGGCCACCCTCTGTCGACCGCCTACCAGATTCTGACGCCGGACGGGATGGCCAAGTGGGTGCACGAGCAGGGCTGGGTAGCGCGCGACCCGAACGGCCAACCGACGGCCCTGGAGGGCGTCATCACCGACATGTCGCGCCTGACGGAGACCGAGGACGGCCTTCGCGGCAATCGTGACCTGTACCAGAGCCTGTTTCGCGCGGTGCCCGCCGGCGTCATCGTGGAGGGCACGGACGGGTGCATCCTCGATGCCAACGAGACGGCGTGCGAAGTCCTGCAGGTGCCTCGGGAGGCGATGCTGGGCCGCGAGCCGTACTCCTCGTTGTGGGAATGCGTGGATGAGCAGGAGCGACCGGTGGCCCTCGAGGACCTGCCCTCCGTTCGAGCGCGACTCTGGGGCGAGAGTGTTCGGGGCGTGGTCCTGGGGCTCCGTCACCATACCTGGCGCGACCGGCGCTGGCTCCTACTCAATGCCGAGCCACTGCCCCCGGCGAGCCCCGGCGACCGGCCACGGGCCATCGTCGCCTTCACCGACATCACCGCGCAACGCGAGGCGCTCCGTGCGCTGGAGCGCTCGCAGAGCTTGGCCCAGCGGATCATCGACACGTCGCCCAATCTCATCTACATCCACGATCTCCAACAGCAGCGCAGCGTCTACGCCAATAGCCAGACCCGGCCTGTGCCGGAATTCGGCCCGGGCGAGCCCTGCGAGTCGGGGCAACACCACCCCGACGCCATCGTGGACGCCCGGGACCGCGCCGAGATCCAGCGCCAACGGCAGCGACTGCTCACCGGCCGCAGCGGCCCCTATGTGGAGTTCGAGTACCGTCTCCGCAGCGCCGATGGGCGCTGTCGGCTCTACCAGACGCGCGAGACGGTGTTCAGCACCACCCCCGACGGCCAGGCGAGACAGTTGGTGGGGACGGCACAGGATGTGACGGACCGCAGACGGGCGGAGGAGGCGGTGCGGCGAGCCAACGATACCGCCTGGGCCCTGCTGAATGCCCACACGGACATGGCGCTCCTGGTGGACGCGCAGGGGCGCATCCTGGCCGCCAATGACGCGGTCGCCCGGGCACGGGGCCTGCGGAAGGGGCCGGAACTGGTGGGCTCCAGCATCGCCGATTGCCAAGGGGGGTCGGCGGGGCTGCAGTTGCGCCTGCTGAGCGAAGCGGTGGCCACCGGCGAGCCGGTGACGCACGAGGGCGAGCAGGGGGGGCGCTGTCTGGCTCACCGTCTGTGCCCGGTGGCGGATGACACCGGACGAGTAACACAGGTGGCGGTCTTCGTGCAGGACGTCACAGACCGCAAGCGCGCCGAGGATGCGGCGAGGCTCGCCGCCGTGGGACAACTGGCCGCGGGCGTCGTCCACGACTTCAACAACCTGATGGTGGCGATGATCCTCGCCGCGGAGGTTGCCACGGACCTGCAGACCGCGGAGGACGGCCGGCGCCTGGCGGACATCGTCCTGCGCTCGGCCTCGCGGGGAGTGGAGATCGGACGCAGCCTCGTCGCCTTCGCCACGCCCCACGAGCCCACCAGAGTCCCGCTAAGCCTCCTCGCCCCGCTCAGGGACGCCCTGGCCACCGCCGCCCGGCACATCCAGAAGGCCGGAGTGCGCGTGGTTCAGCAGTACCAGCAGCGCCCCTTGGTGATCCTCGCCAACTCCGGCCAACTGGAGGAGGTCTTCCTCAACATCCTCATCAACGCCTGTCACGCCATGCCTGCCGGGGGCACCATCGCCATCGAGGCCACGGAGCACAGTCGCGACGGCGTGGACACGGCCGTGCTGAGCATCTCCGACACGGGTGTCGGGATCGCGCCTGAGCACCTGCCCCACGTCTTCGAGCCCTTCTTCACCACCAAAGGCCGCGTCGGCGAGTCGGAGATTGCCGGCACCGGTCTGGGTCTATCCGTGGCCCACCGCATCGTCACTGCCCATGGCGGCCGCATCACGGCCAAGAGCGAGGTGGGCCGCGGGACGACCTTCACCATCGAGGTGCCCCTTTGCCCCGGCGAGGAGGCGGCGCCTGCCATCGCCGACGAGCCGGCGGTGCCGACGCCCGCCGCCGCTGAGCCCGGAGCCCGCATCCTGCTGGTCGAGGACGAGAGCGATGTGGCGGCGGCACTCAGCAGAGTGCTCGAGCGAGACGGCCACCACGTAGTGACAGCCACCTCGGTGGGCGGGGCGCTGGACGCCCTGCGGGACGAGGCCTTCGATCTGGTGGTCGCCGACCTGATGCTCCCCGGCGGGAGCGGGCGCGAGGTGATCGCCCGCGCCCGGGCCCTGCGGCCCGCACCGCCGGTGCTGGTCATCACCGGAGTGGCCGCCGAGGGCCTGGCCCACGAGCTTCGGGCGCTCGGCGCCGCCGGGCATCTGCCCAAGCCCTTTGGCAGCGACGCCCTCCGCGCCGCCGTCGCCGGGCTGCTGGCGACGGCGGAAGGATAGGGCTCGACGGCAGGTGGCGGCCGTCAGAACGCCACCTCATAGCAAAACGCCCGGCCGTCGTGGGCGAAGGACAGCTCGCCCGGCTCCATCTCGAACTTTGCCGCGGCTCGCCGCCCATCCTCGCCCACGGCCGTCACCCGACTCGCCTGACGCCCTTCCAGCCCCATCGCCGTCAGGCGCAGCGTCAGCCGGAACCCCTCACCGGCCGGAAGCGGCGTCACGGTCAGCCCCTCGGCCGTCCTGTGCGCCCGGAAACTCCCGTCGGTCACCGCGAAGCCAAAGTCGATGGGCTTGCCCCCGGGGTTCCAGCGCGCGTCCTCCTCGGTCGGTCGCTCCGGCGCCGGAACGAACGCAAGCCCGGTGTTCCCTGCGTCGTCACGGGTCACGGTCAGTGTCCCCAGCCAGACGCACTCGCCCAGCTCCGGGTTCTCGGTCCCCGACAAGGGGAGTCTGCCGCCGCTGTCGTACAGGCCGATGCCCACCTCGTAGGTGCCCCGAGCGTCTTCGGGCACCTTCACCGTGCGGCTGTAGCGGACGGTGCCCTCCCATTTACTCGGGGCAACGGGGGCACTGTGGTCGTCCTGGAAGCCGATCTTGTCCGAGCGCGTGGAGGTCGGTGTGTAGAAGTGGGTGAAGACCCGCATGTCCCGAGGCGCCGACCGGCCTGCCTGCCACACCACATCCCAGCGGAACGTACCGTCACCGAGGTCCTCGAAGCCCTCGACACCGGGACGGATGGGGTGCCTCATGTCCGTGCCGAAGGTGCGGGCATTGCAGTACCAGGCCTCGGCGGTCTGGGTACTCTCGCAGATGACGCCCTGGCGCTGCTCGATCGCCGACTGCAGGCCGTCCCCGGAGACGAAGTACCCGTACTTGGGGAGCGTGTTGCTCTCCACGGCCCAGGGGGTATCTCCGCGATTGACGTACACCCGGGTGCCGTTGCTCCAGGTCACGATCTGCCGTGCCATGTCACCACCGACCAGCTCGACGGAAGTGATGTCCTGCAGCGCCAGGTTCCGCGCCACGGGCTGGGCCAGCCAATACTTGCGCACCGCCGGGGCGCCCCAGCAGCCGGCGTCCACCATGAGCGCGTGGCCCGTGAGCACCTCGGCGGAGATGTAGTCATCCGAGTTGATGCCGTGCTCGCGCCGCCCCATGCCCCCCTCGTAGCGGCCGGAGTAGCCCACGCCGTGTTGGATGAAGCGGGCATGGTTGACTGCATCGAACCACGGCACACGCTCCCATCGCTCGCAGGGGATGTGGATGGTGAACCTCTCGGGCTTTGGTGAGAGGCTCAGGTGCTGGCAGTCGGCGCCATCGAGCCAGCCGATGAGCTGATCGTGGCCCGCCTCGGAGGTGGTGGGCGCGTTGTCGCCGAGGAAGTCGCGGATCCAGGAGAAGGCCTCGCCGAAGTGCCGGCGCGTCTCGGTGCCCGGGTAGAAGTTGCCCGCCCTGTCGGTGTAGTCCCAGCAGCCGGTGGAGGTGAACACGTCGATGAAGTAGTGGGTGGGCGCGACGCCGTCTTTGATGAGCTTGAGGTTCCGCTGCAGGTAGGGCATGAAGCGGTCGGGCCGCCAGCGGTACGACTGGGCCCGGCGCCCCTCGTTGAGCCAGGCCTTGATCGGCCTGCCGTCGGCGGTGAAGCAGATGTCGTCATACGTATAGCCCGCGGCGTCGGGGTAGAAGTCGATGTAGTTGTCATGAAGTCCCCAGGGAATGTCCGCCGGCGTGCAGACCTCGCCGATGGCGCGCATGTCCTGAACCGTCCCCAGGCTCGGATTGGGCGGCCAGATGTCGGGCAGGCGATAGTCGTAGCCCCAGCGCTGCCATGCGTGGACGGTGAGGAAACAGTCCGTGAGCCCGTAGCGGATCATCTGCCTCATGTGGTCGGCGATGTCGGCGTAGCGGCCGCCCCAGATGTCGAAGCAGAACCTCCCGGCCAGGCGCTCCACGCCGCCGGCGGGCTGTTTGTCATGTAGCGGCCGGTAACGGATGGCGCAATCCAGCGCCCCGCTTTCGCCCGGCACGAGCGTGAACGTGCCCCGCTGATAGTGGGAGTGTAAGCGGTACAGTGCCCCTTCGGGTGAGACCTCCAGATAGTCCGGGGGCACGTCGAAGGCCTGCAGCAGGGACATGCCGCCCTCGAAGTCGAAGCCTACATGGCTGGTGGAGAGGTTGTGGCCGCCGAAACCGGCCCGGAAGGCCTGCGGCCGCACGATGCGGTAGCCGTGGCCGTAGTATATGGTGGGCGCCTGTCTGTCGGCGCGCCCCAGTGCGAAATCCGTCAGGCGCTCGGAGGACTCGTAGGCGATCCTCAGCCCGTCGCCCTCGGCGTAGACGGTGATGGTCAGCGTCACCGGCCTGCCGTTGAGCGACAGCTCGTGGATGTGCTGCTGTCGGCCGTCCCGCTCGCGTACCCTGTAGTCCACCAGCATCACGGCCGAGGGCCGCCGGGCGGCCTGCTGCCCCAGGATGGAGATCTCGAGGCCCTCGAAGCTCACCACGGAGTTGGGCCCGACGAGGGTGAGCACGGCATCGAGAAGTCCCCTGCCACGGGGCCGGAAGACCGCCACGGTGCGGGTGACTCCGCGGCCGAGGACGACGCTGAAGCGCCGGTCACGCGTGACGGTGCCGGCCAGGATTCGGCGGCCGTTGGCCTCGTTCTCGGCGGCCGCCTGGGAGAAGGAGATCTCCGGCCCGGGGGCCTCGGCGCCGACGATGACCGTGGGCTCGGCCCAGTACGACTGGTCGCAGCTCGTATTGCGGGCCGGCCCCGGATGGCTCTCCAGGCGCAGCAGCACCGTCTTGCCGGCATAGGCCGACAGGTCGGCCTCTCCGGGCTCCCAGGTCTTGGCCACGGTGGTGATGGCCGGGAGGCGGCTCGACAGGC
>CAZXDD010000102.1:14291-17146 GCA_964639415.1 uncultured Armatimonadia bacterium
GGTCGAAGAGCAGCTCGGAGGCCTCGCCGCCGATACCTTCGGCGACCCACACCCGGAACTGCACCCCGTCGCTCTGGGGCTCACCGGCCGCCGAGTCGCGGATGGCGTTGGAGAACTGCAGGCGCAGCGGAGTGACGTCGGGGAGCTTGAGCAGGTAGTCGCAGAAGATACCGCCCCCCCCCGGCTGCCACGGCGGGTGCATCTGGATGCAGGCGCGGCCGGCACCCCGCACCACGGTGGCGACGCCCATCGACGCCCGACTGACACCGTCGACACCCATCCAGCCGGCGTCCTTGTACTGCATGGGGCCGTCGTAGTATTGCCAGGCCACGCGGTGGGTACCCAACGTCCACAGGGGCAAGATGCCCTCTGCCGGAACCACGGTGGCCTCCATCTCCGTCGGCGTCTGGGATCGCGTATCGGCGGCGGTGAAGCCGGTCTCGACGATACGCACCGCATGGGCCGTCATCTGCCGCCCCGCCAGCCGGAAGTCCACATAGGCGTGCACCGGGTAGAGAGCCGAGTAGGTCCCTTCCCCGAAGACAATACCGAAGTCCAGCGCGGTCTCGCCGCCGGCGGCGACGCGGAAGTCCCGGCTCGCGGGCCCGTCCGGCCGAGTGGCGTCCACCAGATCGCGGATCTCCACCGTTCCCGACAGGTCCTGCTCGCCGGAGTTGGTGAGGACGACGCGCACCGGCACGCGGGTTCCCAGGGCGGTGACCGTCGCGATCTCGTCGATCAGCACGGTCAGTGGCCCCTCGGTGACCTCATGGCCGCTCCAGGCCAGACAGGCCGGGGCGCTGAGCGCGACAAGGCCGACGCACAGTAGCGTGAGAACGGGCCTGTTCATGGTAGTGCTCCTCCGTGGGCTGCCACGATGGCGGCGAAGATGGGGGCAGGTTCGCGCAAGAGGACGGGGAGACCTTGCGGGAACGGCCGTGGCGGCCCGTCCGCCGTCGCCGGGAACGCAGGCATCTGGCTTCGTGCCGTCGCCGCTACCCCTCCCCCACCTCCTCCTCCAGCCAGCTCAGATAGGCCTCGCTCCCGGCGACGATGGGCAGGGCGATGATCTCGGGGGTATCGTATGGGTGCAGCGCCAGGATCGTCTGTGTCAGCTCCTCGAGCTTACCCCTCGTCGTCTTGATCTGACACCGCCACTCCTCGGCGGTCTGCACCTCACCATCCCACCAGTAGGTGCTGGTGATGGGCCCGGCGACCTGCGCGCACGCGGCCAGGCGCCCCTGAACCACGGCGGTGGCGATCCGCCGGGCGTCCTGCTCGGTCTCTGTGGTCGTGGTAACCTCGACGTACCTGTCCATGCGTGGGGCACCTCCGGCGGCGGTCGGCTGCGGGAGGTGTGTTCGAGTGCCCGCCGTCCGGGACCTGCGGCCGCAGGCTCGCGGGCAAGCGAGTGGCGAGGCCGGGGGAGTGTTCGGGAGGTCCCGCGCTTCCGGTCCGGGCGGATAGGGCCGGAAGAGGGGCCAGCTTCACAGGACAGACCGGCCCCTGCAGCCAGGCGGTTACCGAGATGCCTTCTGCCGACATCGCCGGTACCGCCCGGAGAGACCGCCGGTCACCGCCCCGTGACCACCTCATACAGCACCGCCAGGTTCTCCGCCGGCACCCTCGGGGCCACCGAGCACGCCGAGCTGAGGATGTAGCCGCCGTCCAAGCCCGCGACCGCCACCTTCTCCATGGCGCTTCGGCGCACGGCCTCCGCGCCGCCCCGCAACAGAACGTTGACCGAGTCGATGTTGCCCTTGAGAAAGAGGCGCGAGCCCACCCGGGCCTTGGCGTCCGCCAGGTCTGTATCGCCCAGGGGCGGCGGGTCCATGGTGTCGATGCCGTCGATGCCGGTTTGCTCCATCAGCTCGAGGCGGTCGCCGATGGCGCCACAGGTATGGGTGTAGGCCTGGACGCCCGCGGCTTTGATGGCCTTCACGACGATGGCCTCGTACGGGAGCACGAACTCCTCGTACATCGCCCGCGAGATGAACCCTCCGCCGGCGAAGGCCGAGGAGATCAGAACGGCGTCCACGCCACGCGCCGCCTGCCTTGTGGCCAGGTCGGCGGCCCCCGCCGCGAACCGCGCCAGCATCGCCTTGCACTTGCCGGGGTCCTCCAGCAGGCCCATCAAGCCCGCCTCGTAGCCCAGGCGCTCCATGAGCTGAGTGAAGGGCGAGAAGACCTCGCCGTGCACACTCAGCTCGTCTCCCACCCGTGCCAGGACGGTGTCGATGATGGTGAAGATGAACTCCGGGAACGCCTCACCCGTGGGCTGCAGGTCGTAGTAGAACGGGTACTTGAGCCCACCCAGGCAGTGGGGGTCTTCGTAGTACAGCTTGTCCGGATCGATCTCGGCTAAGGAGAGCTTGGGGCCCTCGACGTGCATGGGCAGATCATCGGGCGGGCAATTGCAGCGTCCGCCGTCCCTGTAGTGGATGACGCGACCGCCGTCGGCGTTACACTCGATGCTCTCCATATGATCCCGGGCGTCCGGGGAGCGTCCGGGAAGGTTGATGAGAATGCCGTCGAAGTGGTACCTGCGGGCCATCTCGATGAAGGCCTCGGAGATAACATCGTTGTCGATCCAGTATTCGGCGGGGTCGAGGCCGAGCTGGACCAGATAATGGCCGATGCTGAGCTGGCACATGACGGGCACCCGATCCGGGATGCCGAGGCCCATCGCCGTGAGGACGCGCTCTTTGGAGGTCATGAGAGTAGCTCCATTTGCTCGCGGTATTCGTGTCCCAGCGGGGTCGCGGAATGCAGGCGCGCGGCCCCCACTGCGTCCCCCTCCGCCGTTGCCGTTGCCGTTGCCGTTGCCGTTGCCGTTGCCGTTGCCGTTGCCGTTG
>CAZXDD010000103.1:0-17060 GCA_964639415.1 uncultured Armatimonadia bacterium
CACCACCCCCCTACCCTACACTCTTTCCCTACACGACGCTCTTCCGATCTGCCGATCATCCAGTTGGGCAGGACCCACTCCTGACCCTCGCCGTTGAAGCTCGCGATGATCCGCTGCCATGCGGGGCCCACCGCCTCCGGCGCCCGGCACACGACGAAGACACCGACCGGGCCCGGCTCGCCCCCCACATCCGCGATCCGGAGGCTTCCCGTCCCATTGCCGCGCAGAGTCGGTTTCCCATTGAGGCCGTCGGCAATCCACGTCACGGAGCCGTTCGGCAGGGCCGGTAACGCCACGCGCCCCGCGTCGGACTTGTCGCGCCACGCGGTCACCGTGCCATCGGCGGCCACGTCCACAGAGGACTCGTCCGCGGCGTCCAGCCACAGGGCCAGGCCCTCGCGGGGCATGCTCGCGGCGGTGATGGGCGGGTGCGGGGTGTACGACAGGTCGCGCGTGGGCGGTGGCGGAGCGTCGGGGTCTCGCCAGTCGGCCCCGGCGGTCCAGCGCGGGGCGCCGAACTCGTAGGCCCCCAGGTCCGGCGCGGCGCCCAGGAAGCCGTCGGTGATGCCGGGAATCTCGATCCCGGCGTCGATGGCCGCCGAGCCCTCCAACGGATAGCCCTCGGCATCCACCGCCGCGGGGCCATTGTGCGACAGCTCCGGCCCCAGCTCGCCCTGAACGAACTGCCGGGGGCTCTCCGGGTCCATGGCCTCGTTCACCAGGTTGCCCACGATGCGGGTGCCCTCCATCGTCGGCGTGTAGTCGGCGTAGCAGTAGGTCCCGAAGGGCTCGCGCACCTGCTGGATCGTGTTGTTGCACACCAAGTGATTGAGGGCGTCGCTGTTGAGGCGGATGCCGCTGCCGGTGCAGTTCCACACTACATTGTGGTGCACGATGAAGTTCTGGTCGAAGTTGTCCAGGTAGATGCCCACCGTGGCGTCGCCCAGATTGTCGTGCACCCAGTTGTAGGCGATGACGCCGCCCTCGCCGTCGGTGCCCCAGGCGTAGATCGCCCCCGAATCGGCATTGAGCAGGTTGGTGTCGTAGATGTCGCAGTACTCGATGCGGATGCGCTTGGAGCCCCCGTGCTGGATGTTGTCCCGGCCGGTGCGGAAGATGGTGCAATGGGACACCACGGCGCCCACGGAGCGGCCCAGGTCGAGGCCCCCGCGGCTGGACCCGATGTAGTTGACATCGCGGATGATGCAGTTGGTGAGCCGGTTGTCCTCTCCGCCCACCCTAATGCCCGACGTGGCCGCCCCGTACACCAGGCAGCGCCGCCACTGATTGCCCCTGCCGGTGATGCTGTTCCTCGGCGGCGTGCTCTTGAACATCTCGTTGTCCCGGTAGTGCTCCACATAGCGCAGGCGGCAGTCGTCCAGCAGGCAGCTCTGCGACTCGGTGAAGTTGGCCGCCGCTCCCAGGACGTCGAATCCGCTGACCTCGATGTGCTGAAGTCCGCTCAGGTCCACCGCGTACTCCCGTTGCTTGACCTCCACGGAACCCCGCGCCGGAGCCTGTCCGTCCGCAGGCCAGAAGTACAGGGTCTCCTCGGCTTCGTCCAGGAACCACTCGCCGGGGCTGTCGAGGCCCGCCAGAGCGCCGGTCAGCAGATATGGGTTGCCCGCCCGGGGCCGATAGGGGTCCTCCTTGTGGAACTTGTCCTTGGTCTGCGCCTCCAAGGTGGTGTCGAAGGCGAAGGACTCCCCGGGCCTGTAGTCGGTGATCTTCCGTGTGGTGGAGAACCACCGTTGCCCGGGCCACAGCAACACGATGCCGCCGTTCCAGTCGCCGGGGGGCAGCTCGGGGTCGGCGAGGACCTCGTACCCGGTGCCGTCCTTGGCCGTCGCCCGGTTGTAGGCCATGAGGTCGCCCGGAGGCGTATTGGGCCAGCGGGCCTCGGGCATCATCACCCCGTCCCCGAAGAGCTGGATGAAGCGCAGGTCGGTGCTGGTCTTGTAGACGCCGCCCTCATGCGACACCCACGGTCCGGGCAGAGCCTCGGCCCCGCTGAGCACTGGCCGCTGTCCGGCTGCAGCCACGAAGCGAATAGGCCGCCCGTCCTCACCGGAGCGCGCGGGCCGGAGGGTCTCGCGGTAGGTTCCGGCGTCGACGTAGACTGTGTCGCCGGGTCCCGCGAGCGAGCACGCCTTGGCCAGCGTGCGCCAGGGCGCGGCCTGCGTCCCGGCGGCGGCATCGTCGCCTGCGGGAGAGACGTAGTAGTCGGCGGCGAGGGCGGGGAGGCAAAGGAGGGTGAGGCCAAGGGCGGTGAAGGGCAAGAGGGTGCGGGGCATGGGGAGGCTCCTGGTGGGTTGGTGGTGAAGTCTGGTTCGCGCAGGGGCGGGAGGGGACCTGCAGCCCCCCCGCTCTTCACCGAAGGCCTCCGCCCCCTCCGCAGCGAACTGCCCCACGGTGCCGCCGCTCTGACCGCGCGGCGCCCCCACCCCTCCGGAGGACACCCAATGCCCACCGCGTGCGCTCTCCTGCTGACTGCCACCGCTGCTCTGCTGCTATGTGCACCGGCCGCGTGCCTCGCGCAGGAGGCCCCCGACTTCGTCCCACCCGGGCCCAATGTCGCCCTCCACAGGCCCTACACCATGGAGCCGCCGCCCAACTATGTGGACTGCGCCGACGAGGGGGACGAGGTCCAGCTCACCGACGGCGTCTACGCGGAGGGCTACTTCTGGGTGCAGCCGCAGACCGTGGGCTGGGTGCGCACACGGCTCGTAGCCATCACCATCGATTTGGGGCAGCCCGAGCCCATCGCCGGGCTCTCGTACAGCACCGCCGCGGGTGTGGCGGACGTCACCTGGCCCGCCGAGATACTCGTCCTGGTCAGCGACGACCGCGAGGTCTGGACGGTCGCGGGTGACCTCATCGAGCTGTCCAATTCGCGCGGCGCCCCTCCGCCGGCGCCGTATCAGCTCCACCGCTTTGCCACGGGCGACCTCCGAACCCACGGGCGCTACGTGGCGCTGGTGGTGGATTGCAGCCCCTATACGGTGGTGGACGAGATCGAGGTCTACCGGGGCGAGGAGGCCTGGCTCTCCGAGCCGCTGCAGGGGAAACAGACCGCGCTGCCGCCATTGGAGTACCGCAAGGAGCGGGGGGTGCTGCACTCTGTACAGTACCGGATGAAGGCCGACATTTCGGAGGTGCTGGCAGGACTGGAGGCGACGGAGCTTCCCGAGGCGGAGAAGGCGGCGCTGCGACAGCGGGCGGCCGCCCTGCGGGCTCAGGTGGAGGACTATGAGCTCGTCCCCGCGGGCTTCACCACGATCCTGCCGCTCAACGAGCTGCACGAGCGGGTCTATGCGCTGAACGCGCCGGTGCTGCGAGCCAGGGGCTACAACGGCCTGGCGGTCTGGAGTGCGTATCGGTACGACCCGCTGCAGCCTTTGCAGGCTCCCGCCGAGGCTCCGGGCGGCCCGCCGGCGCTGGGTGTGCGCATGGCGCGCAACGAGCACCGGGCCGAGGTGTTGAACCTCACCAACGCCACCGACGGGCCTGTGGCGGCCACGGTGCAGGCCGAGGGTCCTGAGGCCGGCGTCGCCGCCCTGAGGCTGCGCGAGGTGCTGTTCACGGACACCCAGCGCCGGGTGCCGGTGGCCTCGGCGCTGGGGGAGGGCCGGCCCGGGGGCGAAGGTCTGCAGGTCACCGTTCCGGCGGGGACGACGGGCCAGGTGTGGCTGGACGTGGACTCGCGCGACCTGCCCGCGGGTGAGCACGAACTGACCGTCCGGGTCGCCTCGGAGACGGGGCAGGTTGCGGTCCCGCTCAGCCTTCGCGTGGCGGACGTGGTGATGCCTTCGGACTTCAGCATCGCCATCGGCGGCTGGGATGAGACCAACAGCAGGGGCGGCTATGAAGTCACGGCCCAGAACATGCTGCCTCTGATCGCCAGGCTGCGGGAGTACGGGGTGAACATGCCCTGGAGCAATCCGCAGGTGATGCCCACACCGGGACAGTACGACGCCGAGGGTAACATGACCGCTCCGCCGGACTTCTCCTCCTGGGACGAGTGGGTGGCAAGGTGGCGCGGCGCCCCGCACTGGGGGCTGTTCCCCAGCGTGCGGGACAACTTCGCCGGGGAGCCCATGGGGACGGCACGCTTTGACAGGATGGTGGGCGCGTGGGTCACGGCGTGGGTCGGGCACGCCAGGGGTCAGGGCATTGAGCCTGAGCAGATCAAGATCCTCCTGGTGGATGAGCCCAGCCGGGAGGAGCAGGACCGGACCATCGCCACCTGGGCCAAGGCAATCCACGCGGCGCAGCCGGACATCGTGATCTGGAACGACCCGGTCCACGCCGACCCGGCCGCGGCGCTGCCGGAGTTCTACGCCGAAAGCGATGTGCTGAGCCCCAACACCACCCGCTTCCTGGGCGGCGGCGAGGCGTACCGGGAGTTCTTCGTGGCGAGGCAGGCCGAGGGCTGTGAGCTGTGGTTCTACTGCTGCTCGGGCCCCAGCAAGCTGCTGGACCCGGCTTCGTACTACAGGGGCCAGTTCTGGCTGAACATCAAGTACGGCGGCAAAGGCTCCTGCTACTGGGCCTTCGGCGATGAAGCGGGGGACTCGTGGAACGCCTATGTCCAGCCGCGGTCGTGCTACTCGCCGCTGTTTCTGAGCGAGACGGACGTCACGGACGCCAAGCAGATGGAGGCCATCCGCGAGGGGGCCCAGGACTACGAGCTGTTCGCGCTGCTGCGGGCGGGTGTGGAGGAGCTGGAGCGCCGGGGCGTGCAGGACCCGGCGGTGGGCGAGGCCAGGGGCCTCCTGGAGAGCGGTCCGGAGCAGGCGGTGGCGATCATGGGCCCGCAGGAGCAGCAGTGGGCGGTAGCCAAGGACCGGGCGGTGATGGACCGGGTGCGGGAGCAGGCGTTGGGGATGGTGGAGAAGCTGGCGGGGCTATAGCCCAGAGGCTGCGGCGGGGCCAAGACGGCAAGCCGCCCCCGGCTTCAGCGCTCGGCCCGCAGGCGGTAGCCCACTCCGGGCTCGGTGAGGATGAACTGGGGGCGCGATGGGTCGGGCTCGATCTTGTGGCGCAGATTGCTGATGTTCACGCGCAGCGTGTGCGTCTCGGTGTCATAGGCGCCGCCCCAGACCTCGCGCAGGAGGTGCCGCTGGGTCAGGACTCTTCCCGCATGCCGGACCATGGCCCGCAGCAAGTCGTACTCCGTGGGCGTGAGGCCGATCTCCCGCCCCTGCAGGGTGACCCGGCGACGCCCGAGATCGACCTTCAGGTCGCCCACCTCGAACACGGGCTCAGACCCCGTCTGCGCCACGCGGCGAATAGCCGCGCGGATGCGGGCCATCAGCTCGCCGACCCCGAAGGGCTTCGTCAGGTAGTCGTCGGCCCCGGCGTCCAGAGCCGCGATCTTGTCGTCCTCGTGCTCGCGCACGGAGAGCACGATCACGGGCGTCTGGGACCACGAGCGCAGTTGGCGGATCACTTCGGTGCCGTCCATGTCGGGCAGGCCGAGGTCGAGGATAACCACATCGGGACGGTCCGCACTCAGGGCCCGCAGGCCGTCTTTGCCCGTGGCCGCCTCGTAGACCAGGTGGCCGTGACCGGTGAGCGTGGCGGAAAGGAAGCGCCGAATGGCGCGCTCATCGTCCACGACCAGTATCCGCAGGCCGCCCTCTGTCATGGCTCCTCCGCGGGCTTCGGTGTGCAGGGGCGCACGGGCAAGGCGATGCCGATGGTGGTGCCGCCGCCCGCGCGGTTCCCGGCCCAGACGCTGCCACCGTGCGCTTCGACGATGCCTTTGCTGATGGCCAGACCCAGACCTGTGCCGGTGACCTTCTCGTCGCGCCCCAGGCGCTGGAACTGCCGGAACACGTCGTCGAGGTCCTCCGGCGGAATGCCCGGTCCGCGGTCCGAGACCTCGAGAAGAACGCGCTCCCCGCTCAGCCGCCCCAAGATGCCGATGGGTGTGTCGGCGGGTGAGTACTTCAGCGCGTTGTCCAGCAGGTTGGCGAGCACCTGGACGATGAGCACGGCGTCCAGGGGAACGAGCGGGAGGTCGGCAGGGAGGTCGACATCCACCGCTCGGTCGCCTATCCGGTCTGCGAGCTGTGCCAGGGAAACCCCCACGATGTCCTGCAGGTCGCAAGGCTCGGAACGCAGAGAGAGAGCCCCTGCCTGCAGGCGCGACATGTCCAGTAAGTTCCCCACAAGCCGGTTGAGCCGCCGGGCCTCTTCCCACGCGGTCTCCAGTAGCTCGGAGTGCATCGCTCCGCCCCCCACCCCGCCGGAGACCGGGTCGTCCGCGTCCTGTAGCAGGCTGCTGAGGACGCCGGTGATCGTGGCCAGCGGCGTCCGTAGCTCGTGGGAGACGGAGTTGAGCAGTGCGGTCTGCAGCTTCTCGGTCGCGCTGAGCACCTCCACCTCGTTGGCCTGCTCGGCAAGCCGCACGCGCTCCACGGCCAGGGCCGCTTGGCTCACGAAGGCTTCCAGTAGCCGCCTCCGGTCCAGGGGCTCCATCCACTCGGTTCCTTTCCCGCGCACCCCCACAACGCCCAGGCTTCTGCCGGCAACCACCATGGGGACATAGTGCATCGCCGCCCCGGGGAGGGTATCGGTTCCCGCGCCCGCCGCGCGGCCCCGATCGAAGGCCCACTGCGCCACCGCACGCTCCTCCTCCTCCAGGTCGGGGCGGCCGTCGGGCGCCTGCAGCCCCAGCGCGCCGCTGCCGCCCGCGGCCGCCGGAAGCAGCAGAACCGCCTCGAGACCGAAAGCCTGGCCAAGACGGGTCACCAGCGCCTCGGCGATGTCCTCGATCGTCGCGGCTGTGGCCAGGTCCCGACTGAGCGTGTAGACCTCGTACGTCTCGGCCTCGCGCTTCCGGGCTACCTCGGCCTGGCGCTTCACACGGGTGACGAGTGCGCTCACGACCAGTCCCACGGAGAACAGACCGAGAAAGGTGAGAACGTACTGGGTGTCGTCGACAGTGAACGTGAACCGCGGCTCGACGAAGAAGAAGTCGAAGAGGATCACGCTCAGCGCCGATGCGAACACCGACGGGCCGCGCCCGAGGTGCAGGGAGCACAGCCCCACGGCCACGAGGTACAGCATCACCAGATTGGCGGGGTGGATCACCTGGTGCACCGGCCAGCCGGCCAGGGTCGCCGCCACGACGACAGCGGCACTCAGGAGGTACGGTCGTGGCCGCACGGGGCCCCTCGCGCCCGCCGCCGCCCTTGGGACGGAGTCCTCCCCCGCGCTGTTGATTACGTAGACGTCCAGTTCGCCGCTACGGCGGATGATGTGGTCGACGATGGACCCCCGCAGCAGCTCCACCCAGCGCGGCTGCAGTGGCTTTCCCACGACGATCTTGGTGACATTGTGGTCGCGGGCGAAGGCAACCACGGCGTCGGCCACCACCGGAGCCGTGCGCATGGCGACCGCCGCCCCGAGCTCCTCGGCGAGCCGCAGGTTCTCGGCCAGAGGACCGGTCGCCTCGCCCGCCCCCGGACCGTCCGGTACCCGCACGTGCAGCGCGAACCACTCCGCTTTCAACTCGTCGGCCAGGCGCCGGCCGGCGCGCAGCAGGCGCGCACTCAGAGGCCCTGGGCCCACGCACACCAGAAGGCGCTCCGCAACAGGCCACGGGCCGGGGATGGCGCGCATCTGCATGTACGAGCGCATCTGCTCGTCCACACGCGCCGCCGTCCGGCGCAGGGCCATCTCGCGCAGGGCGGCCAGATTGCCCTCGCGGAAGAACCTCTCGACTGCCAGGGCCGCCTGGTCGGGTACATACACCTTACCCTCCGCCAGCCGTTGCAGGAGTTCGGCGGGGGGGAGGTCCACCAACTCGATCTCGTCCGCTTCGTCCAGCAGCCGGTCGGGGACGGTCTCGCGGACCGTGATGCCGGTGACCTGCGCCACGGCATCATTCAGGCTCTCCAGGTGCTGGACGTTGAGCGTGGTGTAGACGCTGATCCCGGCGGCCAGCAGCTCGGACACGTCCTGGTGCCGCTTCGGGTGCCGCAGGCCCGGGGCATTGGTGTGGGCCAGCTCGTCGATGAGCACGAGGGCGGGGTGCCGCGCAAGCACCGCGTCGACGTCCGGCTCTCGCAGGATCGTGCCACGGTACTCCACGTGGCGGGCGGGCACCGCCTCCAGCCCCGCCATGAGCGCCTGTGTCTCGGCCCGCCCGTGCGTCTCGACGTACCCGGCCAGCACGTCCACGCCCTCGGCCTGTCGCTGTCGTGCCGCCTGCAGCATGGCGTACGTCTTGCCCACCCCTGCGGCGTAGCCGAGGAAGACGCGCAGGCGACCACGCCCCTCACGCTCAAGTTCGGCGGAGGCCTGGGCCAGCAAACGGTCGGCGTCGGGTCGCCGGTCGTCGGTCGTCATGGTCTCCGCATTATACCCCATCTGCCCACCCACTCGCGCCACAGGCGGCGTCCCGTGGAATCCCCCGTATCGGCGCCGAGAGCGTCTTCCGCCGGCTCCGACGTGATTCGGACTGTCAGCTCGCCCGACAACAGGCGGGTGCCGGCGATCACGGCGGCCTGTGGCCCCCCCGCCGATCGCGCCACGGGGGTTCTGCTGCCTGTAGCCGGGCTCTCGTCTACCATGCCCGATCCCGCGATCACCTCGCCGTCGCACGGGATCATGCCTCTTCCCGTCACCAGGATGACGTCGCCGCGTCGCAGCGTGTGGGCGTACACCACGACGTGGATGCTGGGCGGCTCGTCGCCGAGCAGGCGCACCAGCGT
Source organism: uncultured Armatimonadia bacterium (assembly GCA_964639415.1). Classification (GTDB taxonomy): domain Bacteria; phylum Armatimonadota; class Zipacnadia; order Zipacnadales; family JABUFB01; genus CAYRFY01. The sequence goes on from CAZXDD010000103.1 coordinate 8,727, forward strand.
GTGCCTGAGCGTGTGCCTGAGCGTGTGCCTGAGCGTGCGTCGGAGACCCTCGGGGTTCGGGCGCCGACCCGGTGCTTCCTCATCGCGTTGCGTTGCCATCGCTATGGGCTCCCATCCTTGGCGGGTGTGCCAATGACCGGCTCGCGGCGTCGAGTGCCAGGTTCAGCGTGAGCACGCACACGCGCGCCTCGCCCATGAGGCGCCACTGTCTGCCCTCGGTATGGCGCGCAACGAGTTCGCGTACTGCTGCCTCCGACATGCCACGCGCTCGGGCCACGCGCGGCACCTGGTACTGGGCCGCTGCGGGGCTGATGTGCGGGTCCAGGCCGCTGCCCGAGGCCGTCACAAGGTCGACGGGGATGGGATCGCGGCCGGCCGGGTCGTCGGCCCGCAGCGCGCCGACGCGTTCCGCGGCCGCCCGCACCAACGCGGGATTGGACGGACCGAGGTTCGAGCCGCCCGAGGCTGCGGCGTTGTAGGCCACCGGTGCCGTTGCGGACGGCCGTCCCCAGAAGTAGCGCGGCGCGGTGAACGGCTGCCCGATCAGCTCAGAGCCCACGAGTCGGCCCTCGCTGCGGACCATGCTCCCGTTGGCCCGGTGCGGGAACAACGCCTGCGAGGCCACTGTGACCAGCAGTGGGTACAGGACCCCGGTGATCGCCGAGAAGACCACGAGACAAACTACAGCGGGGCGGACGTGCACCGGCATGGCTGTCACCACCTCGGCGATGTCGAAAGCGCGATAGTCTCAGACCAGTCTGAGGGACACCAGCAGCACGTCTATGAGCTTGATCCCGATGAAGGGAGCGACGAGGCCCCCGATGCCATAGACCAGCAGGTTGTCGCGCAGGAGCTGGGCCGCGCCCACGGGGCGATACGAGACACCGCGCAGGGCGAGGGGGACCAGAGCGACGATGATCAGGGCGTTGAAGACCACAGCAGACAGGATCGCGCTCTCGGGGCTCGCCAGCCGCATGAAGTTCAGTGCGCCCAGAGCGGGGTACGTTGACGCGAAAGCCGCGGGGATGATCGCGAAGTACTTGGAGACGTCGTTGGCGATGCTGAAGGTCGTCAGCGCACCACGCGTCATCAGGAGCTGCTTGCCGATCTCGACGATCTCGATGAGTTTGGTGGGGTCGCTGTCCAGGTCCACCATGTTCGCCGCTTCGCGGGCGGGTTGCGTGCCGGTGCCCATCGCGACGGCGACGTCGGCCTGGGCCAGCGCGGGGGCATCATTCGTGCCGTCTCCGGTCATCGCCACCATGCGCCCACCGGCCTGATGGTCCCGTATCAGGGCCAGTTTGGCCTCCGGGGTCGCCTGTGCCAAGAAGTCGTCCACCCCCGCCTCCGCCGCGATGGCCGCGGCGGTCAGCGGGTTGTCGCCGGTGACCATGATGGTCTTGATGCCCATGCGGCGCAGGTGTAGGAAGCGCTCCCTGATGCCGCCCTTCACGACGTCCTTGAGGTGCACGACACCAAGGGCCTCGGCGCCCCGGACCACGACCAGAGGGGTACCGCCGCTGCGCGCGATCCCCTCTACCAGCCTGTCGAGTTCGGCGGGCACGACAGCACCACGGTCACGCAGATAAGTCCTCATGGTGTCGGGAGCGCCCTTGCGGATGGCCACGCCGTCCAGGTCCACTCCACTCATCCGCGTCTGGGCACTGAAGGCGACAAAGGCCAAGCCCTCTCCCCGCCCTACGTCACGCCCCCGCAATCCGTACTGCTGCTTGGCCAGCACCACGATGCTGCGGCCCTCGGGAGTCTCGTCGGCCAGCGAGGCGAGCTGCGCCGCCTCGGCGAGGTCGCGTGGTGTCACGCCCGTCACCGGCACCATCTCAACAGCCTGCCGGTTGCCGAGGGTTACGGTGCCCGTCTTGTCCAGAAGCAGCACGTCCACATCACCCGCCGCCTCCACCGCACGGCCGGACACGGCGATGACATTGCGGCGGATCAGGCGGTCCATCCCGGCGATCCCGATCGCCGAGAGCAGCCCGCCGATGGTGGTGGGGATCAGGCAGACCAGCAGGGCGGTCAGAACGGTAACCGTCACGGGCGCGCCCTGCCCGGCCGCCCGGACGCTGTATAGCGAGCACGGTAGCAGACAGGTGCAGACCACCAGGAAAATGAACGTGAAGCCCGCGAGCAGGATGGTGAGCGCGATCTCGTTAGGCGTCTTGAGTCGACGGGCGCCCTCAACCAGAGCGATCATGCGGTCCAGGAAGCCGTCGCCCGGGTCGCCGGTTACGCGCACTACCAGCCAGTCGGAAAGCACCCTCGTCCCCCCGGTGACCGCACTGCGGTCGCCACCGGCTTCCCGGATCACCGGCGCGCTCTCGCCCGTGACGGCGCTTTCGTCCACCGAGGCGATGCCCTCGATGGCCTCCCCGTCCGCCGCAATCGTGTCGCCGGCCTCGACCACGAACACGTCACCACGGCGCAGTTCGGCCGACGTCACCACCGTCACCGGAGCGTCCCGCCGCGGTTGCTGGAGCTTCTTGGCCCCGGTGTCATGACGGGTCCTGCGCAGCGCGTCGGCCTGGGCTCTGCCGCGCCCCTCGGCCAGCGCCTCCGACAGGTTGGCGGCCAGCACCGTCAGCCACAGCCACAGGGCGACTGCACCGATGAACCACGCCGGCGCTTCCCCGTGGCCCGCCACAGACTGCACCCACAACGCCGTCGTCAGGGCGCTGCCGACCTCTACGACGAACATCACCGGATTGTGGACCATGTGGCGGGGATCGAGCTGGAGGAACGCCTCGATTGCCGCCGCCACGAGCCGCCCGGGTCCCGGCGCCGCGTGCGCCGGGCCGCCTTGCTCTCGATGGTTCGGGCCTCCCGCGGCGCCGTCTCCCCGCGGCGCAGGCGGTCCGCTGCGCGGCTGCGGGTCGTCGGGCCTCGACCGCGCTCCCGCCGCGCGGAGCAGACCGGCGGTTCTGTGCACGGAACTCGCCCCGGCCGCATTCATGGCGTCACCCCCTGTTTCTCCGCCCCGGCGCTTGGTGAAGTCCGGGACGAGTGCGGTCAGACCTGACGGGTGGCGCCCTGCGGGAGGTCGCCGTTCCCTGCCGGGCTCACTTCGCCCGTGCGGAGGTCCGTCGGCGCCGACCTCAGGAGCGGGCTCCGCATCCCCGGCGTCGGCGGCGTATGCGCTCCACCGGCCACGGCCTCTTGGTGGGCGGCTACCTTCGCATCGCCAACTGCTCGGCGATCGGCCCCAGGGCAAGCACGGGGACGAAGCTCAGCGCCCCCACGACCACCACCACCGACAGCAGCCACAGAGAGAACAGGGGGGTGTGCGTGGGGAGGGTCCCGGCGCCCTCCGGCACCTTGCGCTTGGCGGCCAGGGACCCGCCCAGAGCCAATATCGGGATCGCGAGAAAGTAGCGGGCGCTGAGCATGACCAGCCCCAGCAGCACGTTGTAGAACGGACAGTTGGCGCTGAGGCCGGCGAAGGCGCTGCCGTTGTTGTTGCCGGCCGATGAGAGTGCGTACAGGACCTCGCTGAGGCCGTGGGGACCCGGATTGGCGATGGCCTCCGCTCCGCTCGGCGTCCCTACGGCCAGGGCCGTGCCCAGGAGTACGAGGGCCACGGGGATGAGGATGACCAGCGCCGCCATCTTCATCTCAAAGGCCTCGATCCTCTTCCCCAGGTACTCCGGCGTTCGGCCCACCATCAGTCCTGCCACGAACACCGCCACGATCACGAAAGCCAGCATCCCGTAGAGCCCGGAGCCCACGCCTCCGTATACCACCTCACCTAGCTGCATCAGCCACATGGCGGCCAGGCCACCCAGCGGCATGAACGAGTCGTGCATCGAGTTCACCGAGCCGTTGGAGGCCGCCGTGGTCGCCACTCCCCACAGGGCCGAAAGCGCCGGGCCGAAGCGGACCTCCTTGCCCTCCATGTTCCCACCCGGCTGCACGGCCGTGGCGGAGGCGTCCACGCCAAGGGCGACGAGAGACGGGTTCGGCTGCTGCTCCGACCAGACCGCCAACACCAGCGCGGCCACGAACAGAACCGTCATGCTCGCGAGCAGCACGCGGCCCTGACGCCGGTCGCCCACAAGCTCGCCGTAGGTGCAGCAGAGGGCGGCGGGGATCAGCAGGATCGCCAGCACCTCCAGGAAGTTGCTCAAGGGGGTAGGGTTTTCCAGCGGATGGGCGGAGTTCGCGCCGAAGAAGCCGCCGCCGTTGGTTCCGAGCTGCTTGATCGCCACCTGGGAGGCCGCCGGCCCCAGCGCGATCGTCTGCGGCCCCTCGGGGCCGACGGCGGCTTCGTACGGCCGGAGGGTCTGCACGACGCCCTGGGAGACCAGAGCCGGGGCCAGTCCCAGCGACAGGGGCAGCAGGATGTACAGCACACCGCGCGTGAGATCCACCCAGAAACTCCCCAGCGTGGCCGCGGTCTGGCGGGCCAGACCGCGGGTCAGGGCCACCAGCACAGCCATGCCCGTCGCGGCGGACAGGAAGCTCTGTACCGTCATCCCGAGCATCTGCGTCAGGTAGCTGAGGGTCGTCTCCCCGCCGTAGGCCTGCCAGTTGGTGTTGCTGGCGAAGCTGGCGGCCGTGTTGAAGGCGAGGTCGGGGGCGACCGGCCCCACGTGCTCCGGGTTCAGCGGGAGCCCGCCCTGCAATCGCTGCAGAGCGTAGACCGCCAGCAGGCCACAGGCGTTGAGCGCCAGCATGGCGAAGGCGTACTGGTGCCAGCTCATCTCGCCATCGGACGACACGCGGGCCAGCCTGTACACGAGCCGTTCCAGCGGACCCAGGAGCCTGGACAGTACGGTGCCCTGTCCGGAGTAGACCCGGGCCATGTACCGGCCCAACGGTCCGGCCAGCGACAGCAGGGCGATCAGGTACAGCGCCAACTGCGCCCATTCGGAAGCGCCCATCAGAACCACTCCGGCTTGAGGAGGGCCACGAGGGTGTAGAGCAGCAGGCCGACGGCCAGCACCAACGCGACCAGATAGAGGAGTTCCATCCAGCACAGCCCTAGAGCCGGCGGCACAGCAGCACCAGCGCTACACACGCCGCGAAGAACCCAATGGTGATCGCCGCGAAGAAGGTGTCCGGCATGCTGTGCCCCGAGATAAGCAGTTGAGGGCATTGTAGCGATGGGGGCGTCAAGGGGGTGCCAAGACAGGCGAGGTGGGCGTCAAGAACCTGTCAAGATCGGCGGGGGGCGGAGGTTCTCTCTGGGTCCCCTGTCGGAACGACAACACGGGGCGGCCTCGAAGCGCGGTGCCATCGAGGCGGCCTGCTTGCGCAAAGCGGAATCCCCGGCACCCCCGGCCTAGGGCCGGGGGGTGTCGGCCTGCGACACGGCGCCGCGAGCTTGACGCGCCACCGCGGCCTGAGCCCTTACCCCGGTCGCGATGCGGCCCCCTGAGACCGGGGATCTGCTGTCCGGCAACGCCGGAGACAGCACCTTGGCCCTGTGCTGCGCGGGTTGCCGGGCGGGGGCCGTAGGGCCCCGCAGGCTGCCTCGGCTGTACGGAGGAGCAATCGCACAGGTGTCCGGCGGTGGAGGCGTCCTGCCCCCTCGCCTACACCACCTGCCCGCCGAGCAGCAGGCGATAGCAGGCGTAGGCTTCGCGATAGCTCAGCAGGTCGCGGGAGTGGGGCCACTGGGCGCAGTTGGCGGCCTCCGTCTCGATGTGCACGAGTCTCGGGCAGGCCGCGAGGGCCTCGACCACCGAGTTCCAGTCGATGGTCCCCTGCCCCGGCAGCAGGTGCAGATCATCTACCCCGTCATTGTCGTGCAGGTGCACCGTGACCACGTAGGGGCTCAGGCTGTGCAATGTCGCCGCCGCATCACCCATGACGTGGGCATGGCCCGAGTCGTAGCAGATCCCCACCGTGGGGCAGTCGCAGTCGGCCACGAAGCCCAGCAGCTCCTGGTTCGTGGCCAGGTAGCCCTGCATACCGTTTTCTAGTGCCAGGAGCATCCCCAGGGCCTCCGCCTGCGGGACCAGGGCATCCACCGCGGTCCGGACCCGATCCCACAGTTCCTCCTTCGCCACCCCTGCTTCCAGGTGCCCGATGTGCAGGACAAAGGTGCGGGCGCCCAACTCCGCGGCCGCCTGCATCAGGCCGGTGTGCATCTCCAGCATGGCGGGGCGCCGGTCCTCGGGCTCCGTCAGGTGGCAGGGCCCCCAGTCCTGGCAGTGACAGGCCGGGGCCGCCAGACCCAGGCGCTTCAGGATGCGGCCGGCTTCCCTGAGGTCCTCGGGAACCCGCAGGTCGAGGTTGCCTCTGACGGCCGTGAGGACGATGCTCTGTATTCCGGCCTCGGCGACCTGCGTATAGGCGGTCTCGAAATCCTCGAAACTGCCGGACCAGACGTGATAGGCCAATGGAAGCTGCTCGAGCGACATGTGATCTCTCCTTGGGTTTGTGGGAGCGGAAAGCGCTGCCCGACCGCGCATCCCGGGGTTCTCGCTTTGCGCGTCGGTAAGGAGGGGTCTGCCGGGGCGGATGGCTATGGCCCGGAGAAGCGCCGGGAGCAATCCGGCGGCCCCACCCCCGCCTCCCGGCAACAGTCCACCACGAACTGCGTCTGCTCCATGGTGCGGTGGGGGTAGGCGGCGAGGTTCAGGACGCAGGGGCCAAAGTCCCGGGCCTCTGTGGCCATGGCGTGGACTTGGGCGCGCACGGCCTCTCGATCGTCCATCGGCCCGGCCAGCGGCTCCACTCCCGCGATGATGGTGATGGCCTCCCCGAGGCCCTCGCGCCCCTGGGCGATGGTCACATCGCCACACGGCGGTACGGTGAAGGCGTGCACGGCATCCATCGGCGTCCGCCGGTACAGGGGCAGCAGGTCGCGGATCAGTCCGCAGGAGTGGTGGAAATACAGCTTCCCCGCGGCGTGGGCGGCCTCGGCACGGACATCGGTCACCGCCAGACTGCAGGCCTCAAACATCGTCGGCGAGATGGTGGTGGTGGAGGTGTCATCCACCGTGACCACGACGTCGATCTCGGACTGCACGCCCACGGCCAGCCGCCGCATGTAGCTGTCCTCCATCACGGCCAGGCAGTCTTTCAGGGCCTCGGGGGCATCGGCCCAGAGATAGGCAAGCGTCGCCACCCCGGAGTAGACGCGGACCAGCATCGAAAGCGGCGTTCCCGCCATGACGCCCAGGAGGATGCCGTCCTCGCCGATCAGCTCCCGCCGCTCGCGGGTGGCTTCGACACCTGCCGGGTCGGGCTCGATGACCTCATCCTCGTAGATGGCGGCCAGAGCGGCCAGGTCCTGTGGCCCCTTGACGAGGTGCTCCGTCCAGTTGGAGGACACCGCCCCGGTGTCGTCTTGGCAGACGCGAATCACCTCGCGCAGGTCCCCGGCCGGTGTGTGCCAGAGGCGGGTGGTGCTCTCCTTTTCAGTCGTCTGCTCGATCTCCACATTCCGTCGCGTGATCCGTACCGCCGGCATGCCGAACCAGTCCATGATATCCAGGCCCAGGTAGCGAGACAGCGTGACGGTGGCGGTGCCGCCCCAGCGCACTTCGCCCAGGGCCGCGGCCAGCTCCGGGTCCATGCCCTCGCGGTTGGGCTGATTGTACGGGTCGCAGTGGGCCGTGAGCGGCACCCACTCGGCGGGCTGCCGCCGGAGGGTTCTCAGCAGGTTCTCGCGAGGGGTGGTCATGGCATGCGGGCCTCTCTCAGGTGAGGAAGATCCCCGTCTTGAGGCTGGAACCGTCGTTCACGCTGCGCCAGGCGGCCTCCCACTCGTCGATACCGTAGCGCCCGGTGACGAAGGGGGTGGGATCGAACCGACCGTCGCGGAGCATCTCGATGGCGGCCTCGTGCGCCGTGGCCTCGGCCGGGTCGATGCGCAGGAAGCTGTGCCGGGCCGCGAGGTCATCGAAGAAGCCCTGCCGCGCCATGCCCTCGTACACCGCGTAGCTGTAGATCGTCCCGGTTGGGCTCAGGACGCTGTCGGCCAGCTCTCCGGCCACGGTCAGGCTGCCGGTGGTGTCGACCAGGCCGTCGCAGTCGGAGGGCAGGCTCGCGGCCTCGCCGAGCAGGGCCACCGCGTCCGCGCAGCCGTGCTCCCGAGCGAAGTCCAGCGGACCGTTGCGACGCGCGACCATCGTCACGTGGGCGCCGGCCCAGCGCAGGAACAGGCCGAAGAGGCAACCCGTGATTCCGGCTCCGGCCACGACGAAGCGGCGGCCGGGAGCCTCGCCGATCTTGGCGGCCGCCGACCAGATCTCCTTCTGGGTGATCAGCAGCAGGGACTGCTCCGGCGAGATGTCCTGTGGCACCACCGCCTGGTACTGGAAGCCGAGCGGGACCTCGCCCGCCTGCATCAGTCCGTCGTCCACCATG
>CAZXDD010000104.1:0-9175 GCA_964639415.1 uncultured Armatimonadia bacterium
GAGCAGTTGGTCCGCCAGGTGTCGGTCCACGGCGGCGGCGGAGGCGAGGTACTCGGTGAAGGCGCCGGCGGCCTCCCTGCCCACGGCCTCGGCCGGCTTGCCCCGCTCACCCAGAGCGCTCGCGCCCGCATACCCACGCTCGTACTCCAACGCCAGACACAGGCACGTCCCGGGGCCTCCCTCCGGCTGCTCCTGCGCGCGCCTGGCCCGGCGCGACAGCTCCGTCGGCAGTGCCTGGAGCGCGGCGGCGGTCTGGCGCTTGAGAATGTGCTCCGGCAGGCCCGCGGTCACGGTGCTGGTGACGAACAATCGCCGGAGCGGTCCGGGCTGTGGCATCAAGAAGGGCCGCAACGGTCCCTCCAGCGGCGTGATGGCCACGGACAACTCGCCCCCGCCCGCCGGGTACCAGCCACCGCGGAGCCTTCGGATGCTCGCGCGCACTCCGCAACCCGCGAGGGCGGGCAGGAACACGTCGCGGAGGTACTCATACGGCGGGCTCCACGGGACGTTCGTCCCGCCGCGGAGGGTGAGGCGGCTGGGCTCGGCGGCATACAAGAGGGCCGGCAGGACGGTCTGCAGCACCAGGCTCACCGAGCCCGCGCTGGGCCTGACGTCTGCCACGTCGAAGACGTAGTCGCCGCCCCGCACGGCCCCGGGAGTGAAGCGCACCACCTGGCTTCCCACCTCGGCGCCGCGCACCCGGGCGCCACATACCGCGGCGGCGGCCGCAACGCAGGTGACGTGCTGCGCCGCCAGACCGGGCTTGCTGCGCCCGGCGCGGATGCGGGTGATCTCGATCTCGACCCCCAGCAACGCCGATAGCGTGAGTGAGGTGCGCAGCACTTGCCCGCCACCCTCGCCGTACGAGCCGTCGATTTGAACCACTCGCATACCGGACCTCCACCGCCCGGAAGCGGGCCTGCGGGCCCGTCTCGTGAAGAACAGAACACACACCGCACCGGGGTTTGCTCCCGGAACCCAGGATACACCGGGGGCAGGCGCGGACCGAGCGGAATGGCCGGATGCCTTCGGCACAGTCGCCGTGTGCCCGGCCAGGCAGGACTGCAGGCCTCGCCGGGCGAACCTCTCCCGACCAGTTCGACGGCCCGGGAGCGTGGTCCGCATGGAAGCCCACCAGCGAGTTCGGCGAGCCATCAACCATCAGGAGGCCGACCGCGTGCCTCTGGACCTGGGGTCCACGGCAATCACCGGAATCTCCGCCTCGGTCCTGCACAAGCTCCGGGTCGCTCTGGGGCTCTGCGGTCCGGAGGACCCGGTGAAGGTCGGCGAGCCGTACCAGATGCTGGGCGAGGTCACCGACGACCTCCGCGAGGCGCTGGGCGTCGACACGGTGGGGCTGGGCGGTCGTACAGGGCTGTTCGGGTTCGAGAACCGCGACTGGAAGCCCTGGCGGCTCAATGACGGCACCCCGGTATTGGTACCCGGTGCCTTCAATACCGAGCCCGAGCCGGATGGCTCCATCGTCCAGTATCCCGAGGGCGACAGGTCCGTGCCGCCCTCGGGCCGCATGCCAAAGGGCGGTTACTACTTCGACAGCATCATCCGTCAGGAGCCCATCGTCGAGGACAATCTCGATCCGGCCGACAACCTTGAGGAGTTCAAGCTCCTGACCGCCGAGGACATCGCGCACTTCCGGGCCGAGATCTACCGGCTGTACACGAAGACACCCTACGCCATAGTGGCCGGCTTCCCCGGCACCGCGTTCGGCGACATCGCCCTGGTGCCCGCGCCCTTCCTCAAACACCCCAAAGGCATTCGGGATGTGGAGGAATGGTATGTCTCCACCCTTGCCCGGCGGGACTACGTCTACAAGGTCTTCGAGGCCCAGTGCGACATCGCCCTGCAGAACCTGGCCCAGGTCGGCCCGGTCATCGGTGACCGCGTGCAGGTGGTTGTGCTCAGCGGCACAGACTTCGGCACGCAGAAAGGACCCTTCTGTTCGCCCGCCACCTACCGGGACCTCTACAAGCCCTTCCACAAGAGACTCAATGACTGGGTGCACGACAACACGATCTGGAAGACCTTCATCCACAGTTGCGGCGGCATCGACCCTCTGATCCCGGACATGATCGACGCGGGCTTCGATATCCTCAACCCCGTCCAATGCTCGGCCGAGGGCATGGAGCCGCGGGATCTCAAGAGCGAGTACGGAGATGACCTGGTCTTCTGGGGTGGCGGCGTGGACACGCAAAAGACCCTGCCCTTCGGCACCCCGCAGGAGGTGCGCGGCGAGGTGCTCAGCCGCCTGGAGGTCTTCGCCCCCGGCGGCGGTTTCGTCTTCAACACCACCCACAACATCCAGCCCAAAACGCCCATCGAGAACCTACTGGCGATGTTCCAGGCCCTGAAAGACTTCAACGGCGGGTGACGGCCAACGGCCAACGACCAGCGGCTCAACACCCTTGGGCTCTGCCCCAGACCCCGACCATCCTGCCGATCGGTGCCGGGACCAGTCCCCCGGACCCCGCACTGTACGCGTCCCGCTATTCGCCGGCCCCTATCGACCACCACCACGAAACGGTAAGGAAGCCATGCCCACTGAACCCGTCGCCAATCGGGCCCCTCTGCAGCCCAACGCCTTCATCCCGCTGCCCCTGGGAGCGGTGAAGCCTGCCGGCTGGCTGCTTGACCAACTGCATATCCAGGCCGAGGGCCTCACCGGACACCTGGATGAGATCTGGCCCGACCTTGGGCCCAACAACCTCTGGCTCGGCGGAGAGCAAGAGGGCTGGGAGCGCGGACCGTACTACGTGGATGGTCTCCTGCCCCTGGCCTACCTGCTGGATGACGAGGCGCTCAAGGCCAAGGCGCAGAGGTGGGTCGAGGCCTTCTTAGCCTTCCAGGATGAGAGCGGCTGGCTGGGGCCCGTGCAGGCGCCGCGCTACAAGCCGTACGACCAGTGGCCGCCCACCATCGTCCTCAAGGTGCTCACCCAGTACCACGAGGCCACCGGCGACTCGCGGGCGATCGAGGTCATCTCGCGCTTCTGCGCCTACCTGCGGGACACGCTGGATGAGCGGCCTCTGTTCGACTGGGGCATGCACCGCTGGGCCGATCTCGTCCTCAGCATCCACTGGCTCTATAACCGTACCGGGGAGGCGTGGCTGCTTCAGCTCTCCGACCGCGTCCGCGCCGGAGGCTATGACTGGATGGACCACTTCGCCCACTTTGCCTACCCGGACAAGATGGCCCGCGAGGCCTGCATCCTGCCCACGCATGTGGTGAACAACGCCGTGGCGGTGAAGACCCCGGCCGTGGCCTGGAGCCGGTCGGGAGAAAGCGGCGACCGCGAGGCGGTCTACCGGGCGCTGGAGAACCTGGACCGCTATCACGGCCAGGTGACCGGCATCTTCTCAGGCGATGAGCACTACGCGGGCAAGAGCCCCTCGCAGGGCACGGAGCTGTGCGCGGTGGTGGAGCTGATGTTCTCCCTGGAGGTTCTGCTTTCGCTGCTGGGTGATGTGGCCTTCGCCGACCGGCTCGAGCGTGTGGCCTACAATGCCCTCCCCGCCACGATCACCCCGGACTTCTGGGCCCATCAGTACGACCAGCAGGCCAACCAGGTGCTGTGCACCGTGGCCCCGCGACAGTGGACCAACAACGGCGATGAGGCAAACATCTTCGGCCTGGAGCCCAACTACGGCTGCTGCACCGCCAACCTGCACCAGGGCTGGCCGAAGCTGGCCGCAAGCCTGTGGATGGCCACGGGAGACGGCGGCCTGGCGGCGGTGGCCTACGCCCCAAGTCGCGTGACGGCGAAGGTGGCCGACGGGCAGGAGGTGACCGTCGAGCTACAGACCGACTATCCGTTCAGGCAGGAGCTGCGCTTTGCCGTCCACTGCTCCCGGCCCGTGGAGTTCCCGCTGTGGCTGCGGGTGCCCCATTGGGCGGAGGGGGCGATGGTGCAGCTTGGCGGCGAACAGGCACGTACCGCCGAGGCGGGAACCTATCAGGTGATCGAGCGGGAATGGTCGGAGGGCGACGAGGTCATCCTGAGGCTGCCGATGGCGGTGGTCTCACAGCGCCGGTACCGCGATTCCGTCGCCCTCAGTCGCGGCCCACTGGTGTTCTCGCTGCCGATTGGCGAGCGCTGGGAGCAAATCGGCAGAGAGCCTCCGGCGGCGGACTGGGCGGTGCACCCGACGAGTCCGTGGAACTACGGGCTGGTGGAGGGCGAGGCGCAGGTGGTGCAGCACCCCGTGTCTGCGGTGCCCTTTGACCCGGCGGCCCCGCCGGTGGAGCTGAAGGTCAAGGGGCGCCGGGTGCCTCAGTGGCAACTGGAGCACAACTCCGCCGCCGAGCTGCCCCAGTCGCCGGTGGAGTCGAAGGAGCCGCTGGAGGAGCTGACGCTGGTGCCCTATGGGAGTACCCATCTGAGGGTGACGGAGATGCCGCGGGTGGAGGGGTAGGCGGGGAGGCAGCTCTGCAGAAGCGAAGAAAGTGTGGCCCGTTGGCGCCCCGGCAAAGCCGCCGCTGGCCGACGGCCGCACACGGCGAGAGCGGGACCCGGGACCTGCTTCCGGTGCCACTGCGCCCGTGTAGGTCGCCGGACTCCAACAGCAGAGCGGTGTTCCTGTGCGGCTCGCACCGGCACACCGCTCTCCCTCGCTCCCCCTCAGTTCGCCCACGGGCTCAGGTCGCGGGCTTGACCGGCACGTAGAGGTAGAACCGGCCTGTGGGGCAGAAGTCCGGCGGATACAGCTCGAAGGAGGGATGGACGGCGCAGTCGCAGCCGTCCGGGCCACAGAAGCCCTTCCACTCCGGGTGTGCAGCGTGCCAACCCGGCACGGCCTCCCAGGCGGCCATGGTCTCCTCCAGGCTCGGTACCTCGAAGACCGCGTAGCTGCACGCCGGGATGCTCACCTCTACCATGCCCTCCGGAACCGGTGCCTCCGCCGAGGCGACAGCGGCGGCGATGTACTCGAAGCAGCCGTCCGCGGCTCCCGCCACACACCGGCACAGACCGAACATGGGGTGCCCCGCCATCTCCCCGGACTTCTCGACCGGCGGTTGCGGTATCTCGCCGATCCGCGTGAAGATGCAGGCAGGCCCGTCCCACAGCGCTGTGATCTTCTCGTTGTCGTACTTCCCCACGTACGACAGCCCGATTGCCCGACACGGACCGAACTGGACGATCTTGGCATCAGGTACTGCTTGGCTCATCTTCTCGACCACCCTTCACATGATCCTGGCGCGCCTTGCGCCTGATCATAGCAGGCGACGATGAGCATGTCAAACATATGTTTGATAGAACGAGTGGCCAGAGTCCCCCTCCCGCCGGCACCGGACCGCGCCACCGCCGGCCGCGTCCAGGAGGAGCGAGGTTTCCGGCTCGCCCGGCACGAAGACACCAGTGCCGCGGGTGGAGGGGGAGGCACCGCATGCCTGGCCGGGGGCCCGGCGCCTCCGCCTCCCAGCGGGTCCCGCGACAGGCCGCCTGCAGGACACGGGCGGCCTCCACGTGAGATTCACCCTTGGGTTGAAGCCCCGCCAGATGCATGCACAAAGCGTCGTTGGCGGCGATGGCGGCCAGAATCGCGTTGCTCGCCGCCTGGTTGCCGTGGGATGAGTCGTCTGAGGTCTGGGCCACCTCCCAGAACATGCGTGCGTCCCTCAGTCGCTCTCGCCACGTTGCCATCGTCTCGTGAGCCTCGCCGCCGGCGTTCCGCGTAGACAGATGCCCTCCCGCGCGATGTTCGCCCATAGCGCGCTTCCCTCCTCTTCCCACTCCCGCAGCTTGGCACCATCGACCAGAAGCCATGAGAGGGGCAGCAGGTGCCGCCGGGCTACCTCAAGGGCATTGCTCCGAACCAGGTCGCCCTTGGCCTCGTCTTGCTCGGCGACGACGATGAGTAGGTCCACATCGCTGTCGGCTCTGCCCTCCCGCCTGGCCTCGCTGCCGAACAGGATCACGGACTGCACATCGTCGATGCCCCGGAGCAGGTCATCGAGGGCCTCCCTTTGCCGGTCGGCTTCGTCGCGGAACAGCTCAGACAACCGTCGCAGCAGCGGAGTGGCGGCCTGGGCCACCTCGTAGGTCTTGACGCGGCCCTGATCCCGGCTCACAATCACACCGGAGGCCGCCAGTTCCCCGAGCACCTTCGAGGCGTTGCCGGAGCTGATCGCCGCCCGGCGCGCGATCTCTCTCCCATTGAGAGGCACAGGGGAGGTGCACACCACGCGAAGCACGGCGACCTTCGAGCGCGAGGACAGCACATCATCCAGTGGGTTCGTGAGCCACATGGCGTCTGGCAACCCTCCCGGGACAACTCGGCCACTTGCTCGATATTCCGAGCATATGCTCGATATTCCGAGCGATAGTACCACTCATTCAGTGCGGAAGCAAGCTGGGCGTTGCTCCCTGTGCATCGCCTCACCCCACCAAGACTCACGAACGGAGACGATATGTTCGGCCCACAACCCAGGTTCCTGCTCTATCTGCTCGCTTTGAGCCTGTCCCCGGCGGCTCTTGCCGAGGACTGGCCCACTTTCCGTCATGACTTCGGCCGCACGGGCAGCACCGTCGAGAACCTGCGGCCGCCGCTTTTCCACCTGTGGCGGCATCGCTCGGCCCATGCGCCGCGAGCGGCCTGGCCCGCCCCGGCCCGCCGGGACATCTGGAATCAACATGAAGGCCTGCAGCCGGAGATCACCTTCGACCGCGCCTACCACACCAGCGTGGTCGAGGGCCTCCTGTACTACGCCTCCTCGGCCGATGACCACGTGGTCTGCCTGGACCTGGCCGACGGCGCCTTGCGCTGGTCGTTCATCACCGATGGCCCGGTGCGCCTGTCGCCCACGGTGGTCGCCGGCCGGGTCTATGTCGGCTCCGATGACGGCTGCGTCTACTGTCTGGATGCCGGCTCCGGAGGGCTCCTGTGGCGGCGACAGGTGGCGCCGCAGACTCGTTTCATCCCCGGCAACGGGCGGATGATCAGCGCCTGGCCGGTGCGCTGCGGCATTGTGGTGGAGGAGGGCGTGGTCTACTGCTGCGCCGGGCTGTTTCCGGGCGAAGGGGTCTACGTGGCGGCGCTGGAGGCCGAGACGGGGGCGGTGCGGTGGTGCGAGAACTGCGACAGCATCTCGCCCCAGGGGCATCTGGTGGCCTCGGCAAGCCGGCTGTTTGTTCCCACCGGCCGCACGGCGCCGGTGCCCTTCGGGCGCGCCGACGGCAAGCAGCTCGGGGGCCACTACGGCGGCGGCGGCGGCACCTTCGCCCTCGTCACCGAGGAGACCCTCATCAGCGGACCGGGGCGGATGGAGCCGACGGTGGACTTCCGCGACGTCTCCGGCGCCCAGAGCCTGGCCGCCTTCCGGGGCCTGCATCTGGTGGTCGCCGGCGGCATGTCGTACCTGCACTCGGGCAAGGGCATCAGCGCGCTTGACAGGCGCGAATGGGTGCGACTGGCCAGGGAGCGCAATGAGCTGCAGAAGACCAAGACGGGAGTGGCCGAGAGGCTCAAGACGGCCAAGGACAGCGGGGCAGCCGAGGAGGCCCAAAGGGCCCAGGCCGAGGTGGAGGACCTCAACGAGCGGATCGGCGACATCGTGGAGCGGCAGGAGGCCTGCACGCTCTGGAACGTGCCCAGTCAGGAGCCGTATGCCATGATCCTGGCCGGAGACACGCTGTTTTGCGGTGGCGACGGCCTGGTGGCGGCCTACAGCGCCGGTGATGGCGGCTCGCTGTGGTCGGCGGAGGTGGAGGGGCGCGCCTACGGCCTGTGTGTGGCCAATGGCGTGCTGATCGTCAGCACAGACAGGGGCGTCATCGACTGCTTCGGCCCCAGGGAGGGTTCGCAATGAACCAACGGCCTTCAACCGTCCGCCGTCCGCAGTGGCCGTTCCCGGGGTCCCGGCCTTGCGGGACGCCTCGCCCGCATGTCATCCGCCGTCCGCCGTTCGCCGTCGGGGGTGCCCTCGTGGCCTCCCTCTGCCTGGCCTTCCTGTCTCTCGCCCACTCGGCCTGCGGCGCCGAGCCCGGCCTCCTGCACGACTGGAGCTTCTCTCCGCAGCATGCGGGCGAAGGGACCGTGCGCGACCTGGTGGGCGGCGCTCACGCCTCCATCATCGGCCCGGCGGTGTTCCTGCAGCACCCGGACCGGCTGAAGCTCGATGGCGAGCAAAACCGGGTACCGGTGACCGATGACCACACGACGGTAGCACTTCCCAAGCGCGAGATGACCCTGGAGGCCTGGGCCTGCATCGATGTGCCCGGCGAGTGGGGGGGGCTTGTGAGCGCTATTCAGGACAACGGCACGTACGAGAAGGGCTGGGTGCTGGGCAATCGCAGGGGGCATTTCGCCTTCGCCCTGTCCACCGTGGGCGCCGACGACGGTGATGGGCTTGTGACCTACCTCGAGGCCTGCTCGGAGGTCCCTACCGGAGCGCTGTGCCACGTGGTAGGTGTCTACGACGGCGCGGTGATGCGCATCTATGTCAATGGAGAGATCGAGGGGACAAGCACCGTGCAGTCGGGGGACATCAACTATCCACCGAGGACCTGGCTCGAGCTAGGGGCTTACCACGACGACGACGAATTGCTCTTGCTCCGGGGCTCGTTGGCGCGGGTGCGCATCTACGACCGCGCGCTCTCGCAGGAGGACGTCCGGGACAGGTTCCGGGAGTACGAGGCACTCTTGCCCGCTCCGTACCGGTTCAGCGAGGGGCCGCGGGTGCGGCACATCGCGGTGGGGGAGGTGGAGGTGAGCTGGCGCAGTGCCGAGCCGGAGGTGACGGTGTTCTCCCACGGCCCCAGCGAGCAACTGGGCCAGACGCTCCGTGAGCCCCGGGCCATCCGAGAGCATCGCGTCCGGCTCAGTGGCCTGCCGCCGGAGCGCGACTGGTATTACACGGTGGGTGTCGAGGGCCCCGATCGGCCCCGGGTGAGCGAGCTGCTCTCGCTGGACACCTCCACCGACCTTCTGCCCCGCGTCGAGGCCGGGCGGTTGCCCTCCGCCGATGACAAACTGAGCGCCTGGTACCGCCGGGCGGCGGAGATCATCGTGGCCCGTTCCGGCGCGACACAGGGCTATTGCCTGGACCTGGGCTGCGGTGACGGCCGCCTGGCCGCCGAGATCGCGCGCCTCACCGACCTGCAGATCGTGGGTATCGAGAGATCGGAAGAGCGTCGTGTAGGGAAAGAGTGTAGGATTGG
>CAZXDD010000104.1:9185-17027 GCA_964639415.1 uncultured Armatimonadia bacterium
GGCCTGTACGGCGTGCGGGTGACCGTCAGACAGGGCGACCCGGCGGCCCCGCAGGTGACCCCCAGGTCGATGAACCTCGTCGTGTCCCAGCAGGCCCTGCTCGACGGGCGACTTCCCGCCGCTCCGGCGCAGGTGCTGGAGCTGCTCTGCCCCTACCGGGGCTTCGCCTGCATAGGGCAGCCGGATGGCGAGTCGCCGGGTGGCAGGCTGACTGTGGGCCGAGCGGCGCGCTGGCTGGGGGAGAGTGCGGGACCAACGTGGGAGACGGTGCGGGAGCAGGGGCTGTGGCTCACGGCCCGCGGGGGCGCGCCACCGGGAGCCGGCGACTGGCCTCATCCCTATGCCGACAGCGGCAACACGGCCTGCAGCGGCGACGAGCTCACGGCGCCGCTACGGGTGCAGTGGTTCGGCAGGCCGGGACCCAGGAACATGATCGACCGGCATCACCGGGCGCAGGGCGCCGTGGTGTGCAAAGGACGGCTCATTGTGCCGGGCAATAACCGGGTGCTGGCGGTGGATGCCGCCAATGGCACGGTGCTGTGGGATGTGGAGATCGCCGGTTCGCGGCGGGTGGGAGCCCTCCGCGACTGTGGGCACCTGGTGGCCACCGAGCAGTACGTCTACGTCGCCGCCGAGGACAAGTGCTACTCCCTGGCGGCCGAGACCGGCGAGCCCGGCCGGGTGTACCGCGTGCCCGAGGGCGCCGTGGAGGGGCCGGCGGAGTGGGGCTACGTGGCCTGCGAGGGGGAGCTGCTCATCGGCAGTGGGCAAAGGCGGGGCTCGGCGCGGACCGGCATGAGCCGTGGAACCATCGCCGATGGTACTTACTACGATGCCCGTCCGGTGGTGTGTAGCCGCGCGCTGCATGCCACCCATCGAAAGACGGGGCAGCTCCGGTGGCTCTATCGCCGCCCGGGCGGAAGCCTCATCATCAACACCGCCATCGCCCTGGGCGACGGGGCCGTCTACTTCGTGGAGAGCCGCAGCCCCGAGGCACTCGCCCGGCCTGAGGGGCGCCTGCCGCTGGAGACGCTGCTGGAGAGCGGCGACACGTTCCTGGTCAAGCTCCGCCTGCAGGACGGGGAGGAGGTCTTCTCCCGCCCCGTGGACCTCGCCTGCGTCCGGCACGTACTGCACCTTTGCCACGCCAAAGGGACGCTGGTCGCGGTGGGCTCATGTAACGAGGATGACCACCCTCGCTACGATCTGTGGGCCCACAGCGCCGCGGACGGCGAACCGCTGTGGCACAATGACGTCGTGCTCACCGACATGCCCCCCGACGGCGGGCATGGGGAGCAAGACCAGCATCCCACCATCGTGGGAGACAAGGTCTTCTCCCGCCCCTATGCCTTCGATCTGGGCAGCGGGGAGCAGCTTGACTTCCGGCTGGACCGCGGCGGTCACGGCTGCGGCACGCTGTCGGCCTCGGCCCACTATCTGTACGGCCGCGGCGGAAACCCGCGGCTGTACCCGATCGCGGATGGGGGCAAGACCAATGCGCCGCTGACCCGCGTGACGCGGCCGGGCTGCTGGGTGAACATCATCCCGGCGGGCGGCATGGTCTTGATCCCCGAGTCCAGCTCCGGCTGCACCTGCGGCTACTCGCTGCAGACGTCGCTGGGGCTGATTCCGGTGGAGGGGTGAGGAGGGGCGCGGGGGCGCAGGTGCGGTCACAAGGCGGGGCGCAAACACAGGGCGGCGGAAGGAGGGGCCTCAATGAGCGCGCGTCCGGTGACGGTGGCATTGCTGGCTATTGGGCTGGCTGTGCTCGCTGCGGGCCTGTGCACACCGTGGGTGCGCCGGGGCGTGGTGCGTCGGCTGTTTGGGCCGCAGGCGCGGGCGGCGGCCCTCGCCCGCTACGGCCCGGACGCCCGAGCAAGACTGGCGCCGCATTTCTCCCGTGCGGGGCTGGCCTACCCGCCGGCGGAGGTGGTGCTCGTCGGGTTCAAGCACGAGAAGCGGCTGGAGGTCTACGCCGCGCCGGAAGCCGACTCGCTGCGTCCCATCTGCTCGTACCCGATCCTCGGCGCCAGCGGCACACTGGGCCCCAAGCTTCGCGAGGGCGACGGGCAGGTCCCGGAGGGGCTCTACAGAGTGGAAGCCCTGCACCCCCTGAGCGCGTTCCATCTGGCCCTGCGGCTCAACTACCCTAACGGCGACGATCTGGCTCAGGCCGAGAGCGAGGGGCGCACGAACCCGGGCGGCAATATCATGATCCACGGCGGCAAAGGCTCCATCGGCTGTCTCGCCATGGGCGATGAGGCCATCGAGGAGTTGTACATCCTCGCCGCGGATACGGGGGTGGAGCGTATCGGCGTGATCCTCAGCCCCGTGGATTTCCGCGCGCGCAGGCTACCGGCGGACGCGCGAAAGCTCCCCCCGTGGGTGAGAGACCTGCACGGGCGCCTCGAGGCTCAGGTGCGCAAGCTCCCCCGGGCCATGGCCGACGCCGGGACCTGATGCCCTGACGCGGGAACCCCTCGGCGGCTGTGCACCGCGCAGACAGCTCCGGGCAGTTGATGGACCGCCCTATTGCCTCGCTCCCGCCTGCTTCCCGAGAAGGTCCCCTTGCTTGCCGTGTGTAACATGTTGGCCAGCAGCCGCATGTCACCGGGAGGTTACTCATGCCCACGATCTACGTCTCGCCCCAGGGAGATGACAAGTGGTCGGGCTCGGAGAAGAGACCCTTGGCCACGCTACCCGCGGCCGTGGCGGCGGTGAGAGCTCTGAAGAAGAAGACGCCCGGCAAGCCCATCACCGTCTGCCTGCGGCACGGGACGTACTTCCTTGAAAAGCCATTGGTCTTCGGACCCACCGATAGCGGCAGTCCGGAGGCTCCCGTGACGTATGCCGCCCATCCCGGCGAGCCGGTGGTTATCAGCGGCGGGGTGGCGATCGAGAGTTGGTCCGAGGGCAAGTTGAACGGGAAGAAGGCCCTGGCCGCGGACCTCCCCGCCGTTCGCGCCGGCAGGTGGTGCTTCCGCCAGTTGTTCACCGAGGACCGGCGCCTGCCCCGCACTCGTCTCCCTGAAGAGGGCTTCTACCGCATCGCCGGCCTGCCGGACGTCACCGCCAAGACCCCCTGGAATGAGGGACAAGGGCGCTTCATCTGCAACCCCGGGGAGGTGCGAAGCTGGGAGAACCCTGCGGATGTAGAGGTCTGCGCCCTGCACCTGTGGACCGATTCGCGCCTGCCCATCGCCTCTTTCGATGAGGCCACCGGCATGGTGAGCCTGGGCAAGCAGAGCGTGTTCCGCCTTACGGAGGACCCCCAGGGCCCCGGCTGCCGGTACTTTGTCGAGAACGTCAAGGAGGCCGCCGTCCGCGCGGGGCAGTGGTATCTGGACCGGGCCGCGGGCGTCCTGCTATTCCTGCCGCGCCGGGGCGAGACGGCCGAAGGTCTGCGGCTCATCGCTCCGCGGCTGACGCGTCTCATCGAGCTGCGCGGCACCGCCGCCCGGGCGGTGGAGCACCTCCGGTTCGAGGGCCTGTGCTTTTCGCACACGGAATGGGATCTGCCCAAGGACGAGGCCGGATCGCCCCAGGCGGCCGTGAGCGTGCCCGGCGCCATCTACGCCGAAAACGCCCGGGCCTGCTGCTTCGACGGCTGCGAGGTATCCAGAATCGGCAACTATGCCTTCGAGTTCGGGCCCGGCTGCATCGGCAATAGCGTGCGCGCCTGCCGCCTGCACGACCTGGGTGCCGGTGGGGTGAAGCTGGGCGAGGGCAGCTCGTTCACAACGGTGGAAGACTGCGAGATCAGCGACGGCGGCCGCATCTTCCACTCCGCCGTCGGGGTACTCATCGGCCGCAGCAATGACAATCAGGTGGTTCATAACGCCATCCACCATCTGTACTATACCGGCGTCTCCGTGGGCTGGTCGTGGGGCTATGCGCCCTCCTCGGCGGCGCGCAATGTGGTGGACCAAAACCACATCCACCACATCGGCCAGGGCATGCTCTCGGACATGGGCGCCGTCTACACGCTGGGCGATTCGCCCGGCACCCGCGTCTGCCACAATGTCATCCATGACGTGGATTCCTTTGGCTATGGCGGCTGGGGGCTGTACACCGATGAGGGCAGTACGGGGATCCTCATGCAGAGTAATGTGGTCTACCGCACCAAGTGCGGCGGGTTCCACCAGCACTACGGCAAGGAGAACGTGATCCAGAACAACATCTTCGCCTTCGCCAGGGAGAACCAGATCAACCGCACCCGCAATGAGGAGCACATCACTCTGTATTTCCAGCGCAATATCGTGGTGATCGAAAGCGGCAGCTTCCTGGGTGGCAACTGGGAGGGCGGGCAGTTTTCGTTCGGCCAGAATCTGTACCACGACACCCGCGGTCCGGTCCGGAGCATGGGGCCGGTCAACGTCAAGCAGTGGCGCAAGGACGGGCAGGATCTGTGCAGTCTGTTTGGCGACCCGCTGTTCGCCGACCCCGCCCGGGGCGATTTCACGCTCAAGCCGGGTTCGCCGGCGGCGGACATCGGGTTCCAGCCCATCGACGTGTCGCAGGTGGGGCCCAGGCGGGAGCCGGGGCGGGTGGTGGGCTAGCAGGCCGGCCGGAAGGTCCACATTCGCGTGCGAGTGTCATTCCGAGAGCGTCCGCTCCCGGAGGGAGTAGCTCGGAGAATCTCGTGGATACAGCGAGATACCTCGCACGAGCGACGCCTGCGCTCCAGGATGACATCCTCACGGCAGAGCCGGCCCTCCGGCCGGACCATTGGCGCGGTGTGCGGGACGGATCGCGGAGCACAGCAGCGGAGGAGGTATCGCGATGGCGACGGGGCATGTGTTCACGGCCGGTCAGATCGTGGAGATGGCGATCCAGACAGAGCAAAGCGGGTACCGGTTCTACCGGGCCGCGGCCGAGAAAGCCTCCGACGGGGAGATGCGCGCCCTGCTGCAGTGGCTGGCCGAGCAGGAGGCCAGCCACGAGCAGGTATTCCGGAGGCTGCTAGAGGAGCAGCAGCCGGCCCAGGGCCCCAGGGAGGAGTACGGCGGCCAGAGGGCTCAGTTCATCCAGGCGCTCCTGGACAGCCGTGTTTTCGGCGCCGACCCGCTGCCGGAGCGCGACCTCGAGGCGATGACCGATTCCCAGGTCATCGACTACGCCCTGAACTTCGAGAAAGACACGATCCTGCTGTTCTACGAGATGCGGGACCTGGTGTCCGAGATGGGGGCGTACACGGTGGGGCGGCTGATCGAGGAGGAGAAGACCCACGTGCAGCGGCTCCACGCCCTGCGCCGGGCCTAAGGCGGCCACCTGAGGCGGCGCGCGTCGCTTGTAGCCATTCGGTCGCACCGGCGGAGGCCTCAGATGCTTACCACCCGTCTTGCCGCCCTGCTGTGCGCGTATGCTGTAGCCACCTGCGGGATGGCGCAGGGCCAGGACCTCACGACCTTCCGTGACCCCGACGGGCGGTTCACCTTGCGTCATCCCGCGGACTGGACCTCGGTGAGCAGCACCGCGGATCCGACGCAGCATCTGTTTGCCGTGTCCTCGCATCCCATCGGTGCGGTGAGCGATGAGATCAAGCACGGGCTGTCGCTGCTGATCGTGGCCAACCCGGCGCCGGGCGTCATCACGGAGGCCAACTGCCTGTCCGCGGCCGTCCAGATCCGGGACGAGGCCGGACGGGCGATCGAGGCCGACGGGACCAGGGTGACCTGGGGCGAGATGGTGGCGGGCCCGTGGGGCGGTGTGCCTGCCGGCCGCTGCCGGGCGCAGACGGCCAGGGGTAACGAGCGTTCGGAGGGCGAGCTGCTCGTGGCCTTCGGGACCAGGTGGATCGTGATCGGCACCTGCGTCTGGCCCGCCGGTGAGATGGATGCCGCCCTGGCCGCGGTGCGAGACAGCTTCCGGATGACCGAGGCCGAGACGACTACCGCCGGGGCCGGGCAGGCCGCGACCGGTGGCATCGTCTTCGTGCGGCAAAACCCCGGGGAGCACTCAGGCTCGGACCTGTGGCTGTGCAGGCCGGGGGGCGGCGAGCCGGTGCAGCTCAGCCACCTGAACGCCGCCGGCGGCTCGCCGGTGAGCGTCGAGCACCCCGCCTGGTCCCCGGACGGCTCGGTGATCGCCTTCTCGTCGGACCTCAACTCCGAGCGTAGCGCCTATCCGTGGAACATCTTCACCCTCTCGGCGGATGGCGGGACCCTGCGCCAGCTCACGTTCTCGCCTCTGGACTACCGCGTCGATCCCGCCGCGGCCGGGTGCACCATCGCCGGCCGTGTCCTGCACCCGGCGTCCCCGACACCCCTCGGCCTGGCCGGTGTGCGCGTCAGCGCCGGAGGCACGGCGGCCACCACCCTCACCGACGCTCAGGGCCGCTTCCGCCTGCAGGGCGTGGCCGCCGGCGAGAATTGGATCAAGCTCTGGGCCCCCGAAAGAGACAGCGCCACCTGGGGCTTCGACGGCGAGAACCCCAGCAGCCTGCTGTGGCGCCGGTTGACACCGAACACCGAGATCGATCTGGGCGACATCCCGCTGTCCAACGCGCCCGGGTCCTTCCTGTCCCGCGTCCGCCTGACAGAGCCCACCTGGACGGCGGATGGAGCCCGCATCGTGTTCGTTCGCAGCTCCGAGCTGCGTGGCAAGAGCGGCGACCCCCATCTGATGGTCATCAATGACCCGGAGTGGGTGGCCTCCTACGGTCATACAAAGCTGGAAGAGATCAGGCCCTTCCAGCCCCTGTCGGAGTTCCGCGGTGGCGTGGCCTACGTCTTCCGGCGCGCGCAACTGATGAGCATGGACGCTTTAGGTGGGCACATGGCGGCCCTGACCGGCCCGTTCCTGGGCGAGAATGCATCTCCCGTCACCATCGCCCCCGACGGGATCGCGTTCAAGGCCTGGCCCTTCAGCGCCGACCACGCCGGCTACAGCGGCCCCTTCGCCTTCCAGGGGGACGCGAATATCGTGGTGGCCAACCTCAAAGCCGGTCTGGAGAACGAGAGGCTCCTGCCGCTGCTCGCCGAGCGCCACAGCGGGCTGGCCGTCTCGCCGGACGGCCGCAGCCTGGCCTACGTCAAGCGCACGGCTGCGGCAAACCCGGAGTTCGGCAGCAACTACGGTCCGCTGGTGGTTGTGGACACTCAGACCGCCCGGGAGCGGGTCATCGCCGACTTGGGCGACCGGCAGGGGGTCATCAGCGGCATGGACTTCTCCCCGGACGGCACGGGCATCGTGCTGTGCGTGACCACCTCCGGCCAGACCCAGGACAGCCTGTATGACATGAAGCGTCCTGTCGGAGACCTGTATATCGCCGACCTGAGCAGCGGGCAGATCATGGCCCTCACTGGGGACGGGAGGAGTACGATGCCGACTTGGGGGGGCAAGTAGTACAACCGTACTTGTGCGTTGCGCCCGGCGGGGACCTTGCGATGGCTGGCCCGAATCGCGTCCGGAGGCCGACGCCGGCCTTCCGGGCTGGCCTGGCGGGTCCCGTGCGGCGGGACCCGCCCCACCGACGGCCGTTGGGTCGCCTGAACGCATGTACGGTTGTAGGGCTAGCGCGTATCCGGATTGGCGCTTTGTGCAATAATGCACTTGACAGCGCCCAGTCGGGTGTTATACTACCGGCGTGGATTGCACCATAATTCACATGTATCGGGATCGGCGCGGCCTGGCTGCGGCCTGGAGGTTCTGTAGGAGGCGCGGTGGCCAGGGATATTGTGAAAGAAGGTGCATGCGGTGCACGAGCACGGGATCGCGGACGACGTGTTCAAGGTCCTCATGCGGCAGGCGACACAGAGCGGCAAACGGATCGGCGCCGTCTCCATCGCCGTGGGCGAGCTGTCGGGCATCAGCCCGGATGCCCTCAGCGACGGGCTTGGG
>CAZXDD010000105.1:0-14530 GCA_964639415.1 uncultured Armatimonadia bacterium
GCTTCAGCGGCCGCTGTAGTGCCGTTCTCCCCCCTCCTCCCGTCTCGCCGGTCGTATCGGCGAGTACAAGCGGCTCGAAGAGACGCCGAGAGGCGGGGCCGGGGGGTGAGGCGACGTGAGTCGGCGCCCGCCCGGAACCTGCATAATCTGAGTTTCCAGCCCGCTGCCTTTGCCGTACCCGCCGTTGACGGCCGTCGCCGTATCGCCGTCGCCGTTGACTCGCGACTCGCCGACTCGCCCCCGAGGCCCCCATGCCCAAGACCACCTACGACGTCCGCGTCCAGCCCCACGCATTGATCCCCATGCGCGATGGTGTGCGACTGTCGGCACACCTGACGCGGCCGGTGGCCGAAGGGGCGTTCCCGGCGGTCATCGAGTATTCGCCGTACCGCAAGGGGGTGTACAGCGAGCCGCCCGCGCGGTTCCGGCGTCTGGCCGAGCAGGGGTATGTGGTGGTCCAGTACGACGTGCGCGGCACCGGAGATTCGGAGGGGTTCACGACAGACGTCTATCAAGATCCGGAGCGTCAGGACGGGTACGATGTGGTGGAGTGGGTCGCCGCTCAGCCGTGGTGCGACGGGAATGTGGGGATGTGGGGGATCTCCTACTGCGGGGTGGTGTGCTGGCAGGTGGCGGCGCAGGCGCCGCCGCATCTGAAGGCCATCATCGTGCGGTCCGGCACCGACGACGTGTACACGGAATGGACCAACCCGGGCGGCTTGCCCAGACCGTACATGTACGAGAACTACGCGCCGCTGATGACCGCGTACAATCTGGCACCACCGAACCGGGAGTTGGTAGGCGACAAGTGGGCCCAGATGTGGCAGGAGCGTCTGGAGCGCAATGTCCCGTGGGGGATCGGGTTCATCGAGCATCTCACCGACGGCCCTTACTGGCGGCAGCGCTCCGTGCGTCCGGACTACGACAGGGTCAAGTGCGCGGTGTTCGTGATCGGGGGCTGGGCGGATTGGTACTACCACCCACTGCTGCGGGCCTTCTCGGCCCTGAATGTACCCAAGCGTGCAATGATCGGTCCCTGGTCGCACATGTGGCCGGAGGATGCCATCCCCGGTCCGCGTATCGACGGCGTCCGCGAGTGCCTGAGGTTCTTCGACCACTGGCTCAAGGGCATCGACACGGGGCTGCTGGATGAGCCGCCGGTGACGCTCTTCATCCGCGAGTATCGCGAGCCCGGTGTGGTCTATACCGAGGATGTGGGGAGCTTCCGGTATGAGGACAACTGGCCGCCCGCACGGGCGCAGGCCATGAGGCTGCATCTGGGAGACGGCGACCTGCTGTCCGAGCCTCCGGGTGAGGAGCGAAGCGACAGTCTGAAGTACGATCCGACGGTGGGGGTGGCGGCCGGCAAGCACGGCGGCGGAGCCTTTCCCCCCTGGGGGATGCCGCTGGACCAGCGCAGCGATGAGGCGAAGAGCCTGTGCTACACCTCCAGGGCGCTGAGGCAGGATCTGGAAGTCGTCGGCGTCCCGCAGGCGACCTTGCACGTACGGTCGACGGCCGGTGTCGTCGGCTTTGTGGTCAAGCTCTGTGACGTGGCGCCCGACGGCACCTCCTCGCTGGTGACCAAGGGCTACCTGAACGCCACCCATCGGAACTCCCACGAGCGGCCGGATGCTTTGGTGCCCGGAGAGGCGTACGAGCTTGGGATCGAGCTGCTGGCCTGCGCCTACCGTTTTGCAGCGGGCCACCGCATCCGTCTGGACATCACCTGTGCCGATCTCCAGAACGCCTGGCCCACCCCGGAGCGGTGCACGGTGACGGTCTTGCGGGGCGGGACGCACGCCTCCCACCTCGTCTTGCCCGTCACGCCGGCTTCGGAGGCGGACCTGCCGCGGCCGGACCTGCAGCCCTCGCCCTATCCGCTGCCCGCATTGCACGAGCTCTCACCCCCGCAGTACACGGTGACGTCCGACCTGGCCAATGACACGGTGACGGTGGCCTACGTCACCGGGTCGGGCGCCGGAGTCAACCACTCTCGGTTCACGGTGTCGCGGGCAGACCCGGCCAAGGCGGTGGTCGATTCGGGCTATCGCATGGAGATCTCCAGTCTCGGCGAGGAGATCGTCATCGAGACGCAGACCATCACCTCCAGCGATGCCCTGGCCTTCCACCATCTGGTTGAGGCTCAGATCAGGGTGAACGGGAGGGAGCATTTCCGCAAGAGCTGGCAGGTCTCTGTGCCGCGGGGGCCGGCATAGGCGGGGGCGCCGGGCGCGTCTTGAGGGGCGCTACGGAGCCCTGCATACCAATGCGGATCCGGGGGACGCTCCCCCGGCGGGGTGTGGGGCAGAGACCCGCGGCGTTCGCCGTCCCGTCAGTGGCCACTGTGACGTCCGCCGTTCTGCTTCCGCCGGCGAGGGCCGCCGGGCTTCGGCACCGGCCTTCCCGGGGAGGTATTCGTGTACTCGCAAGCGAACCCCCCTGTCTCGGGGCCAAGACCATTGCAGGAGCAACGAACCATGGCTAACTCGAAGGTAGCTCTCGCTACTGCCGCACACCCTGATGACGTGGAGTTCATGATGGCGGGGACCTTGTCCCTGCTGGCCGATGCCGGCTATGAGTGCCACATCTTCACCATCGGGAACGGTAACTGCGGGACGGCAATCCACACGCACAATGAGATCGTGAAGCTGCGAGGCGCCGAAGGTCACGCGGCCGCGGAGGTCATCGGCGCCACGTACCACGAGGGGCTCGTGAATGACATTGAGATCTTCTACGAGGACGAGCTGCTCCGGCGCGTCACGGCCGTCATCCGTGAGATCCAGCCGGAGATCGTGCTGACCCAGTCGCCGCAGGACTACATGGAGGACCACCAGAACTCCAGTCGCTTGACGGTCAGCGCCTGCTTCTGCCGCGGCATGCGCAACTGGGTCAGCCGCCCGTCGCTGGAGCCGACGGCGCAGGATGTGTACCTGTACCACGCCAATCCCTACGGGAACCGCGACGGCATGCGGCAGCTCATCCAGCCCGGAATCTTCGTGGACATCAGCGGCAAGATCGAGGTCAAAGAGGAGATGCTGCGCCGCCACGCGACGCAGAAGGACTGGCTGGATGTGAGCCAGGGCAAGGACTCATACCTGCACGCCATGCGGGAGATGTGTGCCGAGGTGGGGCAGATGGCGCCGACAAAGGTCCCGTACGCCGAGGGGTTCCGCCAGCATCTGCACGTGGGCCTGTCGGCGGAAGATGGCGACAAGTTGGCGGAAGTGCTGGGGGACAAGGTGCAAAGGGCGGGTTAGTCCGGCGGCCGGTAACAATTCAGGGACCGGGGTGCCCGCGGGCACGTCGGTCCCTGTCGTCTTGTGGGCCTCGCCCCACCGGCGGCGGGACCGCTCCAAGTGCTTGCGTTCTAGAAGCGCGGCCCCAAGAGCCGACATCCGCACGGGGATGCCATTCTGAGCGTCAATCTCGCGTAGCGAGATAGCGAAGAATCTCGTTGAACGCCGGGGGATTCTTCGAGCTGCTCCCTCCGGGAGCGGACGCTCTCAGAATGACACTTCCATGCGAATGTGGGCTTTTCGGCCGCGCTTCTAGGCCATCGTCTCCGGAGAGGAGAGGGCCCGGAAGAGGCCGCGTCTCTCTGCCGGTCCGGCCATGTAGGTCTCTACAAGGCAGCGCAGCCTGGAGAACAGCTCGGCGTCATCCGCCAACCAGTAGGAGGTCTTGGCGGCATCGGCCGGGCCTGTTGAGGAATGCAGGACACCACACTCGCTCAAGGAGCCCAGTGCCTGGCTGACCTCGGCGAGCGGGTACTGTAGTCGCATGGCAATGCCCTGGGCGGTATCACACGTCAGGGGGTCACGTCCGAAGAGCAACAGGACATTGAGCCCCGTCTCTCCGCGAGCGGCGAAGATGAGCCTGCCCAGGCAAGGGTCGAGCCCCACGGTCGCGCTGACGGTTCCCCCCGTGTCCGCGGCGGCTTCCTGGACCAAGTTACTTCCCTCCTCAGAACGGTATTGGCGCTCCCACACACAGAGGAACGCTGCCGTGCGACTGCAGCGGTTCCGTACCCCAGGTGGTAGCACTATCGGCACGCAGGGCGAGGGACTTGAGGGCCGGCCGCAGAAAGTAAACACAGATGCATGCTGTGGTCGCAAGGTCGTTACGGGGTGGCGGCGGAGTGTGCCGTCAACGGCCAGAGCCGGTGCAGCACGAGGTCATCTTTGAGGAAGCTCCCGGCAGGCCCGAGGACAGGCGAGCCGGGGCACGCGGCTCGCCGGATCGGGGCGAACCGGTGCAGGGCGGTGTCGGCAAGCGCGGAGAGAGGCGTCCGGCAGGATGGTGGTCAGGTATCGAGGACGACCTCGACACACAGGCCCCCGGCGGTGTCCTCGATCTTCAGCGCGTGATAGGTGACGGCCTTGATCGCCGCCTGCACGCGGTGGACGACCGGGTCCAGAGGCGTGGTGCCGATCCGGATGGCCGCTGAGGTGGGGCCGACGGCGGTGACCGCGACCGCGATGGGCAGGTGGCCGTCCTCGAGGGCGTACAGGAGTTGCTTGAGGGCCCGGGCCAGTACCTGCTCGCGGTCGCGACCGGAGACGTGGGCCTCCCTGTGGTCCGAGGCCGAAAGCCCCGTGGTGTCCGCCATGAGGGCGATCAGGCCTGTGCAGGCATGGGAGAGCAATTCCCGGAAATCGGCTCCGGTCACCCGGATGGCGTAGTCGGCTGTGTGTTCGATGAACTCGAAGCCCTCTTGCACCCTCGCCCCTCCCGGTTACGGGCCGCCGGCAAGGGAGGGGGAAGCGGCCGTCGGCCACTCACCCCTCGTCTTGCGCGCCTCGCGGAGGCCTACTTGGCCTTCAGCACCTCGTGCACCGCGGCCTTGATGTCGCGCGGCAGCAGACCGAAGACCTCCATCAGCTCGTCGGGCTCTCCGGACTCGCCGAACCGGTCCTGAATGCCGATGAACCGCATCGGTACCGGACAGCGCTGGACGACCACCTCGGCCACGGCGCCGCCGAATCCGGCCATGACTTGGTGCTCCTCGGCGGTGACGATGGCGCCGGTCTCGGCGGCGGCCTGGGCGATGAGATCGGCGTCGAGGGGCTTGATGGTGTGAACGTTGATGACCCTGGCGTCGATGCCCTCCAGTGCCAGCTCCTCGGCCGCATCCAGAGCGGGCGTGACCATGGGCCCCGTGGCGATGATGGCTACGTCGGAGCCCTCGCGGTAGACCTGTGCCCTGCCGATCTCAAACGGACTATCCACACCGGTGATGACCGGGGTGGGCTCGCGCCCGAACCGGATGTAGACCGGCCCGCAGAGCGCCGCCGCGGCGTGCACGGCCTTGCGGGTCTCCTCGAAGTCGGTGGGGGAAAGCACCGTCATGTTCGGCAGCACGCGGGTGAGGGCGATGTCCTCCAGCGCCTGGTGAGTGGCGCCGTCGGGGCCCACCGAGATCCCCGCATGGGCGCCGGCGATCTTCACATTCAGATCGGTATAGCAGACCGTCGTGCGAATCTGGTCCCAGGCGCGACCCGCCACGAACACGCCGTAGGTCGCAGCGAAGGGGATCAGGCCCACGCGGGCCATGCCGGCGCACATGCACAGCATGTTTTGCTCCGCGATCCCGGCGTCGAAGAACCGCTCCGGGAACTCCTTCCAGAACCACTCGGTCCGGGTGGATTTCGCCAGGTCGGCGTCGAACACCACGACATCCGTGCTCTCGCGGCCCAACTCGATGAGGGCGGTGCCGAAACCGTCGCGCCCGGGCTTGGCTTCCAGTTTCTTGCCGTACTCGTAGAGTAGGTGAGATGCGATCTTGCTCATAGCGCCTTGGCCTCCTCCTCGAGCTCGCCCAGCGCCGCGGCCAGCTCCTCGTCACTGGGCGCCTTGCCGTGCCAACCGGCAACGTTCTCCATGAAGGACACGCCCTTGCCTTTCACCGTGTTGGCGACGATCACCGTCGGCCCGCCCTTGTGGCCCTCGGCCTCCTCGAAGGCGTCCAGGCACTGGGCCATGTCGTGACCGTCGATCTCCACGACGTGCCAGTTGAAGGCCTGGTACTTGAGGGTGATCGGGTCGATGTTCATCACTTCGCTGGTGAAGCCATCGATCTGCAGCCGATTGAGGTCCAGGACGGCGCAGAGGTTGTCCAGCCGGTAGTGGGCGCCGGCCATCACGGCTTCCCAGATCTGGCCCTCCTGCTGCTCGCCATCCCCCATGATGGCGTACACCCGGGCGTCCGAGCCCTTGAGGCGCAGGCCCAGGGCGGTGCCCACGGCCACCGACAGCCCCTGGCCCAGCGAGCCCGAGGATACCTCCAGCCCCCGGCAGCGGTCGGCGCTGGGATGCCCCTGCAATGGGCTCCCCAGTTGGCGCAGGGTGCACAGCACCTCATTATCGAAGTACCCCACCTCTGACATGATGGTGTAGATCAGTGGGGCCACGTGGCCCTTGGACCAAAAGACGCGGTCTCGCCCCTCCCATTCGGGATCGTCGACCTTGAAGCTCAGATGGTTGTAGTACAGCGCCGTGGTGAAGTCCGCGGCGGACAGGCTACCACCCGGGTGGCCCGAACCCGCGGCATTGATCATCTCAAGCACGTGGCGTCGCACATGGTTGGCGATGCGTCTGAGTTCGGCGACCGGCTTGGTGTCCATCAAGGCCCTCCTTTGCTGTGGAGTGTGTGCGCTCCAGCGTCACCTGCAACTGTAGCCACTTCGACGCCTGCGCCAAAGGTCCCTTCCCCACACCCTGTATTTGCGCGCCGACTATCCTGCCTGTAGTATAATGCCGCGTCAACCCGTTCCCCGCTCCGCTCTTCGCCGGCGAGGACGCAGGCAGGGCAATGCGGCCGGTGAAATCACCCGCCCGCCACCCTATGGGGCGCCCCGTGAAGCCCTACGACCTGCTTCGGACCGTCTCACCACCAAATCGGAGTTCTCCCGCACAATGCCTGAGATCAAGCTCATCGGTATCGATCTGGACGGAACCTTGGTTGTGAACGCGGAGGTCTCTCCGCGGAATGTTGAGGCCATCAGGGCGGCCACGTCCCGGGGCGTCACCGTCGCCATCGCCACAGGACGCCCCCATGTCTCCGCCGAGACCTTCGTGGACCAACTGGAGCTCCACGGCGTGCCCATCATCTCCTTCAACGGCGCCCAGGTGCGACGCCCCCGCGAGACCGAGGCGCTCTACACCGCCCCGATAGCGCCGGAGATCGCCGCCGAGGTGGTGCAGTACTGCATCGACCGCCGCCTGCATATGCACTACTACCTGGACGACACCATGTACGTGACTCGCCTCTCCCGCTGGGCATTGCTGTACCTCGGCCGCACGGGGATGTCCGCCGTCCCGGCCGGAGACATGCGCCGCTTCTCGGGGCGCGCCCCCATCAAGATCATCGTCTGCGTGCCGCCGCAGGACGCGCCGGAGGTCCTGGCCGAGGGCCAGAGGCATTTCGGCGACCGCCTGGTTGTCACCCACTCGATGCCCGAGTATATCGAGTTCCTCAGCCCCGATGCCGGCAAGGGCAAGGCCCTCCTGTGGCTGGCCGAGCACCTGGCCATCGCACCCGAGCAGACCATGGGCATGGGCGACATGCTCAACGACCTGGAGCTGGTGCAAATGGCCGGTGTCGGTGTGGCGATGACCCATGCTCAGGAGCCCGTCAAGCGCGCCGCCGATTATGTGGCCGCGAGCAGTGCGGAGGGAGTTGCCGAGGCCATCGAGAAGTACATCCTGGGCCAGGCCTAGCGTGATGCGACCGACGCATGGGACTGCCATCCCCACAGACCGAGCAATCGCAGCCAGAGGATGCCAACGCCATGAACCCCCGACGCCATGCCGTGAGCCACCCGCGCCCCTCCCCGATCCGGAGGCCGCTGCGGACCGCACTCATCATCCTGGCCGCCGCGCCCCTGCCCGCCTGCGCTCTGGGGCTGCACCAGGTTCGGCAGTTGCACGTGGTGCGCGATGCGCCCTTGGCCGAGATGCTCGTGGACTCCGCGGCCTGGCTGGGCGATGAGCGGGGCCTGGCGGTGGGGGGCTGGACGCAGTGGCCGGCGGACCCGCTGGTCTGCGTCTATCCCATGGGGGCGCCCGCCGTGCGTATGGAGCGTGCCGGCTCGCCGAGGTTTGCCCTCTCGCCCTCCAGGCGCGAGATCGCCTACTGGGTGAGCACCGGGGGCGACTGGGTTCAGCTCGGCGTCGCGCCGGTGACGGGCGGGCAGCCCCGTTACCTCGGCCCGCCGCGCCGTACCGGGCCCGGGATGTTCCTGGCCTGGCCCACCGATGACGTCATCTGGGCCCTGGTGCAGGACGGCGAGACCTGTGCCGCCCTGGCCGTCAGTACCGGGGACGGCGCTACTCGCCCGCTGGTGGAGGTGGTGGGGGGCCAGTGGCTGCGCCTGCGCCATCACCCGGGCTTTGGCCCCATCGCCGTATGGGCCGGGGAGAGCCGCAAGTGTGTCCTTCTCGACGCCCACGGCAGGAGCCAGGAGCTCAGCGCCGACCTGGACTACGACCGCCCCACTCCCCACTCGGAGCAGTACCTGTACTTCGACGACTCCGGCGCCCTGTGGATGGGTGGCCTGCCCGGGATGGTGCCGGCCAAGATTGCCGCCCAGGCCGGAGCGGCGGCCTGGACCGCCGACGGCTCGGCCCTGGCCTATTCCTCGGCCGAAGGGCTGTTCGCCGTCTGGCCGCCCACCGCGGCGCGGTACAGAGTCTCCGGCAGCGCTCTGGACCACGGCGGCGCCGCCCAGGGCATGCTCTGGTCCGCCGACTCCGGCGCCCTGGCGTACTGGCGCAACAAGGGCACCTCTGGCGAGCTGCGGGTGGCCGACCTCGGGCTGTGCGAGGTCCTGGTGCGTGTGCGCTTTGACTCTCCGGTCAAGCCGGAGGTCGGGCAGCGGGTGTGGGCCACCAAGCGCCTGTGGAAGGACAAGCAGGGCAGTGTGAC
Source organism: uncultured Armatimonadia bacterium (assembly GCA_964639415.1). GTDB lineage: Bacteria > Armatimonadota > Zipacnadia > Zipacnadales > JABUFB01 > CAYRFY01. Next base: position 8,930 of record CAZXDD010000105.1, read on the forward strand.
CGAGGCCGACTGGACCGCGGTCAAGGGCGAGTTCTCCGTGACACGCTGGCAGGTCGATCAGCCATCGGTGGTGGAGGCCGTCAGCGTCGGCGAGATGGCCGGGGTGCTCGAGCGGGTGGCCGGGCAAGAAGGCGCCCGTGCGGCCGCCACGCCCCTGGGCCTGTCCGAGGAGAAGCAAGTCGCGCCGGTGCCCGGACTGCTCGCCTGGCTCCACGGCACCCGCCGGGGCGGCAAGGTGGAGCAGGTGATCCTCCGCTCCAGGCCTCTGGGCGCGGCGGGCTGAGGTCCGCCAATGCACTACGGGCTCGGAGGACCTCCGGATCCGACATACCATCCGCAAGCGACGGCGTCAGACATCCGCGGCGCCAACTCCCATTCCGAGGGCACCGACCATGCCGCAGTTCGATCTTCTCTGCATCGGTGAGGTCAATGTTGACCTGATCCTGTCCGGCGTGCGCGAGCTGCCGCGATTCGGCGGCGAGGTGCTGGCCGCAGGTGTTGGGATGCACGTGGGCGGCTGCACCGCCAATGTAGCGACTTTCGCCGCGCGCCTGGGCCTCACGGCCGCGCTCTGCGCCCGAGTGGGGAACGATGACTTCGGCGACTTCCTGGTCGCCGAGCTGCAGAAAGCCGGGGTCTGCACCGACCTGGTCGCCCGGGACGAGGATCTGGCCACGGGCATCACGGTGTCAATCTCGGGCCCCGAGGACCGCGCCTTCGTTACCTATCTGGGCACCATCGACTCACTTACCGCCGCCGATGCCCCCGCGGAACTCCTCGGCAGCGCCCGGCATATCCATGTGGGCAGCTACTTTCTGCAAAGAAAGCTCCAACCCGACCTGGGCGCTGTGCTCGCCCGGGCCCGAGAGCTAGGCGTAACGACCTCCCTGGACACCGGCTATGACCCCTACGAGCAGTGGGACAACGGTGTTTGGGATGTCCTGCCCCATGTGGATGTGTTCATGCCCAACGAAGTGGAGGTTGCGGCACTGACGGGGGAGAGCGACCCCGTGGCGGGCGCCGAGAAGCTGGCCCACACGGTGAGGCAGGTGGCGTTGAAGCTGGGCGGCAAGGGCGCGGTGCTCGTCGGCACTGGAGAGCAGCACGCGGTGTCGGCCTTCCCGGTGGAGGTCGTGGACACCACGTGCTGCGGGGACGCGTTCAATGCGGGGTTCCTCACCGCGCGGCTAGCGGGGATGGACGACGCGGAGGCGCTCAGGTGGGGGGCCGCGGTGGGCGCGATCATCGCCGGCGGCTCGGGCACCTCGGCCCACAGGCTGTCGGTGCACGCGGTGCGGGAGATGCTGGCGCGCCGATCCGGCAATCGTGGGTAGGTTGGGGCGAGCCAACGACCGCTGGTGCGGTCGGCCTCTCGTCCCGCCGCCGTCCCACGCCACGCACCATCCGCCACGGTCCTTTGCCGTCGCCGCTGCCCCTCCTCCCGTCTGCGCCGCCGTCTGGCGCAGTCAGGGAGCGAGGGTCGGCCCGCAGGGCCGGGGGTGCGGCGAGACCGGTGCCCATGCAGGCCTCTACTCAGATCATGCAGGTTCCGGGCGGGCGCCGACTCACGTCGCCTCACCCCCCCAACCCCCCTCTCGGCGTCTCTTCGAGCCGCTTGTACTCGCCGGTACGACCGGCGAGACGGGAGGAAAGGAGGGGGGAGAACGGCACTATTGCGAGCGATAGAGTCTTTACTGAGGCGGAATGTGGCATAAATGCGTTCATGCATAATGTGAGCTCTAGTCCGCCCGCCACACCAGCCACAGCCCCAGCAGGCCGAAGATCACGTTCTGTGCCCACGCGGCCGCGATGGGGTGCAGCTCGCCGACGAGCCCGAAGGCCAGCCCCCAGGACCGGACGCCGTTGTACAGGAAGACCACCAGGATCGAGATCACGATGCCCACGAAGCTTCCGAGATGGGCGTAGCGGGCCGCCAGCGGGGCGGCGACAAGAGCGAACACCAGACACGCCACCGGCATGGAGTACTTGAACTGCAGCCGCACTCGCATGCGCTGGGCATCGAGCCCACCCACCTCCATCGCCCTGGCCGCCTGTCGCATCTCCCGGGTGGTCATCTCAAACTCACTGCGCTGGTCCAGATAGTAGTCCTGCAGTGCCTCCCACAGGGTGGTGGCCCGAGTCTGGAAGTGCTGGGGCGCACCCACCGGCTGGCCATAGCGGTCGAAGCTCACATGGACCGCGTCGCGCAGTACCCAGTGCTCGCCGTGCAGCTCTGCAAGGCGGGCCGCGGTGAGACTGGTCAGCCGCGCCTCGCCGTCCTCCTCCAGGATCATCACGCCCTGCAGGCGGTTGGTCTTGGCGTCCATGTGCTCCACATAGATGATCCGGCCCTGCTGGTCTCGGAACGCCTGCTGGTCCCGGGCCTGCAGCACAGGCTGCCGGTGGGTGAGGTTGCGCAGCGCCTCGTGGCTTCTCTGGTTGGACTCGGGAACCACGTACTCCTCGAGGGCGAAGGCCGCCGCCGAGGCCAAAAGGCCGATACCAAACAGGCTCAGCCAGATGCGCCTTTGACTCATCCCCCCGGCTCTGGCGGCGATCGCCTCGCCATTGCGAGAGATGGCCGTCGAGACCATCGCCACGCCCGTCAGCACTCCCACCGGCAGTGACCAGGAGATGACATGGGGCAGGTTGTACCACAGGTAGCGGCCGAGCATCACGGCCGGGACCCGGGCGCCCAACAGGGCCTCGCCGAGGCGCAGGGCCACCTCGGACATGAGGATGACCATGAACACCGCCAGTCCGATGAGAAGCGGCAGGATCGTCTGGCGCAGCAGGTAGCGGTCGATGAGCATGGCTGCAAGTGGGGGCGGCAGGGAATGGCCCGGTGGTGGGGCGTAGGACAGGTGGCGGCCGCCGGGGGACGCTATGGAGTGATGCCCCTAAGGCGTCTCGCCCTCGAGAAGCACTACCGCCACGGCGTGCTCCCGCTCATGGGACATGGACACGTGCACGCGTTGCACGCCCAGTGCCGCGGCCACCTCGGCGGCCCGTCCGGTGAGATCGATCAGTGGCCGGCCGCTTTCGTGGTTGAGCACGTGGATGTCCAGGAAGCCCACGCCGGCGGCCCGTCCGGTGCCAAGGGCCTTCATCAGGGCCTCCTTGGCCGCGAAGCGCGCGGCCACACGCTCCGGGCCGACACGTTGCGTCGATAGCGCCGCCTGCTCCCGCGACGAGAGCACACGGTCCAGGAACCTCTGGCCATGGCGCTCGGTGACCTGCGCCATCCGCTGAACCGAGCAGATGTCCACGCCGAGACCGACAATCATGGGCGCTCCCGTCCGGGCCCACCCGGATCATTCATGGATGCTCACACGGGTACCGATGGGGATGACCTCGTAGACCTCGATGATGTCGCTGTTGTGCAGACGCACGCAGCCGCCGCTGATGCGGCGGCCGATGGAGGAAGGCTGGTTGGTGCCGTGGATCCCGATCGTCCAGCCCGTCGCCCTACCCCGCGCGCTGGTGCCCAGGAACCTGGCCCCCAGCGGGTTCCGGGACGTGCCGCCGGGGATGTACTCCCCCCAGTACGCCCGCCAGCCCGGCCAGACGCAGCGGTTCTGGATGTGAAACTCACCCACCGGCGTATTGCCACCCTCCCCGGTGCACGCCGGATAGTGCTTGGCCAGCTCGCCGGCATAGAAGATGCGCACCCAGCGGTCTGAACGGTCGATCTCGATGTGGAAGGCGCGCTCCGAGGCGATGAGCCGGACCCGCTTGTCTCCGTAGCTCACCTCCCCCAGCCCGGTGTCGGCGTCGTACGAGAATCCTGCCTCGTAAAGCGCGCACAGAGAGCGCACGGGGACGATCAGATCGTCGCCGGCAGAGTACGGCGCCGCGGGCAGAGGGGTGGGGACGAAGTTGCGCGAAGCCGATGCCTCGCCGGGACGCAGGACCACCTGCCCCTCGCGATTGATGATCCGCACCCCGTCCGAGGTGGGCGCAAGCTCGCCTCCGATCAGGTCCAGCACCGTGCGCAGCGACAGGGCGGCGGCGCCATCCTTCACTGTGGCATCGCAACAGATTCCCAGCTTGCGGCGGATCTCAATGACCCGGCGGTACAGGCCATTGCGCTGCAGTTGCTCCCGACCCACCACGTTGTCCAGTCGTGGGCCGTTCTCGGCCCCGTCGCCCGCATGGGCCGTGGCGGGGTCGAAAGGCACGTAGGCCCACGCCGGGGGCACAGGGGCAACGACCTGCCCCTCCAATCCGGTGGCGGGGGGAATTGCCGCCAGGTCCTGCGTGATCGCCAGATCGGAGCCGTACAGCGCCAGGTACAGGAGGCCTGCCGCGGCCGCGAGGCGCCACAGGCGAGAGGGCAGGTGGCGATAGCAGTCCTGCAGGCTCATGGAGACGGGAAGTGCCGGCACACCGGTCCTCCGATTGGGGCAGGCGTCTGCCGCGGGGTGGGCGGCCTACGGGTGAGGTCGACCCGAGGGGCCTGCCGATGCCCTGACCCGGACACCTGCAGATACCAAGCGCGGGGGCCCCTAAGGTCCCCCGCGCAAGAACAGCAGCATGCTCCGCTCACCTGGCGCTACTTGACCAGGTCGGAGAGCATCGCGCGTATCTTGTCAAAGCAGATGCGGCTGGCTTCCTCACCGCCGGCCGAGAAGGCCGTGCCTCCGGGTCGGTTGAGGAGGTCCTCGTCCAGCTCCGAGCTGGGCCGCCAGTGGGTCTCCAGGCTGCAGGCCCCCTCGTACCCCATGTCCAGGAGAGCCCTGAACTGGCCGGGATAGTCGATGTACCCGCCGTCGCCCACCGGGACGCAGCGGGCACCGCCCTCGGCATCGGGGTCCTTGACGGCATCCTTGATGTGCACGTGGATCAGGTACGGCTTCATGCGCCGGAACGCATCGGGGTAGGGCAGCTCCCCGTCCTGAGCGAACACCTCGTTGGCCGGGTCCCAGATGGCCCGAACCCGATCGGTGGCCAGGTCCTTGTACATCTGCTCCGCCTCGGCGGCCGTGGCGATGTGCGTGGAGGCCTCGTTCTCGATGCCGATGTAGACGTCCTCTTGCTCGCAGATGGCGATGGGCTCGGCGTACGCGTCCAGGAGCTGCTGCCACACGTCCTGAGCCGGACCGGTCTTCCAGAAAGTGAACCCGCGGATGATCTTGCAGTCCAGCTCGTGAGCCAGGTCGATGCAGGTGCGCAGGATCTGCAGATGCTGCGCGTACTGCTCAGGGTCGCCCAGGTCACACTTGAGAAACGGCGAGGCAATGCAGGGGACCCGGAAGCCCGCCTCCTTCAGGATCGACTTCACCCGGGCGACCTGCTCGGCCGTGAGACTCTGCGGGGGAGTGTCCCATACAGAGCGCGGCTCGACCATGGCCACATCGTACTCCCTGCACACGTCCACCACGCGCTGAAAGTCCTGGGAGATCTCGTCACTGATCACGCTCAAGCTGAACATGGCATCCACTCTTCCTGGCCGGTGTCGGTTGGTATACTCCACTGCCACGGAGCGGGCCTATTCGTCTCCGCCGCCGCCGCCCCCGTCATCCCCGCCGCCACCGCCCCCGGAGGGAGCACCGGGAGGAGCACCGCCGGCACCGGGAGGTCCGCTGGGACCGGGCCCCA
>CAZXDD010000105.1:14630-16928 GCA_964639415.1 uncultured Armatimonadia bacterium
GGAGCACCGGGAGGAGCACCGCCGGCACCGGGAGGTCCGCTGGGACCGGGCCCCATGCCGGGCATGCCGCCTCCATCCATCCCGGGCATACCGCCACCCATGCCGGGCATGCCGCCACCCATGCCGGGCATCCCGCCGCCGGCCGGGGCCCCGCCGCCCGCGGCGGCTGCGACCGGCCCCCTGGCGGCAACTTCATCCGTCTTGGCCTGGTGCCTGTGGAGCCAGCAGGTGCGCGGGCCGCCCTCGGCCGGGGCGCGCAGCGTCTTGTTCGGGCACCGCCGGCCCGTGACCGCCGAGTACGCCTCACACTGCTCGCCGTGCCCCTCGCCCTTGGCCGACACCGGCGTCACACTGCGCTGGGGGTAGTTCCCGGACGGAACATCGTGACCCCACTTCACCTTGCAGCGCGGGCACGTCTGACCCGCGCGTCTGGTCATGCTCACCTGCAGGCCACAGTTGGAGCACGCCTTGCGTGTCGCCCCCCACCGGTGTCCGCACGTGGGGCAGCGCGCACCGCCGGCCATCGTTCCCGCCACCACGTCGTGGCACTCCGGGCAGCGCAGCACCAGACCAATGGGGAACGAGTCCCGGGCGCCACACCTGGGGCATTCCACCACTTTCTCACCATTCTCCAATGGCCAATGGGTGAGTGACGCGGGCATCGCGCAGCCACACCACTTGCAGCGCGGCGTATGGCCGTAGGGCACGTCGTAACTGGCACCGTGCTCCAGCACCAGGTGGTCCGCCGTGGCCGTGGTGGAGTCGTTGTCAATCTGCATGGCGTAGGCCCACTGGGCGTAGCCCATGGCCGCAGGCATCTCGTACTCGCTACCGTAGGTCTGCGGGGCCTCGAAGCGTCCCTTGCGGATGTGGTAGTGCGACTCCTCCAGGGCGTACTGAACCGCCATGTCCTGGAGCGTCATCTCGGGCCAGGCGGAGGCGTCTGTCTCGCCGCCACCTCCGCCGGGCGCTCCGCCCGGGGCCCCACCCGGTCCGCCCCCGGGCATTCCGCCGGGTTCTCCGCCGGGCATTCCGCCCGGTCCCCCCATGCCCGGCATCCCGCCGGGAGGGCCTCCTTCAGGCTGTGTGGCCACCTGTGGCGCCAGACAGAGCGTGACCAGCACCGCGAGCGCGACGGCTCCGGCTGAGATGACGGTGAAGGATTTCATCCGATGCCCCTCCGTGGGGAAGGCTAGGCGTCTGTTTGCCGGGCTCTCGGGCCGCCCGGGAAGTGCGTCGCTCGGCGGTTAGTGCTTGTCCGGCGCCAGGGTGTCGCGTAGCCGCAGCGAGTGGGCCTCGGCCTCCATGCGATGCAGGTCCGGGACGCGCTCCGGTGCGGGCGAGGCCTTCTGCCACGCCGCGTAGGCATCGCGGTCGGCCGTGGTGGGCAGATTGCTGGCGAACAGGTTCTCGGCCACCTTGTGTAGATGCTGGGCGTTCTTCATCCCCTGCTGGCGGCGGGCGAAGGTAGGCGAGTTCCAGCCGCGCTTGAGCTCGTAGCGTCCGTCCGGCGGATTGCCGCAGGCCGGGCAGGCGATGGCGCTGGAGCGGTACTGGTCGACGTAACCACACTTGAGACACACCGAAGCCTCCACGACCTCCTGAGTGCCCGGGATCGCCGGGCGCGTGCCCTTGCCACACCGCGAACAGCGCCACATCTGACCGTCGCGGGTCATCTTGGTGCCGCACGAGTCACACTTGTAGGTGGGCAGGTTCTCCGATACCCGAGCCAGGTAGCTCCAGCTCCGAGAGCGCTCCCAGTTCCAGTTGTGACCCCACAGGATGTAGTTGTCGAACACCTCGACCATCAGCCGGCTGCGCTGGTTCTCGTCGCGCTCGATGGTGGCCGGGTCGAAGTCAGCATTGCCGTAGGCAAGCTGGACGCAGTTGGCCACGTGCTCCACGGTGGGGGCCAGTATCTTCCCCAGCTTCGTGCGGTCCACATCGCGCATCAGGAACCCATACTTGCAGATGGCGTTGATCGTCGCCAGGGCGATACGGGCCTTGGCGATGTGGGCGGCGGCCTCGCGGAGAGCCACGTTGTCGCCCTGAGCCAGCATGGTCCGCATGCCCCAGTGCCACAGGTAGCCTTCCCAGTCGGCCTTCACCTGAGCGGCGTGGGCCAGTTGGGTCACGGGGAAGTCGGGGTACTTGGTGAGGACCTCATCCAGCAGGCCCTTGGCCATCAGGAACCAGTACTCGTGGAAGAACTTCTGCTTGGTCATCTCGATGCCGCGCGTCTTCTGGCAGACTTCCTTGATGGCCAGGGCGAGAGCGACCTCGGTGGGTCGACCGCCG
>CAZXDD010000106.1:0-6269 GCA_964639415.1 uncultured Armatimonadia bacterium
TTGAGATTGCTCAGACACGCGGTCTGCCGCGACTTCTCCCGGGCGCGGGAGAACACGGGAAACAGGATCGCCGCCAGAATCGCGATGATCGCGATGACCACCAGCAGTTCAATGAGTGTGAAGCCCTTCCTGTTCATCTAGACCACCTCTGCGGGCACCTGGGCCCGGCGTAGTACCCCGCGGCGGCTGTGGCGTCCGGGGTGTCCTGTCGAGGGTAGTATGGCCCGGGGGCATGAATGGAGGGTCGGCAGGGGGATTACAGTGTTGTAACCCGGCAAGGCAGGCCGGCGGCACAGATGACTTGGCCGCCTCGATGGGCGATGTGCACACCGGGGGGGGCCGTACTACACACAGGCGCCGGGGCAGGCTACAGTGGACAGGCGCCACACGCATCGGAGGTGCGCCGGCCATGCTCACGCGGCTCTATGTCGACAACTACAAGGCGTTCTCGAACTTCGAGTACCGCCCGAAGGCCAACGAGCTGCTCCTGGGCCGCAACGGAACAGGGAAGTCGTCGGTGTTCGAGGTGGTAGGCATGCTGCGGAGGCTGGTCGTGGAGGGGGCGTCGGTTGCCGACGCGCTGGAGCCCGGTACCCTGACGCGCTGGGACAGCCGCGACACACAGCGCTTCGAGCTGGAGGTCCCCGGCATCGGTGGTGAGTACCGGTATGAGCTCTCCGTCGAGTACACCGATGACCGTGACAAGTGGCGGATAGGCCAGGAGGCACTGGGCTACCGAACGGAGGCCGTCGGGAGCTGGGGGCCGCTCTTCAGCCGCAGTCGCGACGAGGCCCATCTGTATCGCGACGACCACAGAGAGGGCCGCCCGGTTCTCATAGACTGGAACCGTTCGGGCGTTCACGTGATCCAGCCGGGGAGGCACAACACGAGGCTGACTTGGTTCAGGGAGCGGCTGGCGCGTGTCCACTGCGTCCAGATCGACCCGCACCGGATGGGGGCCGAGACCGACGCCGAGGCGAGCAGCCCCTCCGAGGGCCTGGCGAACTACGCCTCCTGGTACCGGCACCTGCTGCAGGAGGACCCGAACGTCAGCATGGCTCTCCGCGGGCATCTCGCGGAGGTCATTGACGGCCTGGACAGCCTGGACCTGAGGCAGAGCGGCGGCAGGAGCCGGACGCTCAGCGCCGCCATTCGCCAAGGAGGCGATTTGCTGGACTACTCCTTCGCCGACCTGTCCGACGGACAGAGGGCTCCCATCGGGCTGTACACCATCGCCGCGGTGCTGGGGCGGGTCGCGGCGGCCGGGCGACCTGCCGTGACCTTCTGCCTCGACGAGCCCGAGAACTACGTGGCCCTCGCGGAGCTGCAGCCCTGGATCCACGAGATCGAGGATGCCGCCGACGGCGTTAACGCCCAGGTGCTCGTCGCCTCCCACCACCCGGAGTTCATCAACCACTACGCCCATACCGATGCAACGTTGTTCTACCGGGAGGATGGAGGGCCCGTGCGCGTCAAGCCGTTCGCGGCACAGAATGACGACGGCCTCCTGCCGGCGGAGCTGGTAGCACGGGGGTGGGAGGATGAGTGAGCGGGGGGGCGCAGGTGGTGATCCTGTGTGAGGGCAGGCAAGGTGCCGCTGTAGGGGTCTAGCCCCGGAGGGGCGGCAGACGCAGAAGCGTCGGCGTCAGCCCGCCGGAATCCGCCCTCCCCGGTAGCCAGTCCTCGCCGTTCGCGAGGTCTGAGCGGACCGCGCGGCGCGTCGGCGCACGCGGGGTGCCTCCGCTGCTTCCTTCTCAGAGGCCCATTGGGCCGCAAACCGCTCCACAGCGCTCCAGGCTTGCGCTCCCTACTCCCACGCCAGGGGCCCGGGCCGGCGTACTCCTCCGAGCACCGCCCGGGCGAAGGTCAGACCCTGGCGCGCCGACATCTCCACGAAGGGGTGGACCATCACGCACATCCGAATGGCGCGCTGCCCCGGCACTCCCTGCCAGTACTCCACGCCGCCGAGCACCCTCGCTCCCTGCCGCTTGTAGAAGCCGATCCTCCGTCGAGCCAGCTCCGGGTCCTCCGTGGACGGCTCGTCGGGGCTCTCCACCTCGATGACGATCCCCCTGCTCGTGGGGTCCTGCGCCCTCACGCGGCGCACGATCTCGGCGTACATCTCCGCCCCCATGCCTTTACCCCTCAGCTCCGGGACTGTGGCCAGATAGACCAGATAGGCGCCGCGCGCCCCGGGTCTGGTCACGTAGTTGCCGAGGGCCGCGAACCGCCGCTCAAACAGGGCGGCCAGCAGATGCTCGTGCTCGCGCTCGCCCGAGGCCTTGGCCTGCAGGAGGCGCAGGAAGGACGCGCACAGCACCCGCTCACAGGCGGGGAAGGCGGTTTCGTAGAGGGTGAGCCATGCGGGCAGTAGCGGATCGTCGATGCCGACGAGCTCGCGGTACTCAATGGCCCCGGTGTCCATGCCGGACCTCCAGTGGATCGCCGCTGCACGCGCCCCGTCTCCTGCTCCCCTACCCCTCCCCAAACCTCTCCCTCCACCGGCCCTGCGGCCCGGCGGTCTTCTGTATCGCCTCCAGGATCGCCCGGGCGTCCGTGTCGTCGTCGAACCCCCAGTAGCCGATGACTCCCGCCTGTGGGGCCGGCGGCTCCGGGGGCTCCCGGCTGCCCGCCTCGTAGTGCGCCTTGAGCTGTTCGGGGGTGAGCGCACGGTCGTAGACACGGACCTCGTCGATGAGACCCTCGAAGCTGTTGTACTGATCCTGCCGCCTTCCGATGGCCAGCGGACCGGTACCGAGAGTCCTGGGCCTGCCGATCTGCTCCTCGGCCACCTGGCGGCCGTCGGCGTAGACCCGGAGAAACTCGCCGTCGTAGGTCATGGCCAGGTGGTGCCACCGGTCCAGCGTCAGGACACCCTCCTCGCTCCATGCGTCCAGCGAGTTGTCCTGCCCGCCGCCGATGTTCAGGTACGCTCCCACCCGATCGCCCTGGGTATTGAGCGCGTAGTGGCCGTCGATCCACTCATCATCGTTCTTGTTCACTATCCAACGCCGGCTGTCCCCGTCCTGCGGATAGTGATCCAGCTTCACCCAGGCCTCCAGTGTGATGTCCCGCGGCTCCAGAGCGTCGGAGTGGGGCACCTCCACGCTCGCCGCCGGGCAGGAGAGGGCGCCGCCGATGAGGCCCGGAGCCCACACCGCCAGGTCGAAGTGGTTGTCCCTCCACTGGTGCCCCTCGGCCGTGTTCTGGTTGTGCCGCACCGCTCCGCCCGGGGTGGCGTAGACCACGTTGCCCTCGAACAGGAAGCCGGTGGAGCCCTCGTCGATGAACATCCCGTTGTTCGGCGCCCCCTGGGCGTAGGTGCTTCTGTAGATGTCGTGGATCAGGTTGCGGGCAATGACGGTTCCCGGTTGCAGGCCCAGGGTGTAGATGCCCCCACCATCGCACAGCTTGCCCATGCAGTGGTGGATGTGATTGTCGGCGATGAGGTTCTCTTTGCAGGCCGAGGCCTGCGCCGCCCACACCCAGCCGACGGAGATGCCGGAGTAGGGGAGGTCGAACACGAGATTGTGGGTGATCCGGGTCCCGGCGGCAAAGCCGTTCCAGATGCCGATGGCGCCGAAGAATCGGGCCCCGCAGTTGTGGACCCGGTTGTTGCTGGCGCGATTGCGCTGCGGGGCCTCGGCCTCGTCATCGGGCCCGCCGATCATCACGCCATTGCCGCCGATGTCGGTGATCTCATTGCCCTCGATGACGCAGTCCGTGCAGCCGCGGCGCAGCTCGATCCCGCCCGCTTCGCAGTGGGCGACGGCGCCGCCGAGCACCGAGCAGCCCTCGGCGTACTCGAAGGTCAGCGCACAGGGCACCACCGCCCAGTTGACCTCGCCCCCGGTGGCATGGTGGCAGGCCTGGATGCCGTGGTAGTTGCCCTCCGGCAGCGGCCAGGCGGAGTGCTCGAAGCCGATGCCGTCGAAATGCAGGTTCCGTACGGGCCGCTCGGCGGTCCCCTGCACCTGTAGGAGGTGGACGCTGCGCGGGGCCACGGCCGCGGCCGTGCTCATGTCCTGTCCCGGCAGGGGATAGTACGTGAGCACGCCGGTGGCGCGGTCCAGGTACCATTCGCCCGGCTCATCCAGGAACTCGCGGGCATTCTCCAGATAGAACCAGCGCCCCGGTCCGGGCCAGTTCCAGGCGAGCTTTGAGGGGTCGGGGGCGGGGAGCAGGAAGCTCGCGGTGCCGGCGGCGGGGTCGAGGGCCTGCACCCGCATGCGATTGATGGCCCAGTTCCCCTGGGCGAGCATCTCGATGTCGGTCGGGTTGCCCAGGTCCTGCACGATCCCTGCGGGCAAGGTCAGGTGCAGCCGACGGGCCTCAACCTCCAACTCCTGCCCCGCGATCTGCAGATAAGGGGCCTCGTCCGCGGCCTTGGGAGTGCGGGCGCGGGTGGCGGCGCGGCCGTCAACCACCAGATGCTCCGGGTACCAATCGCCGCCGGCAACGCCGGGGACAAGCGCCTCCCACAGGCCGTCCTGGGCCTCGGTCCAGCCGGTGATGGCTCTGCCTCCGCTGATGCGGACCACCGCTCCGGGGGCCGCAACGTAGCGCACGGAGTGCTCGAGGGTGCCGCCGTCTGCAGGGCCGAAGGCAAGGGGCGCAGACAGCTCGTAGGTGCCCGCCTGCAGGACGACCTCGAGGTCGTCGGTGAGGCCCCGGGCGATGAGTGGTGCGATGGCGTCACGGGCATGGGCGATGGTCTGCCAGGGGGCGGCCGGGGTTCCGGGCCCGGCGTCATCTCCGGCAGGTGAGACGTAGTAGCGCGTGACGGCCGAGGCGGGTCCGGCCAGGCAAAGTGCAATGCAGACGGCGAGCAGGTGGCCCATGGCCAATCTCCCGGAAAGGGCGTGGTGAAACGAACCGGCACCGCGAGTGCTGCCTGAAGACCGGGGCGCCGGAACGGTCCTGGGCCGGCCCCCCGGGGGATACGTTACTGCTCGAAGCTCACCTCGTACATCACCCGCGCGCCCTCCTCGCCACGGACGTCCAGGGGGATCACCAGCACATCACCGTCCCAGCTTGCCTGCACCTCCCCCAGTCGCCGCCCGCCGGTGGTGATGGCGTAGACCCTCGCATCCCCGCGCGCCTCGCGGCCGATGCGTACCGTGGCCCTGCCCGCCCTGACGAGATGAGGCGTTTCGCCCCAGGCCAAGAGCGTCTGGCGGGCGCGCTCGCCGAACTTCGCCCCGGTGTTCTGCAGGTCGGTGAGGTGCGCGATCAAGAGTCGGCCGGCGCCGGCGATGGGGGCCTCGTCCAGGCTGGAGACCCACACGGTGGCGTCGGTGTCGAGGATGTCGATGCTCGCGGCGGCGGCTTTGATGCTCTTGCCCGCCGGGGCATAGCCGCCCGCGGTGGCGGGAGTGTCTAGAGTGAGTACATCCTCGGGCGCGTCCACCGTGAGCTGGCCGGTCTCACTTTGCAGCACCCTGGCCCCAAGGTCGGTGGGGTTGTCCGCAGAAAGCCAGCCGCGGCTGCGCATCTCGGCCACCAGCGCCGGCCCGGCCTCGGGGCTGTACGGATGGGCGTCCAGCGTCCCCGCACCGTCGGGAGAGGTACTGAGGACGATGTCGGCGGGGGCCTTCTCACCCACGTAGGTGCCGACCTTCGTCACCAGTGCCAGTGCATTCCACGGCGGCGCGACCCCTGCGGTCAAGGCGACGTCTTCCTCGAGCTGCGCGGCGGGCGCCGCGATGCCGATGCTGTGCGGAGCCGGCTTCATGTCGCCGCGGAGAAACAGGCACAGCCCGGCGCGCTCGGCCACCTGGTTCAGCGGATCGGTCACGAGGTCGAAGTACCCGGCGCCCCGGGGCTCGAAGAGGTTATCGCGGCCGTGGCTGTAGGCGAAGCGCCAGACCACCGACCAGTCCTGCAGGGCGGCCATGCAGCCGGTGATGATCCCGCCCACACCGCGGAATCGTCCCGGGCCGGAGTAGTTGTACTCGCTGATGGTGAAGGGCTTGTCCAGCAGTCTGGTGAAGGCGCAGTGCCTTCCGCCCGGCGCCCCGGCGGCCACGGGGCTCGTGTTGGGGCACCGTGACGGCAGCCGCCAGGGCTGCTCCAGAAACTGGGGATGGTCCACATAGAAGTGGTCGTCCACATAGTCGTAGACCTGCCGGGCGAGCTGGGTCTGGATCGGGTTGCTCCAGCCGTTCATGTTGGTCAGCAGCGCCTTCGTGCCGACCTCCTCGCGCAGGAAGGTGTGCATGCGCTGCATCATCGCTCGCTCGGTCTCGACCAGCAGCAGGTTGTTGTTG
>CAZXDD010000106.1:6279-16865 GCA_964639415.1 uncultured Armatimonadia bacterium
GGGACTGCCCGCTCCGGCGGCCTGCAGAGGCACGGTCCCGGCCTGCGGGTCGCCACCGGGCTCCACTCCCCAGGCCTCCGCCAGCGCCGCGGCGTCGCCGTACCTCTCCCCGAGCCACGAGTTCCAGGCCCGCGTCCACTCGCCCCGCGCCCGGTCGCTGACGCGGCCGATGAAGTTCCCCGGATTGCCCTCATTGATCATGCTGATCCAGCCCAGGGCCGGATCGTCGGCCCAGCGCATCCCGGTGTAGGGGTTCTCATGGGTGAGCAGATTGCGGGAGAAGGCCTGCCAGTTGGCGAAGGCCGCGTCATTGACCGGCACCAGCATCTTGAACTCATCCATCGCCAGGTTCCCCTCCTCGCCGGGGAAGACTTCGGAAGCGAACACCTGCCGGGAGATGAAGAGGTCTATCGTGATGTAGATGCCGCGCTTCTTGAGGGCCGAGAACAGATAGTCGAGCTGGTCCAGCGTCTCGGGGTTCAGGGCCGTGGAGACGCCGCCCTCGCGCAGCACCAGCGGATTGTCGAAGTGGTGGAAGCGCACGGTGTTGTAGCCCAGGCGTACCAGGCGCTCGGCCAGGCGCTCCGCCTGCTCGTGGGTGATGTAGTGGGCGGTGAAGCAGAAGTTGACGCCATAGAAGCGCAAGGGCTGCTCGGGGCGGCGGGAGAAGGCCAGATGGCCGTCCTCGCGGGCGATGAGGTTCCCGTGCTTGCCCGCCGGGGCGTCGAGCTGCCCAAAGCCCGAGAAGTCCACCGCCGAGCCCGGCTCGATATCCAGCTCCACGGAAAGCGGGACCCAGTCCTCACCGGCGGCGATCGTCACCGGACCGTCGATCTCCGTCCTTACGCCATCGGTCGCGGTGAGGGTAAGGGACACCTCGAGGGCCTTTTGCGCGGGCCACGCGGTACCGTCCGCCATCTGCGGGCCAACACGCACCGAGAACGACGGCCCCCACTGCCGGTTGTCCTGCAACAGCACCGGAGTGGGCTCGGAGAACTGCAGACGTAGCGCGGAGCCGTCGGCCAGAGTGAGAGCCAGGTCCGTGGTGGGCGCCGAGCGCAGGTGCACGGCCCCCAGTTCGGCGGGGAACTCCCCGTCCTCTCCGTCGGCCACAAAGCCGCCGCCGGCCGCCACGGCCTCCGGCAGCTCCAAAGTCACATGGAAGCTGTTGAGCGCCATGTCCGCCTGGGGGACCAGGCGGTAGTTGAGGGTGAGCGAGCCGTCACCGATCTCGGGCCGCAGCTCGCAGCGCACCTCGGCACCGCTGGGGGCCTTGATCTTCCCCAGTTGCAGCTCGGCCGAGGGCTCCTCACCCGACACCGGCCCACCCAGGCCGGCTCCGCGCCAGCCGGTCTCGAACAGGCCGCAGGAGATGGTGCCCACCTGTTTGCCCTCGCGAGAGAGCGCTACCTGAGTAGTCGGGGAGATCAACGCGTCCAGAGGAACGGCGCAGACGGCGGTGCAGCCGGTGAGGACGAGGCACAAGAGCAGCAGAGGGCAGGCGATCCACATGGCGGGCCTCCGGAGTGGGTTCATTGGAGAAGGCGCAGTGTGGCTTGCAGTGGTGTGAGGATAGCACGGCGGTGGGCAAGCGGCAAGGGGCAGCGGCGACGGCAGGGAGCGGCAAAGGCAACGGCGACGTCAGACCACGGAGACACGGAGCGCACGGAATCTCAAGCAGAACGTCAGGGAAGGCCGGCACGGCGCAGACGGCCGAACACGGAGAGAGCAGAAGCGGGAGAAAACGGCAGAGGCGACGGACGGCGAGACGGAGGCGGCGTCGGTAAGCGCCGCCCCGCCCACAGGCCCGGGCAGCCCGGTGCTGCATTCCTCGGCCGCCTTCGCCTCCGCTCGCGCCGCTAGCCCTGTCTGAGAACCACCGAGGTGATCGACCTGAGGTTCATCTGGACGGAAGTCTGCTGCCCGCCGCCGCCGAAGAGCTGGGGTGTGGCCATGGTCATCTCGGTGTCCGAGGTGCCGTCGTAGCGCAGGACCCGGCCGGCCTCGTAGTCGAAGTACGAGATCTGGCTACCCACGTTGCTCCCGGTGGCGGTGAACAGCCCGCCACCGGAGAGAGAGAGGTCCAGGGGGACCCGGTACTCGGTCTGGAGCCGGGCGCAGGGCCTGTCGTGGAGTTTGGCGAAGTCCAGCAGGGCGGTGACATAGTCGATGACCATGGGCTGGCCGGACTGGGTGGTGACCGTGACTTGATCCTGCCACTTGCTGCCCGGTCCGAGCGGTTCGGCCGGGAAGCTCGGACCGCGCAGCTCCCCGAAGAACTGGCCCACATCGAAGCCCGTCCCGGGCATCATGCCGCTGAGGCCGCCGGCGCCGGCGACCGCCGCCTGCTGCACCTGAGTGGACAGCACCCGGCCGCCGGGCTCGATCACCGTGATAACCGTGGGGATACTCACATTGGTGGCTATCGGCTGAGAGCCCCACATCGCGCTGATCCGCGGCTCTTGCACCTCATGAACCAGGGTCATGTTCCCCTCGGGGCTCACCCCCGTGCAGGAGACCACATAGGCAAAGGCGGCCGAGGTTCGCAGAGGGTCGGTACGCCCCATGGCCTGGATAACGCCCTCCCCGGTGCTGGTGCAGTCATAGACCAGAGTCTGGCCGGCGGTGAACCCATAGCGCAGGACGACATCCGCCGTTACCTGCGTGCAGGCCACAAGGGCCGCCAGGGCGATCGGTGGCATGATGAAACGGCGCATGGAATGCCCTCCTCGGCGAGTGAGCGTGATGGGTGGTGGCGGCGCGGGCACACCGCGCCGCGGCTGGACGTTTTCGGCATGATCCGGGCGCGGCAGATGGGGCCGGGGTCCCCCGTGTGGCGGGCCGCCCCGGTCGACTCTGGTTCGGCACAACACCGTGGCCCGCACGATCCGGTCCTGTGCAGTATACCCACGGCGCGTGGCGGCAGTCGTGCAGAGTGCCGCCGCCGGGCATCCGCCGCCTGCGAGAGAAGCGGCAGCGACACCGTGGGCGCGAAGCCACGTGCGGGCGCGGGGCGCCCCATCCGGGGGTCTGACGTCCGGCCCCGGCCCGATCACCACGCCCAGTGTCGCCCGGGCAGCGGGTCCTGCGAGCCCACCAATCTCTCCACCAGCAGGGCCTCAAGATCGGACCGCACGGAACGATATGCCGGGTCTGAGTACAGGTTCACGAACTCCCCCGGGTCCTGTCTCAGGTCATACAGCTCGCCATGCGGATAGTCGTGGTAATGGGTGAGCTTGTACTGCTCGGTGCGCAGCGCCACCTGCCAGACGGTGTCGGGGTCGATGCCGCGCACTTCCAGGTCGGGGGCCCGGCGTTCCTGCAGGAGCACCGATTCGCGGCCCAGGGCCCCGGGCGCACCACGTAGCAGCGGCACCAGCGATCGGCCCTGCACCCCCGCCGGGGTCTCCACCCCACACAACTCCAGCACCGTGGGCATGATGTCGACACCCTCCACCAGCGCCTGATTGGCTCCCGCCGCCGTCACCCCCGGAGCGTGCCAGAGCATAGGGATGTTGGTGACCTCATCGAACAGGAACGGGCCGTGCCGCCATTGCCAATGGTCGTTGAGCGACAGGCCGTGGTCGGCGGTGAACAGCACAATCGTGTTGTCCCACAGCCCCAGGCTCCTCAGGGCCTCGGTGAGCCTCCCGAACTGATGGTCAATGAAGCGGAGCTGGTCGTAGTAACCGGCGATGAGTCGCCTCAGGGCGGGCTCGTCAGGCTGGCGGCCCCGGGCGAGATAGCCCTCGTAGCATTGGCGGTAGAAGGGCGGCCTCCCGGCCAGGTCGTCCTCGCGCAGATCGGGCACCGGCACATCCGCCGGGTCAAAATGCCCGGCATACTCCAGAGGGGTGATGCAGGGCGGCGACAACTCGTGGAAGGAGCAGGAGAGGAAGAAGGGGGCGGGACCCGCAGCGTGCCGCCGCGCGAAGTCGATGCCCTGATCGGTGATCCACCGCAGCTCGTGGACCTCCGCCGGCATGTCCACGCGCTTGCGGGCCTGCTGCGAGAGCCGGGGGTGCTCGCGGTCGATGAAATCCAGGTACTCCCGGCCGATGGCGTTCTCGCTCAGGTGTACCTCACGAAAGCCGTAGTAGGGCTCCGAGGTGTCGATGATCGGTGCCCGCCCCTCATAGGGCTCCTGGGGCTCGAAGTGCACCTTGCCGGTGGCGCAGGTAGCGTAGCCCGCCTCGGCGAGCACCTGCGGCAGCGTGACCTCATCGCGGGGCAGGGCAATGCCGTTGGCCCACACCCCGTGCACGTGGGGATAGCGCCCGGTGAAGATGGAGGCGCGGGTGGGCATGCAGACCGAGTGGGTGCAGAAGGCCCGACGGAACCGGACACTCTCCTGAGAGAAGGCGTCGATGTGGGGCGTGTGCGCGATGTCTGAGCCGTAGCAGCCCAGAGCGCCGGCGCGGTGGCCGTCGGTGATGAACATCACCACATTGGGCCGGGGCAAGGGCCCACCTCCGTGGCGCCGCCGAACAGGACCGTCGGCGCCGGTTCTGGGGCAGGTTCGCGGGGAAAAGGAAAGGCACCTTCGGCGGAGGCCGGAGATCCGGCCGAAAGGCCCGCTCTACCGGCAGGATGTCATCCTGAACGTCCATCTCGCGCAGCGAGATAGCGAAGGGTCTCGCGATATCGCAGGAGATTGCTCGAGCTGCTCCCTTCGGGAGCGGACGCTCTGAGAATGACATTGGCGGCGAAAGCGGGCTGCTTCGCCACGCCGCTAGTCCTCCCCCCCACCGGGGCCGTCGCGGTCAGAGGCCTCGGGGCCGTCCACCCGCAGCCAATCGGGCCGTACCCTCGCCGAGGGCACCAGGTTATCGGTCACGCGCACCAGCCCGCCGGGCAGAATGCGAACCGCCACCTCGTCAGAGATCACCGCATACAACTCGCCGGCCCCGGCCGCGGCGGCCTCGGCGGTCGATGGCGGGCCGAAATGGGTGAAGCCCGGGGAACGGCGGAGGCCGTGCAGATCCCGCAGGGCCTCCTCGATTTCGTAGACCAGAGACTCGCCGCCGGAGTTCATGATGCTCTCGTAAGCCGTCTTCTGCTCGGGGTATGCCCCGGTGTTGCGCTTGATCGTCTCGACCTCGAGGGCCAGCCGGCGGGCGGATGTGAGGACCTTCATGATCGCCCGGTCTATCGAGCGTTGGCGGGCCGCCGGCAGCACCAGCAGGGCCCAGGCCAGGAGTAGCAGACAGACAACCACCAGCAGCGTCGCCGTGGGGACGCGACCGTGAGGCCGCGCATGCACCTGTTCGCTCCGGACTGGGGCCTCGTCGGGCTGTGGCATGTTCTCCTCACCTCCGGCCGTGTAGGTAGAACACCGACCCTCGCCGCTGAGTGCCATCGGTGTTGAGCGCCTGTTGCGCCGTACACCGCGGCGGTCCGCGGGTCTCGTTGCGAGAGCACGAGGATTTCGCCGCCGTGCGGGGAAAGGAGCGTTCACAGCAGAAGCAGGCCCCCGGGTCCGCGGCGGACAGTCCTGCGCCGGCGGTCCCGGGCCAGACGAGGAGCCCTTGGCATGGCACTTAGGAAGGACGACATTCTGCGCGGATTGCGGGAGCTGGGGGTGGCGGAGGGCTCGGTGGTGATGGCCCACTCGTCGCTCTCGGCGATGGGGCCGGTCGATGGCGGCGCCGACACCCTCATCTCCGCGCTGGCCGAAGCGGTGGGAGAGTCAGGGACGCTCTGCATGCCCGCCATGGCTTCGGAGCAGCCGTTCCGCGTGGGATCATCGCCCTCGAACGTGGGCATTGTCACCGAGAAGTTCCGCTCGTGGCCGGGGGTGAAGCGTGGCCTGCATCCCACGCACTCCGCCTGTTGCCTGGGGCCGCTGGCCGACTGGCTCCTGCATGGGCACATCGAGCAGCCTACGGCTCTGGGCCCCGACTCGCCGTGGGGAAAGGTGGCGCGGCTGAATGAGGGCTATATCCTGCTCATCGGCTGCGACCAGGACCGCAATACGCTGCTGCACTCGGCGGAGGAGGCCGTAGATGCCCCGTACCTGACTCCGCTGGAGCGGGATTACATGGACGCCGAGGGGCAGCGGCGTACCAAGCGGCTGGAGAGGTTCCCCGGCCCACACCGGGACTTCATCGGGCTCGAGGGGCTGTTTCGCAGCGCCGGCGCGATGAAGATCGGCAAGATCGGCCGGGCCACCTGCCGGCTGATGAAGGCCGGCGAGATCCTCAAGCTGGCCATCGAGGCCCTGGAGCGCGACCCGGCGGCGGTGCTGTGTGACAACCCCAACTGCCGCGACTGTGTGAAACAACGGGCGGCCATCGTGCGTCACAGACTGCAGAGCGAGGACTTCACGCTCGCGGCGCTGGTGGACGATCTGGGCCTGCCGTTGTCCAGACTGGAGGAGGCGGTGCTTGCCATCACCGATCAGGGCGTAGGCACCATCCAGTTTGGCCCACTGCTCTCGGCGGAGCTGGCCGTCGTTTCCGACGACGTTCTGGGGGTCCTGCAGGGCCGACTGCGGGAGATGAAGGTGGATGTCTGCGCGGTGAGTTGCCGGGCCGAGGGGGCCGTGGCGGACAATGTGCGGAGAATGGCGGACGTGGCGGAGGCGCTGGGCGCTGCGATGGTCATCCTGCCACCGGTGGACGCCGGATGGGGCGAGGGGGTGCTGATCTCCCTGGCCGCCGAGATGCGGGATCGTGGCCTGACGCTGGTGGCCGAGAACCACCCCGGCACGCTGCTGGATACCAAGACCGCCTGCGAGCGGGCTCTGGCCGAGATACCGGGACTGAGACTGGCCTTCAACCCCGCCCACTTCGCGCACATGGGGGAGAACCCCTTCCTTCGCACCTACTATAAGGGTAAACTAAAACAGCACGTGGTCGTGCTCTATGTCACCGACGGCTGCCGACCCGGCAAGGAGGCGTACACACTGCCGGGCCGCGGGCAGGGCGAGGTGAAAGAGCTCATCTCCATCCTCCGCTGCCGCGGCTTTGACGGCGTGCTCTGTCTCAAGCTCGGTGACCGCAGTGGCAAGCAGGAGTTCATCTTGCAGTGCCAAGCGTTTTGGCACCTGATGGAGACCATGTAGCCCTGAAGCGTCGGTGGCGGTGTGACGGCGCTTGTACCTCGAGGACTTGTGGATGCTGCGGATTTCCTCCATCGCCCTTGCCGTGGCCTGCGCCTGCATGGGCGCGGGCCAGTGCAAACCCGAGGGCATCGACGACAG
This sequence comes from uncultured Armatimonadia bacterium, assembly GCA_964639415.1. Lineage (GTDB taxonomy): Bacteria > Armatimonadota > Zipacnadia > Zipacnadales > JABUFB01 > CAYRFY01. Next base: position 13,484 of record CAZXDD010000106.1, read on the forward strand.
GCGTGTGAGTGTGAACGCCGTCGATCAGAGCCTGAGCGACGTCCTGGCCGACCTGTCGAGACAGACGGGGGCCGGTGTGGTGCTGCGTGGCACGGAGATCCCCCGAGTCACGCTCTCGCTGAGAAACGTGGCTTTCTCCGACGCTCTCAATGCGCTGGCCGATGCGTTGGACTTGCTGGCCTACTGGGACAAGGCGACGCTGACGGCGTGGGTGTCGGAGGCGGCCCTGGCTCAGGTGGCTCGCGACCTGGCGGCGGGGCGCGCCGACACGGCCCGGGCCCTGAGCGTCGTGGCCGCGGGCCATACCTACGGCTCGCGGAAGCAGGGCGCGAACGTGGCCGCCGCCCTCACCGAGATGATCCAGCAGCAGGCCCTGGCCGTTCTCAGCGGACGGAACACCGAGGCCGGGCTGGCCCGGGCTCTGTCCGCCGCCCCCGCTCTGGACCAGCACACCAGGGTCTCTCTGGCGGCCGCGGCCGTGCGTCTGTTCCTCCGTGACGGCGACCGCGATGCCGCCCTGGAGACCTGGGAGCAGACTCTGCCGGGCGAGGGCGCCTGGCCGGCGGTGGTGGCGGGAGCCGAGTTGCTCTTGCACCTGCACTACACCGGCGATCCGCGGGCCGACCGGTTCTTCTCCGACTCCTTCCACCTCGACCATGCCCTGGCCCTGCTCGCCGAAGGCTGGCGTCTGAAGACCTACAAGGAAGCCCTGCACCTGGCGCGGCTGCAGACGGCCTACGCCCGCGAGAGCAATCGCGCCAGAGACGCCAGGGCCCTGGAGATCGGTGTCCAGACCCACCTGGACGCCCCGCGGCTGGTGGAGGTCACCTGTGTCGTCGATCGCGAGGCCACCGGCGACCCGGAGTGGCGGTCACGAGTCCGCGCCAGAGTGGCCAGGGTCTCCGAGGTGTTCAACCGGCATTTCGGCATCCAGTTTGGCGTCACCGACATGGCCACCTGGGACCCGGAGGCCGACGGCGACTTCCAAAACAAATACGACTCGCTGAAGGAGGCCCTGGGCGGAAGGCGCCCCGAGTTGACGATCGGCTTCATCCTCGAGGTCTTCCACATGCACCCCAGCGAGTTCAACCCGGCCCACAAGCACTTCTGGCTGGGCTTCGGTTGCCCACACAACGGTGCCTATCTGCTGGCCAGGGATTTCTCCCTGGAGTTTGAGGCGAACGACGCCGTGAGCCAGTGGGCTCTGTCGCCCGAGGCGGTGTCTCAGACGCTGACCCACGAGATGGGGCACATGTTCGGCGCCCTGCACACGGAGGATCCGGGCTCGGTGATGCACCCCGTGTCGCAGACCCCTCCCGTCTTCGCCTTCGATGATCTCAACGGGCGCATCGTCCTGCGCCGCAAGTGGCAGGACCTGTCCTGCGGGATGGCCTCACTGGATGAGCCGGAGCTGGTGGGCCTCATCCAGGACTATCGGGAGCTGGCGCGGATCACCACCATACAAAACGGGGCGCGTCAGGAGGAGGCCAGGGCGCATCTCGCCCTGGCAAAGCTCTACACCGAGCGGCGGGCCCCGGACAGGGCCGCCGCCGAGCTGGAGCAGGTGCTGGCCATCGGCGAGCCGGCGGACATCGCCGCTGAGGCGCAGATGATGCTTCAGACCCGCTAGATGACGGTCACCACAGGCACGCCCCTGTCGCACTGCTCTCTTTGCTCTTGCAGCGAGATCGGGCGCAGACGCAGCGCCGGCGCACTCCCCCCTCTCCAGGGCACCATGACGGGAGCGGAGGCGTCGCTCATCGAGACGCGCCGGCCGCGCCGCGGCCATTGCGGCACACAACCGCCGGCACAGGAGGACATCTACCCATGGAATACCGTCAGTTGGGCAAGTGGGGCCTGAGGATCAGCAAGGTCGGGCTCGGCAGCTACCTGACCATCGGCATGCATGTGAGCGATGACGTAGCACGGGAATGCGTGGAGCTGGCCTTCTCCTCCGGGATCAACTGGTTCGACACCGCCAATGCCTACAATCGAGGGGAGGCCGAGCTGGCCTTCGGCAGGCTGCTGGCTCCGTACCCGCGGGAGAGCTATGTGCTGGCAACGAAGGTGTGGGCCCCGATGGGCGACGGGCCCAATGACCGTGGGCTATCGGCCAAGCACGTGTTCGAGCAGTGCCACGCCAGCCTGCGACGCCTGGGGATGGACTACATCGACCTGTACCAGTGCCACCGTCCCGATCCGGACACTCCTCTTGAGGAGACCATCCGGATCATGGAGGACCTCTCGCGGCAGGGCAAGATCCTGTACTGGGGCTGCAGCGAATGGCCGGCCTCCTTGATGCAGGAGGCCTGCGATCTGGCCAAGATGATGGGCTGTCGGCCGCCGGTATCCAATCAGCCGCGCTACAGCATGCTCTGGCGCTATCCCGAGACGGAGGTGTTCCCCACCACCCTCAAGCTCGGGATGGGGAACGTGGTCTTCTCGCCCCTGGCTCACGGAGTGCTCACAGGCAAGTACCAACCCGGCGCCCCGCCTCCAGCCGGAACGAGGGCGGCCGATGATACTCAGAACAAGATAATGATGGACCTTTACTGGCGCGACGATATCCTCCGGCGCGCACAGCAGTTGGTGGCCATGGGCGAAGAGGTGGGCATGACGGCGGCCCAGATCGCCCTTGCGTGGTGTGTGCAGAACCCAGCGGTCACCTCGGTGATCCTCGGCGCCACCTCGGTCGGCCAACTGAAGGACAACATGCCGGTCGGCGATACCGTGCTGCCGGAGGACCTGTACGGGCGCATGTGCGAGCTGTTCCCGCGCTCCGAACTGGCGGCCCCCTGACCGCCGTCGCCGGAGAACCGTCACACCGCCGGGCCCCCACTATCGCCGGGGCTTCCGGCGACCCGCCGCATGTGTCATGCCCATCGCGTCCGACCCCGCCGGGTCATTCTGCGGGTGTGCGCCAAGAGAACGAGGCTCCAGCCATGCTGTCCGCCACCGGCCGTCGTGACAGGGAGTTCCCCCACATACTGGTCGTGGATGATGACGGCGGGCTGCAGCTTCTGGTCCGCGGCATCCTGGAGCAGTATGGCTTCATGGTAGACGTCGCCGCCGATGGTCGGCAGGCCACCGAGATGGCGGCCCGGACCAAGTACGACGCCATCGTCTGCGATGTGGTCATGCCACACATGGATGGCTGCGAGTTCTATGCGGGGCTTCAGCAGACCGATCCCGAGCAGGCGCGGCGCCTGATATTCGTCACCGGCGCGTACCTGGACGATCAGACCCGTGATAGGCTCCAGCGCACCCGGCGCACCGTGATCCGCAAGCCCTTCAACATCGACGAGTTCGAGCAGGCGGTGGCCGAAGCCCTCAGGCAGGGCCCGGCGGACGGCCGGCGAAGTGTGTGAGAAAGCTTCGCTAG
>CAZXDD010000107.1:0-16540 GCA_964639415.1 uncultured Armatimonadia bacterium
TCGGGCGCCGTGATGCCGAGATACACCTCAGCCTCCGCGCCCTCGAGCTCCACCGGCGTCTCGGCAACGACCGCGAGCGCGCCGGCTGCCATTACGATCTCGGCCTGACCTACTACGAAACCGACGACTACTCCGGGGCCGCCACCCACTTCCGGGCCGCCATGGAGCTGTACGCCGGACTGGGGATGCAAAGGGAGCAGGCCGACAGCGCCAGCAACCTCGGCATCGCCTGCGACCTGCTGGACCTGTACCAGGAGGCCGTCCGGCACCAGACCGACGCCCTGGGCATCTACACGGAACTCAAGCTGGAGCACCAGATCGCCGACGCCTGGATGAACCTGGGCACCGCCCATTACAACCTCGGCCGCTACGAGCAGGCCATCGAGTACGAGAACATGGCGCTGGAGGTGTACCGCCGCCTGGGCCAGGACGCCAAGGCGGCCGCCTGCCTGATGATGCTCGGGGCGGCCTACGACGACCTGGGACTCTCCGAGCGCGGCGTCGAGCACTCGCGCCGGGCACTCCTGATGTTCGAGAGTCTGGGGGATGTGCGGAAGGTGGCCCAGTGTACGGCCAACATCGGCGTGGCCTACTACCTGCTGGGCCGGTACGGCGAGGCCGTCGAGCAGTACGTCCGGGCGCTGGAGACCTACAGGGAGCTGGGCCTGTCGCATCAGGAGGCCAACTGCACGGAGAACCTGGCCAGCGCTCACGCGGCGCTGGGCGAGTTTGGGCGCGCCCTCGAGCTGCACGAGCAGGCGCTGAAGCTGTACGAGCGGCTGGGGGTGAAAAGCCAGCAGGCCCGCTGCTGGTCCAACCTCGCCGCCGAGTACCAGACCCTCGGCCGCCACCAGGAGGCGCTGGCCGCTCTAGAGCAGGCGTCCTGGATGTACCGGGCCTTCGCCCGCTCCGCGGTGACCTCCGGCCGCCCCTGGCTGCCGGCGCCCATGTATGTCGTCGAGGGCATCTACGGTGAGGTGTACTTCTCCCGGGATCAGGAAGGCGATCTCTACCGGGCGTACCGCCACTTCGCCCGCGCCATCGCCATCGTCGAATCCCTGCGCGACCGGGGCGCCGGCTCCACCGAGCTGCGCACCTCGTACTTCGGGCGCATGTCCTGGGTCTACGACCGCATGGTAAGCCTCTTGCTGGAGATCAAGCGGCGCAATCTGGGGGTGGACGAGACCGCGCTGCAGGAGCAGGAGCCGGGGTACTGGGAAGAGCTGGGGCTGCCGCCGTCCCCGCTGTGGGCGGGCTGGAGCGACTACGACGAGGCGCTGGTGCACTACTCCGACCGCTCGCGGGCCCGAGTGCTGCAGGAGCTGCTGGCCAATCGGCAGGTGGCCCTGGCCGACCCGCGCACCGCCGGCCTGTACCGGGATTGGACGGAGCTGTCGGCTCAGGAGCGGGGCCTGGAGAGACACCTGGCAGTGGCGCCGGCGGAGACGGTGGCGCAGATGGGCACACAGCTTGCGGCCGTGACGCAAAGGCGGCGACGGGTGCAGTCCGAGCTGGATGCCACCCCCTGGGGGCAGGTGGTGGCACCGGGGCCTGCGCGGTTGCCGCAGGTGCGAGAGCTGTTGGCGCCCGATGAAGCCGTCCTGGTGTACAAGCTCTTGCCCGATCAGGTGGCGATCATGGTCGTGCCGCCCGCCGGGGCCGATTGCGGCGTGCTGTCCGTGGCGGTGCCCACCGCCGCCGGTGAGCAGCGCCCCCTGTGGGGACGGGGCCAGGCCCTGCGTGGCGATGTCGTCCTGCGGCGGCTGAGGCAATTGGCCGGGGAGCCCGACCGGCTGCCCTCCGGGCCGGCGGTTGAGACGCCGGTGGAGCCCGACGTGCTGCGCGCCAACTTCTCCGTGGCCGAGCTCGTGTGGCTCTTGCGCGAGTCGCTGGCGGCCTACGGCCGGAGCAGCGGGGCGGCGGACGTCACCCGCCGGGCACAGCAGGCCTACGCGGGCGCCGCCCTCTACGACCTGCTCCTGCGCCCGGTCGAGGCCCTCCTGGACCGCCTCGGGCTCTCAAGCCTCATCGTGGTGCCCGACGGCGCCCTGTGCTATCTGCCCTTCGGCGCCCTGCCCAGGCACGCGCCGCCCGAGCTGGACCTCACCGAGGCCGGGCAGGTCTACGCCAATCCGCGCCTCCAATACGCGCTGGAGAAATGGCGCCTGAGCACCCTGCCCTCGCTGGCGATGTACATGAGCGTCCGGGAGGCTGCGGCGCCGCCGGCCGCGCACCCCCCGCGGCTGTGCGTGTTCGCCGATCCCGTCTTCGCGCCGCCAACCGAAGCCCGGCGCGCAACGGGCCGGGGCACGGCCGCCGAGAGCGACACAGAGCCGCACGGCGCCCGCTCAACCACCGGGCCCGCCACCGTGCTCTCGCGGCTGCCCCACACCCGCAAAGAGGCCCTCGCCGCCCTGGCGGGTTTCGGCGGCGGCCCCGAGAGCCTCTGCAGCGAGCCCGCGGCGGTGAGCTGGGGCCACAACGTGGCACTGCTCGGTGCCGCGGCTCAGGAGCCGCTGGCCTATGGCGAGCATCTTCGCCGGTACAGCCACATCCTCTTCTCCACCCACGGAGTCATCGACCCCGTGCACCCGGAGCTGTCGCACATCGCGCTGAGCAGTCCGGCGGCGCTCGGGCTACAGAACCCCTCCCCCACCTCCGACGGACGTCTCACGATGCCTGAGGCCTTCGGGCTTCGCCTCAATGCCCGGATGGTCACCCTGTCCGCCTGCCGGACGGCCGAGGGCGACTATCAGCGCGGGGAGGGCATTCTGGGGCTGACCGCGGCGATGTTCGTCTCCGGGGCCCGCGCCGTCACCGCCACCCTCTGGTCCGTGGACGATGCGGCCACCGCCCGCCTGGTGGGCGACTATCACCGCCGCCTGGGCGCCGGGGAGCCCGCGGCCGAGGCGCTCCGGGCGGCGCAACTGGGCATGCTCCTTCAGGCCCGCCGGGCCTTCGCCGGCGACCCCACCGCGGGCCCCGTGGCCTATGCCAACCCCTACTATTGGGCGCCCTTCGCCCTGATCGGACAGTGGCGGGGGTAACGGCAGGGGAGAAGCAGGGGAGAAGCAGGGGAGAAGCAGGGGAACGGCGGGAACGGCCGTGGCGCGTGGCGCGGAACCACTCACCGCCGTACACATGCCCGGCCGTTCTCCGTCGTTCTCCGCCGTCCTCTGTGTTAGGCCGTTCTCCGTGGAACTCCGTGCACTCCGTGTCTCCGTGGTCATCCGTCCGCCGTCCGCCGTTCTCCGCCGTCCTCGTCGCTACTCGCAGGTGGCCACCACTCCCACGAGGGGGCAGCACCTGTGCAGGTTCTCCGGATCGGCGGTCTCCGTCAGGTACAGGTGGAGCAGGGCGGGTCGGCCGGCGCGGGCGACGATGGTGATGTCTAGGGGGATCACCCGGGGCAGCTCGGGGGCCTCGAAGACGGTTCCGGGCCCGGAGCGGTGCGGTGCGGGCACGAACCGCGTGGGCTCGGTCTTGCGGATGATCTCCTCCTGGGCCAATTGCACCACCTGCAGCTCGGGGGAGGCGGCCACGATGCGGCCCGGGCGGCGGTGGGGGTTGTGCAGGACGGTCTGGACGAAGTAGAACCGGTCGTACGAAAGCCCGTGGTCCAGGACCAGCTCGTGCCCGTCGGTGTACAAAGGCCGCCAGCCGTCCTCGGGAGCCCGAGCGTCCAGCACCCCCAGGAGCGAGCCCACCAGGGCGATGGGGCCCGTCACGCGCCAGCCGCGCTTGCGCAGGAGCGTGACGGTGTCGTCGATCAGCACACGCTCGTCGCCGACCAAAGCGGCCTGCAGATGCTGGGCGCAGGACAGCTCGCCCAGTGCCGGGGCGCCGAGGGTGAAGGACCGCCGCAGGAGGCCCGGCTCGCGGTGCGAGGCCCCGGGGCGCAGCCACCAGCCCTCGGGGCAGGAGAGGGCCAGATAGCTGTCTTCGGGCACGCCACCCCGGGCGGTCAGGCCGACCGTCACGGTCTGTCCCGGCGCGAAGGTCGGGGCTCCGCCCAGGTCACTGATGAGCTGCAGGTCTTCCCGGGTCCGGGAGAGCTTCCAGTCCAGCTCCGCCAGCCGGGCCTTGACCCTCCCCTGGTCGCCCAGGTCCGCGGCGGTCGGCCCCGAGAGCTTCTCCTGCTGCCCGATGCGCACCGGGGAATCGTGATGCTGCAGCATCCTCTCGGCGGCCTCGATGGTCCAGTCGGTGAGCTGGTCCAGGGTGGCGGGTACCTCACAGTTCACCACCCCATAGCTGACCTTGACCTCGTTGCCGACCGGTTCGGTCCACTTCCTGTCGAAGCACTCGGGGCCGCCGATGATGCCGAGAATGGCGCCCAGCGTGGCGCCGGTGCAGTCGGTGTCCTGGCCGCAGTTGACGGCCTTGCACATGGCGTCTCCGGGGTCCTCGCCGTAGAGCCAGCCGAGGATGGTGAAGGCGATGTTCTGCGGCGCATCGGTGAAATTGGCGTGCCCGGCGGCCTGCAGGATCGCCTCGCGGCATGCGGGCCAGTCGTCACCGGCGGCGTGGCTGCTCCGGCAGACCTCCACGGCCCGGGCCGTCCTGCTGTCGGCCGGGATGAAGCCCAGGGCCAGGTCCAGCAGCTCGTCGGTGTCGCTCAGCACAAAGGCGGCGCTCTCCAGGGCGGCGAAGAAGATCTCCCCGAAGAGCCCCTCGCCCCCGTGGTCGACGCAGCCGTCCTGATAGGCCAGCGTGGCCGCCAGGTCCGGGCAGCCGGGGGCCAGGCAGGCCCAGATCTCGCTGCGGATCGGCGCCCCCATGCTGTCGGTGAACCAGTTGTTGTGCTGCCCGGAGAGCGGGGGCTGAAGGCCCTCGAACAGGTTGGCCTTGCACACCCCGTACTCGTCCCAGGGGAAAGTCACGCACTCTCGCCAGGCCTGGCCCAGGTCGCGCTCGGTGATCCCGGGACCCACCTGGCGGAGTTTGGCCAGCCAGACGAGCTGCAGGTCCAGATCGTCATTGGCGATGGCTCCGTCCGGGACCGGGTCGTAGAAGGTCAGCTCCAGCGGGCCGGCCTTGCCCTCATGCGGCTGGCCCAGGGTGCCCCCCACCGTCTTGCCCAGCCAGCACCCATGCACCTTGGTGCGGTATACCGCGGATGAGAGAGTGAAAACGGCCATGACTTCGCCTCCGTATGGGCCTCGGGTGTGTGGTGGACTGCAGGCCGTCTGATGGCGGCCGAAGTGTCGGTGGCGGGCCGCCGCACCGCCGTTCGCAGGCCTCCCGCCGGGCGGGAGCGGGGCTCCCGGCCCGAGACGACGATCGCGCCTTGCGGGCTCCCCGCCCGGCCGTGGCGCCGCCCCGAGCCGCACCTGCGCGCTCCGCCTATCCCGGCGGCATCCCGCATTCCTCCGCCACCAGCAGCCTGTACCTTCGTCTCGTCTCGAAGGCCATGGGGCCCGGTGTGCCCGGGCCGATGGGCTCGCCATCCAGACTCACCAGGGGCATGATCTCCATCAGGGAATTGGTGAGGAAGACCTCGTCGGCCTTCAGCAGATCATCCAGACTGATACTGCGCTCACCCACATCGAGCACGTCGATCACGGCCTGACGGGCGATGCCGGCCAGGACGCCGTCGTACGTGGGTGGGGTGACGACGGCGCCCTTGACGACCACGAACACGTTGGTCGCCGTGCCCTCGGCCACCATGCCACAGGTATTGAGCAGGATGGCCTCATCGTAGCCGGCCCGCGCGGCCTCGGCCCGGGCCAGCAGATTGTCCAGATAGTTGAGGGACTTGATGAAGCACAGGGGCGAGGTCTCATTGCGCCGCACCCGGCAGACCTGGGCCGACATGCCCCGGGTGTAGAGGTTCGCGGGATAGCCGGAGAAGGGGCGGGCATGGACGATGAGGGAGGGCTCCGCGGCCGGCCTCAGATCGCTGGGAGACCCGCCCGGGCCGCGGGTCAGCATCACCCGCACCGAGGCGTCCTCCATCTGATCCACGGCCAGGGTGGACAGGATCACCTCGTACAGGTCATCGGCGCACACCGGGATGGGAATCTGCAGCACCGTGGCACCGTGCAGCAGCCGGTCCACGTGGGCCGCCAGGCGGAACGGCACGCCCGCGTAGGCCCGGATCGTCTCGAACACCCCGTCGCCGTAGAGCAGGCCCCGGTCCAGCGCCCCCACATGGGCGTCCTCGGCCCGCGTGAGGTCCCCGTTCACCCAGATGTACCCTCTTGCGCTGCTCACAGACCGCCTCCGTAGCTAAGAAAGTTGGCCACCATCGCGTGGCCGTGCTCGGTCAAGATGGCCTCGGGGTGGAACTGCACGCCCTCCACCGGCACCGCATCATAGGCCCTATGCCGCACCGCCATGATCTGGCCGTCCTCGCTCCAGGCATAGGCCTGCAGGCAGGAGGGCAGGCCCTCCGGGCTGATGACCAGCGAATGGTAGCGGGCGGCCGCAAAGGGGCTGGGTACCCCGCAGAGCACTCCGATGCCCTCATGGGTGACCGGAGACGTCTTGCCGTGCACCGGCCTGGGCGCCCGGACGATGCGGCCGCCGAAGACGTGGCCGATACACTGGTGCCCCAGGCAGACGCCAAGGATCGGGATGCGCCCGGCGAAATGCCGAATCGCCTCATTGCTCACCCCCGCCTCCAGCGGCGTGCAGGGCCCCGGAGAGATCACCAGATGCGAGGGGCGCCGGGCCTCGATCCCCGCCACGTCGATCTGATTGGAGCGCACCACGCAGGGCTCCGCCCCCAGCTCCCCCAGGTACTGGTACAGGTTGTACACAAACGAATCCTGGTTGTCCAAGAGCAGCACCATCGTCGGGCCCTGGCCCCCCTTGGCCTCATTGCGGTAGTCCGGCATCCAGCGCCCGGGCCGGCGCCCGGCCCTTGACCAGCGTCTCCACGTACTCCTCCTCCGGGTCCGAATCGGCCACGACACCGCCGCCGACCTGGAAGTAGGCCGTCCGATCAAGCACCGCGATGGTGCGGATGACGATGTTCAGGTCCACTCGGCCGTCCAGGCCCAGGTACCCGATGCAGCCTGTATACGGACCGCGGCGAGTGGGCTCCAGCTCCTCGATGATCTCCATCGCCCGAATCTTCGGCGCTCCCGTGATCGACCCGCCCGGGAGCGTGGCCCGTAGCAGGTCCACGTTGGTGGCCTCGGGGCGCAACCGTCCCACCACCGTCGCCACCAGATGGTGCACCGTGGGATAGCTCTCCAGGACCACGAGCTGCGGGACCTCAATGGAGCCGAAGCGGCACACTCGTCCCAGGTCATTGCGCTCCAGGTCCACGATCATCGTCAGCTCGGCGGCGTCCTTCGCGCTGGCCAGCAGCTCGCGGGCAAGCGCCTGATCCGCCGCGGGGTCGGCGCCTCTGGGGCGGGTCCCCTTGATCGGGCGCGTCTCCACCAGTCCGTCCCGGACAAGGACGAAACGCTCCGGCGAGGCGGAGACGAGCTGGATGTCATCGAACCCCAGGTACGCGGCGAAAGGCGCCGGGTTGATCTCGGCAAGCCTCCGGTACAGCTCCCAGGGGGTGATGCGCACTGTGCCCTGGAAGCGCTGGGAGAGGTTGGCCTGAAAGATGTCGCCCGCGTGGATGTACTCGATGGTGCGGCGCAGGGCCCCCAGGTACTGCTCGCGGGTGAAGTTGCCTGTCAGCCTCCCGTCGGTAGCCGGCCCGCCATCGCGCGACGCCGGCCGGCCCGTGCGCGCCGTGTGCTCCAGGGCCCGGGCCGCCGCCTGCGCGGCCTCCCGGCCCTGCGCCGAGTAGCCGCAGGCCCAGGTGAGCTGTGCCCGGTGGTCCACGAGCAGGGCCGCGGTGTACAGCCCCAGCAGCATGTCCGGGGCCGCAAGGTCGTCCCGGGCCGTGGCGGGCAGCGACTCCAGCAGCCGCCCCAGATCGTAGCTCAGGTAGCCGATGAACCCGCCACGGAACGGCAGCGGCGATGGCCCCGCGGGTGCCGGGAAGCTCCGCCACAGCCGCTCCAGCGTCTCCAGCGCATCGCCGCAGGCCCCAAGAGGCCGGCCCTCACCGGCGGAGCCGTCCCGGACCTCCACGCTCACCTCGTCACCCCTCGAGCGCAGCAGCAGCGCCGGGTTGCACGCGACGATGGACCAATCCCCGTAGGCGCCGATGCTCATGCCGCTGTGCAAAAGCACCGGGCAGTCCATGTGCTGAAGCCGAGAGCACAGGTGGATGGGATCGGCGGGCAGGTCTGTGGGCTCTTGCCACGAATACACAGCAGTCCTCTTCGTTGGTCGACATCGTGCCCGGCCGGTATGCGGCCGCTGGAGAACCGGCCGAAAAACCCGGCCGGCCCGTTTCATGTCATTCTGAGCATCGGCGTCGCAAGCTCGAGCTTGCGCCGCTTGGGCGAAGAATCTCGCTGAATGCCAGGAGAGCCCTCGAGCGGCTCTTGCCGGGAGCGGACGCTCTCAGAAGGACATTCCCGGCGAAAGCGGGGTTTCCGTCCGGGCCTCTAGCTTCCTGCCGTCCGCGGCGTCCACCTCCCGCCCGCCGCCAAAGGTCGCCCCGCGAACGCAAAGAGAGTGTATAATAGCGTTTTGCCCGGCCCGTGGGCAAACGGATCGAGCCGATTGCCCCGGCCGTCAGCCATGGAGTGGCCCATGCGTCAGCCAGACACGGAGACAGCAAGACCTCAGGCGCCGTCGGGGCGCGCCCTGGCAGTCGCCCTGATTCTCGCGGTCCTTACAGGACTGGCGGTGCAGCAGATCGCGCTTGTGTTCAATGCCGGGGAGATCGAGAGCAGCGTGCCGCCGGTGCCCGCCGTGATGTGCCTGCTGCTTTTGGCCGCCATCAACCCTTTGCTCAAGAAGCTGGGCGGCAGGTGGCAGTTCTCACGGGCCGACCTGCTCATCATCTACGGCGTCCTGGTGCTGACGGTGGCCATGTCCGGGCGGCGGATGGTGAGAATCCTGCTGGCCTTCATCACCGCTCCGCGGTACTACGAAAACCTCGCCGACGTCGGGGCGCAGCTTCCCGCCTGGTTCGCCCCGGACGATCCCCGCGCCATCACCGCCTTCTACGAATCCGGACCCGACCCCCAGGTGCCCTGGGATGTCTGGGCCGGCCCGCTCCTGGCCTGGACCGTCTTCCTCGTCTGCTCCTGGATCGGCATCTTCTGCCTCCTGGACCTCTTCCGGCGCCGCTGGGCCGACCAGGAGCACCTGCGCTTCCCTCTGCTCTACCTGCCCCTCGAGCTCTCCGTGGACAGCTCCGAGGCGCGCCGAGCCTTCCTGCGCAATGGCCTGATGTGGGCCGGCTTCGCCATCGGCTTCTGGTACGCCCTGCCGGTGGTGCTCAGCCCCATCTGGCCGCGCTTCCCGGATTGGAAGGTCACCTACTATCCGTTCCAGGCGCTCAACGCCACGCCGTGGAATGAGCTGCAGCGCATCTACATGCGCCCTCTGCCGCATCTCATCGGCTTCGGCTACCTGATGAGCACCGACAATCTGTTTACCGTCTGGGCCAGCTATCTGCTGCAGCAACTCTTCTGGGTGGTCTCCACGCAGTACGGCTACCGGCGGCCGGGATGGAACACCGGCACCGAGCAGCAGCAGGCGATGGGGGCGATCCTGGCCCTGGCCGCCACCTTGCTGTGGGCCAACCGCCACACGCTGGTGGCGGCGGCCAGATCCATGGACTGGTCGGAGAAGGCCCGCGCCTTCGGCGCCGTGGCCGGTTTCATCGTGGCCGTCGCCTTCATCCGCGCCATGGGCGCCCCCTCATGGCTGGCGGTCGTGTTCATGGCCATGATGTTCGCCGAGGCCCTGGTCTACGCCCGCATCCGGGCCGAGACCGGGCTCCCCAGCTACTGGGCCCTGCCCTTCTTGTTCCAGGAGCGTGACTTCATCCTCGACGTCACCGGCTCCCGCCCCTTCAGCACACCCAAGGGCGTCACGCAATTGGCCAACTTCAGTGCTCTGGGCTGGCTCACTACGGGGCAGTACCCGCAGACGGGGGCGTACCATGTGGAGAATGTGCGCCTGGCCCAGGAGGCCAATGTCTCGCAGTCGGCGATGTTCGCCGTCAACATCGGCGCCATCGTCGTGGGTCTGGCGGTGGCCTTCTACACCCATCTGGGCACGTTCTACGACATCGGCGCCCTATCCTCGGTAGGTGGCGGCGGGAACGGCTATTACGAGGTGCGCTGGGCCCGGGGGAGCTATGCCAAGGTGCTCAGCTTCCCCGACTCACACGCGGGTTTCGAGCTGGCGCCGAACCTGTTCCGCCTGGGCGGAGCGGCGATCGTCCTGGCTCTGGCTCACCTCAGGGGGCGCTTCGGGAACTTCCCCTTCACCCCCTGGGGGTACCTGGTGGCCTCCACCTACGGCGGCACGTACTGGTGCAGCTTCATGATCACGTGGGTGGCGCAGAAGGTGATTCTCCGCTACTGGGGGGCCAAGGCGCACACCAAGGCGATTCCGTTCTTCCTGGGGGTCTCTTTCGGCTACATGGCGGCGACGGCGGCGGCGGTGGCGGTGGGGTTTGCCACAGGCAAGCCGTTCAGCTTCGATGCCGGCAAGAGGCTGTACTTCGACATCTAGAAAACGGCCGTGGTGCGAAACGGCCGCCTCACCCCCCGGCCCTTCGGGCCGTCCCCCTCTCCCTTACGCCCGCAAACGGCGCGGGCGACGGGAGGAGGGGGAACGGCGAACGACCGTGGCGCGCGACCCTTATCCGCCGTTATCCTGTCCATCCTGTTTGCCGTTGCCGTTACCCCGGGCATCCTGTAGGTCTTGACCGCCGGTCTCGGGCCGATACCAATAGGGGCGACGCCATTGGCGTCGCCCCTCCCCCATTGCATCCTGTGTCGCCGAGGCGGCGGCGCGGGCCTACCCTGCCGCCACCTGTGAGCCACCCTCCCCTATCCCCCGGAGCAGGTCGCACTCGTCCCGCAGACGGGCCAGAGCCGAGAGCACCTGATCCCAGTCCTGGTTTCTGGCGCTGTGGCCGACCGTGCGGGCACCGCGCTGGATACGGCTGGTGCGGGCGATGGCGGCGGCTCCCTCGAGGGCGTGGGCCTCGGCTCTGACCGCCGTTTCGTCGTGCTCTCGGGCGGCCTCCTCCATGTTCACGATGTGCTGCTCGGCGGCGGCGAGCAGGGCGGGCAGGAGCTGTCTGGGGGGCCAGATGTCCACGGCAGTCGATAGCGCCGGGGCCGGAGGCGGAGCCAGAGCGGGCGGCGCTGAGGGCCGGTGCCGCCGTCCCGCCCACGTCTGAACGACGCGGAGGACGTCGGCCCGCCGGAGGGGCTTCTGGATGTAGTCGTCCATGCCCGCGGCCAGACAGCGCTCACGGTCGCCGTCCAGGCCGTGGGCGGTGAGGGCGATGATGGGCACGTCGCTGTGGGCCGTGCCGCTGCGGATGAGCATTGTGCTTTCCAGGCCGTCCTGCAGCGGCATCTCCACGTCCATCAGGATGAGGTCGTAGTGCCTCTGGGCTGCTCGCCTTGCTACCTCGAGACCGTCGGAGGCCGTGTCGACCTCGAAGCCGGTCTGCCCAAGCAGACGGGTGACGTACTCGGCGGTCTCCGGGTGGTCTTCGGCGAGGAGTACCCGCTTTGCGGCGCCTTCCCCGCGGGAATCGGCGGGGGAGCCGGCTCCGGCGACAGTGGCGGGCTCTATCGCCGGTGTGGGCCTGGTTCGCTGGTGCGGTCTGATCGACGTTCGCCTCCCGGACTGCGGCGCAGGTCATCGGCGTGCCGCGGCGCCTGCGCGCGCCGTCGGGTTGCCCCACCCCTGGGCCCGACGGCTGCCGGGTTCGCTGCAATACCCGTGCCGGTCCGCGGCGGCTACCTCCTGTCCTGCAGGTCTCGCCGCCGGCGCTCCATATCGGCCATATTCCGCTCGTGCTCGCGCACATCCAGACGGATCATCCGCACCAACATCACCACCCAGGCGATGCCGCCCACCAGGAGCAGCAGAGCGCCGGTACCGTTGACGATAAGGGCGCCCGGCGAGTACCTGGCCCCGGCGGCCCATTGCAGCCGGTGCACGAAGTACATGGCAAACACAATCGCCACCAGCACTCCGGTCAGGATCGTGAGCCGTCTGTGCCGTGCCTCACCAAAGCCCTGCATGATCCACCTCCGCCGGGCCGCGCTCCGCTACCGTGGCACGCCCCTCATCGCTCCGACGCCCAGCTTTGTCCAGCAGCTTCCTCACCGAGTTCATCTCGCGATAGGCCGCGATCGCGCACCAAGACAGGCAGACCCCGCCCCCGCCCACCGCCGGACCGAGGCTGAGCGCGAGAAGCAGGTTCCCCGGCTGGGCATCGGGGAGCAAGCACCGGTGCCCAACCGGCAGAGCGCCATCACGCGGATCAGCAGGCCGATTGCCGGTGCGGCCGCCACTCGGTAGCCTCTGCCCCCCGGCCCACCCATCCGGGGTCGCCGACGGCGCTCACCGCCGACCTTTGATGGACACCCGACGCCGCGTTGACAGTGACACTGTAGTCTGACGCGCATGGAAGGCTAGAAGCCCGGCCGAGAAGCAGGTTCTGCCGCCGGGATGTCATTCCGAGCGTCCGGCTCGCGCAGCGAGATGGCGAAGAACCTCGCTGAATGCCGGGGAGATTCCTGGCGCTGCTCTTGCCGGGAGCGGAGGCTCTGAGAATGACATTCCCGGCGCAGGCGAGGTCTTCGGCCGCACCTGTAGGGCCCGCACAGGCTTGGCCCGGACGTGGAAACGGGCAGACCGCGGCCTGCAGTCTGCCCGTCCCGGTCTCCGGCCCGCCGGAGCGCACTGCGCATGGCCTGTGTTACTTGGGCTTCTGGAACTTCACGTGCCCATCCAAGAAGGCGGCGTTGTAACCGCCGTTGTGGCGGTTGCCGTCCTGATGCAGCCCCCAGTTGTTGGTGTCCGTGCCGTGCGGGCAGGTGGCGTCGAACAGCAGGAGTTGCTCCGCGGGATGCTCGTAGGTCGCGATCTTCCGCGAGCTGTTCCAGTTGATGCACCCGACATTGGTGGCTCCCACAGCACCCGGGGCCTGGTTGGAGTACGCATACCCACCCCAGTACACACGGGTCCAGGTGCCGCAGCCGCCGCAGGCGGAGCCGCGGACGATCCACGAACCCGAGCCGTCCCACGAGGGGCATTCGAAAAGTTGGGTGTTCTTGACATAGGGCATGATGTTGCCGGACCAGCCATCGAGGTTACCGCGGGCCGCGAACAGTCGTTCATCATAGTCCTGCACATACATCAGGACACCAAGAGCCAGTTGCTTCAGATTGCTGCTGCAACTGGCCTGCCGCGCCTTCTCGCGGGCGCGGGCAAACACGGGGAACAGAATCGCCGCGAGGATCGCGATGATCGCGATCACGACCAGCAGCTCAATCAACGTGAAGCCCTTGCGCATCGAGTACGCCTCCTTCTCTTGCCCGGGGAGCCGGGCCCTGGATGAAATGCCCCCAATATATGATTCGTGACGCGGCCAAGGGCTCCTTCTGTCCGGAAACGAGTCTCGCACCTCGCGGGGAGGCCCGGCGGCGTGCGGGGGCGAACAGTACTCCATTCGACCGCCGCCAACGTAGAGGAGAATGCCTGTGAGGGCTCTTTGCGACCTGGTCGTCATTCCTCTGTGCATGGGCCTGGGCGCCGGCCTGTGCGCCCAGCCGCTGCAGCTCACCTCCGGGCCCGGCGACCATACCGAGGCTGCCTGGTCGCCGGACGGCTCGTGCATCGCCTTCCAGCTCGCCGCCGAGGGCGACCATCGACTCTGCCTGCTGGATGTGGCCGGCGGGCAGGTGACCGTGCTTGTCGACGGTCCCGGCCACGCGCTCTATCCCGCCTGGTCGCCGGATGGGCGATGGATCGTCTACTGCCACCAGAATATCACCACCACGGCGGTGCAGGGCATCGAGAACGGGGCCAATCTGCTGGTGGTCTCCGCGGCCGGTGGCGAGCCGCGGCGGCTGACCTCCGGCCTCTGCCGCGACTATGTGCCGTGCTTCAGCCGCGACGGCGAGAGCATCCTGTTCTCCTCCAGCCGGGGCAGCAAGCAGCCCAGCGTCGGCCTGTACTCGGTGCCCTTCGCCGGCGGCGAGCCGCGGGAGATGATCCTGGAAGACTCCCAGGACGTGGCCTTCGTCGAGCCCGCTGTGTCGCCGGACGGCCGGTTCATCGCCCACGGCTTCATCGCCGGCTTCCGCTCCAATTGGGCGGTGCGGCTGGCCAGAGCCACGGACCCCACACAGGCCTTCAGTCTCACGGAGCCCTCCTCCTCCTGCACCTCACCGGCGTGGTCGCCGGATGGGCGCTGGATCGCCTGCACCGGCTACCGTCCCGGCGATGAGGGCTGGGGGATCTACGTCATCTCCCTGCCCGACGGCGGCATGGCGCGGCTGCAGACCGGTCCCGGCAATTCGCGAAGCCCCGCATGGTCGCCGGACGGCGACAGTCTGGTGTTCGAAAACAACCGCAGCGGGGGCTACCAGCTCTACAGCATGCCCTTCGTGGCGCCGACGATCGTAGCCGAGGAGACGGGGGCCGAGGTCCAGGAGGCCGCAGGCGCCGTGGTGCATTACAGCTTCGCCCGGGCGCCGGGAGAGACGCTGGAAGACCTCTCGGGGACGGGGAATGCGGGAACGATGACGGGTGAGCCGGACTTCGGTGAGGGTGCTGTGGCCTTCGATTCCGGCGGCTCGATCGATGTGGCCGCCCCCAGGGGGCTGGACTTCGGCACCGGGCCCTTCACCGTCGCGGCCGAGATAACCGTCGCCGGGCACACGGAGACCTTGCGGATCATCGCCGTGGCCAAGTACCCCGAGAGCCCCCTGGGCTGGCAGCTCTACCTCAATGAGGAGGGGCAGCTCTGGTTCAACTCGCGCACGCCGGAGAACCTCTACGTGGGGGCGCGGTCGGACTTCCGGCTCCCGGAGGGCAAGCGCCTGTCGGTGCTGGGCTACCGGGACAGGTCCGGGAAGGTGAGTCTGGTCATCGACGGCACGCTCCAGCAGTCCACGGGCACCGGGGCCATGCTCTCGTACCCGGACGCCGAACTGCTGCGCCTGGGCCGGCAGTACAACGGCAGCTACGTTGCCGAAGGCGTTCTTGTGCATGAGTTCGAGGTTCGTCCCGGGGTCCCCGGTCGGCGGGAACGCATCTCACGGCACCTACAGGAGTTCCTGAACCCATGAATGCACCGGCCCTCTTCTCTACGATGGCGGCGCTCCTTGTGCTGAGCACGCTTGCCCAGGCCCAGGAGGCTCAGAGGTTCGAGGTGGCCGCGTGGGTGGACCACTTCGACTTCGCCTACATTCCCCGGGACGGCGTGGCACTGTTCGACACCGAGACGGCGGAGGGCAACTCCAAAGTGCTGGACCACGTGCAGGAGGTGGGCGCGACCACGATCCTGTGGCGCAACTGCGCCGGCAGCACCATGCGGTACCAAAGCAAGGTGGAGTCGCACCACCAGGACGCGCCCCTGGATAAGCGCCGGGTGCCCGACAGCCGCCCGATGTGGGGCTGGATGCGGTACGGCGAGGCGGAGCCCGACATCCTGGGCTCGGCCATGGAGATGTGCCGGGAGCGCGGCCTGCGCCGCGGCGTGCACTGGCCCTTCGAGGAGACCCACTGGGCGATCTGGACCATCGGCGAGTGGAACATGGAGCATCCCCAGTTCTGGGGCCGCACCGCCGATGGGCAGCCGTGGTGGGGACGGGTGAGCCTGGGGCATCCCGAGGCCGTGGAGCACAAGCTCGCCCTGGTGGACGAGCTCCTGGAGCGCGGGATCGAGACGCTGTACATCGATACCTGGCGCAACGGGGGCTGGAGCCCGGCCTACGAGTACGTGGACCCGGTGGTGGCGGCCTTCGAGCGGCAGTACGGACAAGCGCCTCCCGCCAGCCCGGCCGATCCGCGCTGGTGCCGGCATGTGGCGGGCTATGTGACGGACTTCCTCCGCAAGGTGCGGGCGCGCCTGGACGCCTCGGGGCGGAAGATCGACCTCATGGTGGGGGTGCAGGACATCGCCCCCATCGACGAGGAGGTGGCCCTGCGGCGCGGGATCGACTGGACGGCCTGGGTCGACGAAGGCATCATCGACACTCTGGTGGTCATCAATGTGCGCTGGGACGCCGGGGACCCCTTCGGCAGCACCCGGACGTTGTACCGGGAGGTGCTGGACCGCGTCTCGGGACGCTGCCGCGTGCTGCTGCCGGTGCAGGCCTATGACTTCAGCCACCTGGGCATGCCCTCGTACCAGAAGGCCACCGAGCTGGGGCAAGATGAGGTGGCCGGGCGGCTGATGCGGATGGCCTGGGAGGAGGGGGCCGACGGCGTGAGTCTGGAGTGTGTGGACTACAACAACTACTCCGAGGCCACTCGCGCCGCCCTCAGGGCCCTGGCCGAGGGCGAGTGCCGCTGGGTGCAGGCCAACTGAGCCCCCTCGCCGTCGCCGTTTCCGTCGCCGTTCCTGGGGCCGCGGGCGTCTCGCCGGCATTGCCGTTTCCGTCTCCGTCGCCGTCATCCCGTCGTCATCCCGTCGTCATCCCGTCGTCATCCCGTCGTCATCCCGTCGTCATCCCGT
>CAZXDD010000107.1:16640-16853 GCA_964639415.1 uncultured Armatimonadia bacterium
CGTCATCCCGCCTTTATCCCGCCTTTATCCCGCCTTTATACCGCCTTTATACCGCCTTTATACCGCCTTTATACCGCCGTCATCCCGCCGTTCCAGAGGCCACCCATGGAGATCCTGCCCTACGAACCACAGATGGCCCCGGGCCTCGCCGCCCTGTACAACAGCCACAGATCGGAAGAGCGTCGTGTAGGGAAAGAGTGTAGGATAGGGTGT
>CAZXDD010000108.1:0-16846 GCA_964639415.1 uncultured Armatimonadia bacterium
CCCTCAGGCAGGGCCCGGCGGACGGCCGGCGAAGTGTGTGAGAAAGCTTCGCTAGTACGACGACTCGATATTAACGTTGCAATCGTTGTGGGCGCTCTCTGGCGCGACGGATTCGATGCGGTAGCGCCAGCGGAACAGGACTGGTGCCGCGTTGATCTCTTCAAAGTACTGCATGATGCGGTCTTTGAGTTCCTGCTTGGATGCCACTCGGATGCCGCGCAGCACGGACTTGGCCATCTTGGCGAAGAACATTTCCACCAGGTTCAGCCACGAGCCGTGGGTCGGTGTGAAGACGAACTCGAACCGATTGGGCCTGGTTGCCAGGTAGGCCCGGGTCTCTTTGGATGTGTGTGCCGAGTGGTTGTCCAGGACCACTCTCAACTTGGTGTTCTCGGGATAGGCGGCGTCCAGCATCTGCAGGAAGGCGACGAACTCCCGGCTGCGATGCCGGTCCTGCACCATGGCGTGCACGATGCCGGTGAGCAAGTCGATGCCTGCCATCAGGGTCACCGTGCCATGCCGTCGGTACTGGTGGTCGCGACTGATACACGGGTGCTTTCCGGCGACCGGTAGCAGGTCGGGCGCCAGGTTCTCGATTGCCTGAATGCCCGGCTTCTCGTCATAGCTTACAAAGGCCACCTGCTGGTCATCTTCCTCATCCGCGCCCGCAGTCTCGGCCTGGGCGTCGCTGTCGCTCTGGGCAAGGAGCAAAGCCACTTGATGGTACACGAAAAGCACCTGGGCCATCTTCGTATCGAAGTCCGGATCGCGACGCTCCAGATAGTAGCGGACCCGATGTGGCTTCAGGTCCTCCTCGGCTAGCAGTCGCTGGACGGTGCCGCGCCCAGCCCGAAGCAGAGAGGGATGCCCGGCAGCTTCACAATGCTTTCGCACGTGATCTGACAGCAACTGCAGCGTCCACAACTCGTAGGAGTAACCCAAGTCCTTGGGCTTCTGGCAGGCCAAGGACACCAGCCACGCTCTGGCTTCTGGGGTGATCGTGATCGGTCTGCCCGGTCGCGGCAGGTCCTTGAGTGCTTCTCGGGCCCCCAGTTGCAAGGCTTTGTCGATGGTGCGCTCAACCTTCGGACGATTGGCATCCAGCTCCCGCGCGATGGCTGACACGCTGTTCCCGCCGGCGTACAACAACATGATGCGAGAGCGCTCGACCTGTGCTACAGAAGAACTGCGCGCGCGTACCAACTCATTGAGAAAGGCCCGGGTCTCATCGTCCAGCACCAATGCGGCTCGGCTGCTGACAAAAGGCATCGATAGCCTCCTCCAGGCGGGTGTCCATCGGAGGAAGCCTACCACACTTGGTGCCTCATTGCAATGTTATTAGCGAGTCACTCTACTAGATCACCGAATCTTGCTCCCGGGCCAGACGGGCGAGAGCGAAGATCGGGGGGGTGGCGATGCCGGTCAGGAGCATCGTCGCCGCGGTGTCGCGGAGCCAGACCATCAGACCCGGCGGCGGTATCACCACCAGACGGATGAGACTGGCCACCAGGACACCGAGGACGGCGCAGACAACGGCGACGAATATGCGCTCGGAAAAGAGCGATCCCCGCAGGAGGCCCGCTCCCGTCCCCACCAGCATGAGGCCGAGGCTGAGGCCCCCAATGGGAACGTGCCCTGCTCCGGCGATGAAGAGCGCCCCGGCCAGTCCGGCGCCGCAGCCGGCGACGGCACCGCGGAATAGTCCCAGGCAGGCCACCGTCGCCAGGACGAAGTCCGGGGCCTGGCCGGCGATCCGTAGCCACGGCGGCCACGCCCCGTAGAAGGCGGAGCCGAGCCACAGCAGCACAAAGGCCACGATGAATGGTCGCATTGATGACTCGCCGGCCCTCGCCGGGTGGGGACTACTGCTCACCTGCACGCAGCACCCACACGTAGTTGAGCTGATCGAAATCCACGAAAGGCTTCACATAGGTGACCACATTGCGCTCATCCGTGGGCGAGGTACAGATGCGCTCGACCACCCCGATCTCGATCCCGCCCGGATAGGTCCCGCCCAGGTCGGCGGTGACGATGGTGTCTCCCTCGTCGATACGAGCTCCCTGCCGGGTCTTCTCCATCACAAGCCTGTTCGGCGCCCCCGCTCTCAGCTCGCTGGCGGCGTGGATCATCCCCTCGTCACCTGTGCGGAGGTCCTTGGCGCGCACGGCGTGCTCGGGGTCGACCAGGAGCACCACTCGCCCCAGCGGGCCATCGGCCTCCACCACTCTCCCCACCAGGCCCTTGGCCTCCTTGACGACATTGCCCACTTCCAGCGGTTTGCCTGTAGTCGTGCGGATCCTCACCCACCGGCTCTCGCCCCGGGAGGACCGGCTCACCACCTGGGCGGGTATGCCCTTGAGTGGCTTGTCCACCTCCAGCCCCAGCTTGTTGCGCAGGGCTTTGAGCTCCAGTTGGGTGCGCACGTACTGCAGCTCATTGGTCTCATAGCGCGCGCATTCCTCCCGCAGCCGACGGTTCTCCTCGGCGAGCCTCGGAGCCGACGCCAGCGCCACGGTGGCGTTGTGCAGCAGATTGCACGCACGGGAGATGCGCACTTCCACGGGGGTGACCAGGAGGTAGGTCACATACTCCGGCACGCTGAGAGCCCCTACGCGCCAGGCCCTGTGCTGCCAGAAGGTGAGCACGATGGCCACCAGGGCAAAGGCGATGAAAGGCCGGAAATCCGTGGATTTGCTTGATGAGCCGTAGAGGAACGACAGGCTGATGCACACTCCGATCGGTGGTGTCCGGGCACGACGGTGATTGGTGGCGCAGACGGGATGCAGACCCCCGCGGGCGAGGCCGAGCAACCAGGTGCGGGCGGGAAGCCGGCGTTCCGGGGCCGGCATCGGCCCTAGAAGTCCGGCCGGAGACCCCACCTTCGCCGGGAATGCCATTCCGAGAGCGTCCGCTCCCGTTAAGAGCAGCTCGAGGAATCTCCCGGCATTCAGCGAGATTCCTCGCTATCTCGCTGCGCGAGATGGACGCTCAGAATGACATGAAACGGACCGGCCGGACTTCTCGGCCGGACCCCTAACGGGCGAAGACGATGTCGTCGAGCTCCTCGAGGTACTTGGCCGTGCCCAGCGCCACGCAGGTGAGCGGGTCCTCGGCCACGTACACGGGAATGTCGGTCTCGGCGCTGATGAGTTGATCGAGGCCGCGGAGCAGAGCGCCGCCACCGGCCAGGACGATGCCGCGGTTCATCACATCGGCCGCCAACTCCGGGGGCGTGGAGTCCAGGGTCTCCTTGACCAGCTCGACGATGGCCGCCACGGGCTCCGAGATGGCCTCGCGTATCTCGTGCGAACTGATGATGATGCTCTTGGGCAGCCCGGTGAGGAGGTCCTTGCCCCGGACCTCCATGGTCTCCTCCTCGGCCTGGGGGTAGGCCGAGCCGATACGCAGCTTGATCTTCTCGGTAGTGCTCTCGCCGATGAACAGGTTGAACTCCCGGCGAATGAAGCTGGAGATGGCCTCGTCCATCTCCTCGCCGGCGATCCTCATCGACGCCTGAGCGCAGATGCCGCCCAGGGAGATCACGGCAATCTCGGTGGTCCCGCCCCCGATGTCGACGATCATGTTGCCCACCGGCTCGGCGACGGGCAGATTGGCGCCGATGGCGGCGGCCATGGGCTCGTCGATGATATCGGTGTCCCAGGCCCCGGCCTGCCGAGCGGCATCCTGCACCGCGCGGCGCTCAACCTCGGTAATGCCCGAAGGCACGCCGATGACCATCCTGGGGTGAACCAGCCAGCGCCGTGGCTGGCACTTGCGGATGAAGTGCTTGAGCATGGCCTCGGTGGCGTCGAAGTCGGCGATGACGCCGTTCTTCAGCGGCCTGATCGCCGAGATGCGGGCCGGTGTGCGGCCCACCATGCGCTTGGCGTCCTCGCCCACGGCCAGCACCGCGCCGGTCTCGGTGTCCACGGCCACCACCGACGGCTCGCGTAGCAGGATGCCTCGGCCCCGCACGTGCACGAGAGTATTGGCCGTGCCCAGGTCAATACCCATGTCGCGGGAGAACCTCGAGGTCCAGCGCGCGGTGAGCCGCGAGAGACGGTCGAGAAGCCCTAGACCGCCCGCATGCGCCCTGGGGCCACGCACGGAGTGCCTGGCGCGCCCTGCCGGGGCGGACCTCAGTCGGGATGCCGTCTCCTGGTCAGTCACGTTGGTATGTGATTCCTCTGCCGTCCTGGTGATGTCGACTGCGGCGGCCTTTCTCATGACTCTTGCGGCGAGGCTCGGAGCCGGCGCGAACCTGCGTCCATATCCTCCGGTAGCCGTCCCGGCACCGACCACGGGCGCCGAGACGATAGGCGGGTCGGCCACCCGCCGGCATGGGGGCCTGAAGAGCGCTTCTTGGCTCACTCCCTGCCCAGCATCTGGCGCACCAACTCCATGGGCAGTCCCACTATGTTGGTGAACGACCCCTCGAAACGAGCCACGAGCCGCCCGCCAAGGCCCTGGATGCCGTATGCCCCGGCCTTGTCCATGGGCTCGCCGGTGGCAACATACGCCTGGATCTCGGTCTCAGGCAGGACGCGGAAGGTCACCTTCGAGGTGGCCGTCCGGCTGTCGACGTCGATCTCGTCGCCGGCGGCGAAGACCAGCGCCACGCCGGTATGGACGCAGTGCGCGCGGCCGGAGAGCCGGCGCAGCATCGCCGCCGCGTCCTGTGCGTCCGCGGGCTTGCCCAGCACCTCGTCATCGACGACCACGATCGTGTCGGCTCCGAGCACCAGCCGGTGCGGATGGCGCCGGGCGACCCTGGAGGCCTTGGCCTCGGCGGCGCGGCGGGCGAAGGCCAGACAGTCCTCGGCCGTCTCGCGCAGGGGCTCGGCGTCCTCGGCGCCGATGACCTCGAACTCGATCCCGCACTGGGCCAGCAGCTCTCGGCGCCTGGGCGAGGCCGAGGCCAGGATGAGTGGAGCCCCGCGGCCCCCGTTAGCGGGGCTCACAGGCGTCCCGACCTCCAGATGGACCACAGCAGGTACACGCCCGCCACGGCGCACACCGCCCAGATGGTGATGACGCCCTGCCGGGTGAGCAGGCTCACCGCGCGGTCACTGGCCATCATCAGGGAGGAGCCCACCACCAGAGCCGACACCACCAGGGAGAAGGCCACGCGGTTGCACATGCTGTCCAGACGTGCCAACGGCCCCTCCAGGCGATCCGGCTCGACCTTCACACGCAGGGCCCCGGCCTGGAACTTGGCCAGCACATCGCTGGTCTGCCGGGGGATCATCAGGGAGAACCGCTGCATGTCCCGCAGCGCCCGCCAGGCCTCCCGGAAGATGTTCTGGGGCCGTACCCAGTTGCGCAGGACCTCCTGAGCCACGAGCTGCGCGGGGGTACGGAAATCGAAGTCCGGCTCCAGTTGCCGACACCCGCCCTCCACCAACACCATGGCCCGCAGGACGGCGGCGAAGAACGCAGGCATGCGGATCTTGTGGGTGAACAAGACCCCCATGACTTCCTCGAGGAACTCGCCGATGGCGATCTTGCCGCTGCTGATCCCCGAGTAGCGTCCCACCACGCGCTCCACGTCCAGGCGCAGTTGGTGCAGGTCCGTGTCGTCGCTGGGAACGCCGGTATCCAGGATCTGGTCGCAGATGGCCAGGGAGTCCTCATCGAGCGCCGCGATGAGAAGCTGTACCATGGTCTCCCTGGTCTCGCGCCCGATAGAGGCCACATAGCCACAGTCGAGCAACACGACCTCGCCCTCCCCGCGGATGAGGACATTGCCCGGGTGCGGGTCGGCGTGGAAGTAGCCCTTGACAAACACCTGGCGCAGGAGGGCGTGGGCCAGGGTGGCCGCCACATCGTGCTTGTCCACACGCAGGCGGGCCATTCCGGCATCATCGTCGATGCGCACCCCATCGATGCGCTCGAAGGTCAGCACCTTCCGGCTGGTGTGGGTCCAGTGCACGTTGGGGACGGTGGCCTTCTCCTCGTCCTCCATGGCCTGCCGGAGCCGGTCGGCATTGCGCCCTTCGTTGTTGTAGTCCAGCTCATTGCGCAGGTTGTGGGCGAACTCGTCTGTCCACTCGGAGATGCGCCATTCCTTGAGTGCCGGGAGGTGCTTCTCGGCCTCCCGAGCGACGAAGCTCAGGATGCGCAGGTCCATGGCGACGATCTTCTCCACCTGGGGCCTCTGGACCTTGACGGCCACCTTCTCCCCGCTGTGCAGGACCGCATAGTGGACCTGTCCGATGGAAGCGGCCGCGGCCGGCTCGTTATCGAACTCACTGAACAACTGGGGAATCTTGGCGGACAGCTCGTCCTCGATCAGATTCCGGACGTCCTCGGCCGGCTCGGGAGCTACGTCATCCTGCAGCTTGCGGAACTCGCGCACATAATCCAGCGGGATCAGGTCGGGGCGCGTCCCCAGCACCTGGGCGAGCTTGATGGCCACGGGGCCGATCTCCTCGCAGGCGATGCGGACGCGGACCGGGAGGGCGAGCTCGCTGGCATGGGGATCAACGCCCTGGCCCTCGCGGCCCCGGGCGAAGCGCGACAGCCCGATGGTGCCCAGCACATACCCGAACCCCAGGCGTCGCATGATGCCCGCGATGAAAAGCGCCCGCCGCAGCAGTCCCGCGGGGCGCAGGCCGACGCTCTCGAGGCCTCCGGTCTCAGGTGACAATGCCCAAATCCTCTCCGCAGCCTGGACAGCGGCCCTCACCGCAGCGAACGGTGGTTCCGCAGGCGCCGCCGCGCTCGACAACAACCTCGTCGCACGCCGGGCAGCGAGTGTCCGTGGTGCCGGACATGTGGATGTTGCCGACGTACACGAAGTCCAGGCGCTCCCGTGCCAGTTGGTGAGCGCGCCGCAACGTGTCCGCGGGCGTCGGTGGCGCGTCGAAGCGGTACGCCGGGTGATAGCGGGAAAGGTGTACCGGCAGCCGCCGCGACACCGAGGCCGCCCAGTCGAAGAGATCGATCAGGTCGCGGTCGGAGTCGTTTTCGCCCGGGATGATCAGGTTCGTGATCTCCACAAGGCACCCGGCGGAGGCCAACTCCACCGTGCGGCGTGCCGCCTTCCCGTCGCCTCCGCACAGCCGGCGGTAGAAGTCCTCCCGGATGCTCTTTATGTCTACGTTCATCGCATCCACGTAGGGCAACAGTTCCCGCAACGGCTCCTCTTCCACGATGCCGTTGGTCACCAGGACGTTCACCAGCCCCTGCTCGCGGGCCAGGCGCGCCGTGTCAAGGACGTACTCGAACCAGATCATCGGCTCGTTGTACGTGTAGGCGATCCCGATGTTGCCCGCGGCGCGCTTTTCCTGCGCGATGGCCACCAGCTCCTGCGGAGACATGAACTGGGTGGACGGCTGTCCCTGGGAGATGGACCAGTTCTGGCAGAACTGACAGGTCAGGTTGCAGCCGAAGCTGCCCACGGACAGGACGAGAGAGCCGGGATGGAAGTGGTACAGAGGCTTCTTCTCGATCGGGTCGAGACCCGCAGAGGCGATCTCCCCGTAGTTCAGGGAATGCAGCTTCCCACCACGGGCCCGGCGAGCCCTGCACCGCCCCGTCTTGTTGTCGGCGATGGAGCAGTGAAAGGGGCAGAGGCCACACCGCACCGAGGCCCCCTCAACATCGTAATACAGGCATTCGTGCACGCGTCACCTCTCTCCCCCACGGCTGCGCAGATGGCGAGTCCACGGATCGTGCTACCCAGTGACAGGGGCCGCCCGGCGGGCACGCGCCGGAGGCCGGAGACCGGTGTGGGTGCCTTTTCGACGCGTCACCTACCGGCGGCGTCGAAGAACGACGGCTCACCCCGGATGCCCTCGATCGTGTCTCGGGCCGCTTCCACCGCCGCGGTTGCCCCGGAGACCATGAGCCACACGGCGCCCTCGGCCCCACAGACGCCGCCTGCGCCGAGCTGGATCGTCATCACATCGGCCAGAGCCTCGAGGGCCTCGATCTCAGTGAACAGGGATCCGCGGATGGGCCAGAACCTGGGCGCATCAATGTCGGCACAGAGGGCCGGCACGGCCATGCCCTCCGCCACGGCAATGGGCGTTGCCACCTGCTTTTCCAGCCCGACGGGGATGATGAGCTCCAGGCCCTTGCCGTAGACGCAGCCGATGATGGCGGCCATCGTTCCGCCCTCCGGATGGCCGATGAGCACGGCTGCCGAGCCATTGCCGTAGTCCAGGGCATTGGCGCCCTTGAGTACCACATCACCGGCGGACATCTGGTGAACGGCCTCGCCGACGGTGAGGCCATCAACGGGCTCGCCGTGGTTGAAAACGACCTCCGGGATGCTCCCTTCGAAGACCCTCTGCGCCCTATCATCACCGGCGGGGATTGTGCGGCCCAGGACGTACTTCGCCTTGTCCACATCACGGCCCAGGAGCTCCTCCAATACGTACCCGTTGGTGGTGCCCTTGCAGACGGCCACCATGCCCTCGGCCATCGCGCTCTGGACGCGCTCATCTTCGGCCAGGCCTCGGGCGATGAGACGCTTGGACTCAGAAACCGTGAGTGAGAACACCTCCGAATCGAAGTCATCCATGCGGGAGATCAGGTCGCGAAACATCCCGTCCATCGAGTCACTCATGGTCTTTCTCCTGTACCGCAGGCTTGGTGGCGCCCGCGGGCGGGCACCGGTCCTCACCTGCGGAGGGCTCCGGCGCACGGCGGGTGGAGCCAACCGCGTGTGCTTGGTCCGTCTGTGTCGGCGGGAGATAGGCGGGCCCGCCCGGCGCCGCCGCCGCGGCTTCCTCGGTGTCCCCGACCGGACCCTCGGGACGGAGAGCCAAAGGAGCGCCGATCAGCAGCAGTTCGGCGGCGAGATCATCGGGGGAGAACTCCCTGCCGATCAACGGGAGCGCGACGATGTCTGCGTCCTCCTCGGCCCCCGGAGCACGAAATGACATGGACCCCATGCACATGACCCACGTCGGTGACCCGACGATCTCCTCTCCCGACTGGAGCATCACCCGCAGCGAGCCGATGGTCCATTCCGACTGCTCACTCGGCGACTGTGGCGGCTCCCACAGCACCTGGATTCGGGCGATCTGGTCGCCCGGCAGCAGGCGGCCGGAGCCATCGGCCATGCGCAGCAGTAGGCTTCCCTTGTCCAGCAGACGGTTGCCGATGGCCGCTCCGGGCGTTACCCCGAGCTCGAAAAGCTGGACCAGCCCGGCCAGTGACTTCCCGCTCCGCGTGGCCCCAATACCCACCAGTTGCCCCTGGTTCTCCCGTGCCAGCGTCAGGAGCTCATCCATCGCCAGGAACCTCTCGTACAGGGCGCGGCGCCGCGCGATGCGCACAAGGCGCTCGCCGGAGGCGAGGTCGGCCGCCTCCGCCAGGCGGAGAAGGGAGGCCTCGTAATCCCCGGTCCCGGCGGCCGCATCGGCCGCCGACATCGCCGCCGCAAGAGCATCCGGAACGGCCGCGGGTTGGCCGTGGACGACGGGCAGGGCCGGGAGCAGCAAGCATCCCCAGATGGCTCGCAGCACAATACACCGCGCCGGCTGCCTCCTGCGCAGAGCCACGTTCCGCCTGTTGATGGTGATGCCCTCCGAGGTCTGGCGAAGCTCCGCGTGAGACCGACGAGCACTGCGCGGGGTCTCGCCTCAGGTCGGTGCGGCGGCCGGGCGGCGCTCCCGCAGGGCGGGACGGTGGCCAACGGCTCGGTTGCGGCCTCAGAACTTGCTTGAGACGCCAAGGTGTGCGCCCATACAGGCATCCGGAGGTGGGGCCGAGAAGTCTGGCTGCCACGCCTCCTGCCATTTCGAGCGCCAATCTCACGCAGCGAGATAGCCAGGAATCTCGTCGGATGCCGGGAGATTCCTCGAGCCGCTGCCTCCGGGAGCGGACACTCTCCGAACGACATTCCCGGCTAAGGCGTGGCTTTCGGCCGCACCTGCAGTGAGCGCTCCTCCGTGGCGGGGACACCGCCGGGAGAGAACGCACGTGCCCGCAGGGAGTATAGCAGCTTCGCGCGCCGCGATGCAAGCAACTGCCACCGGTCTCGGGAGCCGCGCGAGGGCCCCGGGGGCGGGCTCGGGCGGCTGGAAGAATCCGGGACCGAATGGTACAATCATGTGGAGGGGCACAGCCGCACCCGCTTGCGTAACCGGCCGGGACTTGCCGCGGGCCGCCCGGCCGCATTCGGCGTCCGTCCCCACACGATGGGCGGGCGATCGCGCCACAGGAGGCGTCAGGCGCATGTACCGGTCTCGACCGCTGGAGAGCCCCTTTCGTGGGCTTGTGCCACTGCTGACGGCTCTCTGGCTCGCCGCCGCTGTCCACGGCCAGGTGGCCGTGGACAATGCCGACACCGTCACCTTGGCCGACGCCGAGTTCGCCGCGGCGCTGCAGGCGAACGAGGGCGGAGACTGGCAGGCGGCGGTCGACCATTGGTCCCGGGCGCTGGAGCTGTACCGCAAGCAGCCGGAGGCCACCAAGCGCCAGGCCGTCTGTCTGATGGGGCTGGCCATGGCCCACCGCAGCCTGGAGCGGCACGCCCCGGCGGTCGAAGCGCTGACAGAGGCCATCGAGCTGTTCTCCCGGCTTCCCGATACGGAGCGCCACAGGGCGGCCTGTCTGTTCTTCCTCGGCCAGTCCTCCAGCGAGCTGGGCGACTTTGGCCGGGCGATCGATGCCCTGCAGCGGGGCGCCGACCTCTATGCCGAGATCCCGCAGGCCGAGCACTCCCGGGCGGAGACACTGTACTACCTCGCACTGGCGTGTGGCGAACTGGGCCGGTATGAACGCCAAATCGAGGCCCTCACGCTGGCTCTCAGCCTCTACGGGGAGGATGAGACCACACGGCGCGCGCGGGCCGACTGCCTCAAGCAACTGGGGCCCGCCGAGGGACACCTCGGCCGCTTCAGACGCGAGATTGAGGTGGTGCTGCAGGCCCTGGAGCTGTACGAGCTTGTCGCGGGCACCGAGGCCGATCGGGCCGACTGCCTGCTGAACCTGGGGGCGGCCTACGGCTATCTGGGTGACCACCACCGCAAGATCGAGATCACCAATCAGGCCCTGGAGATGTACCGAAAGCTGCCGGACACGGAGATGGAGCAAGGGCTTTGCCTGCAGAACCTGGGCGTGGCCTACGGCTATCTGGGCGAGCATCAGCGCTGTATCCAGCTCTGCCATGAGGCGTTCGCCCTCCTGCAGAAGCGTCCGGACACGTCGGCGCAGCAGGCGCTGTGCCTGCGCACGTTGGGGACGGCCTACGCCGACGTGGGCCAGGACGAGCAGTTCATCGCCTACACGGTGCAGGCTCTGGAGCTGTACCGGACGCTGCCGTACACCGAGCGCGACCAGGCGGCCTGCCTCAACAACCTGGGCATCGCCTACGGACGGCTGGGGCAGCACGAGGCCCGCATCCGAGTGACACAGCAGGCCCTCGACCTGTACCGGGGGTTGGAGGGCACCGAGGCCGACCAGGCCGGGTGCCTGCAGAATCTGGCCAATGCCCACAGCTTCCTGGGTGACACCGCCAGGATGGTGCAGCTCACCGGCGAAGCTCTCTCGCTGTACGAGAAGCTGCAGGGCACAGAAGCCGACCGGGCGGATTGCCACATCAACCTCGGAGTGGCCTATCGCGACAGCGGCGACCTTGGGCAGAGCGCCGAGTGCTTCCTGAAGGCGGAGGGCATCTATCGCGCCATGGCCCGCGGGGTGGAGGAGGGCGAGGCGCGCTGGCTGCCGTCGGCGATGTACGCCGTGGAGGCGGGGCTGGGCAAGACACTCTGGAAACAGGGGGATCTGTACGCGGCGTACCGCTACTTTGCACGGTCGACCATCATCATCGAGCATCTGCGGGGCCGGGCCGCCACCACTCTGGACCTCAAGACCTCCTTCTTCGCCCAGATGGCCTGGGTCTATGATGACATCGTCGGCGTGCTGCATGAGCTGGACCGACAGGGCCTTTCGGTGGGTGAGGCCAGGCTGGAGGAGGCCGAGCCGGAGTTCTGGCAGGACCTGGGTCTCGAGGTCCCGCGGCTGTGGCGTGACTGGCAGAGCTTCCGGGAGGCGATGATCCACTATTCCGAGGGAGCACGGGCCCGGGCACTGCGCGACATGCTGGCCAACGAGCCCCTGGCGGTGGCGGATGACGGAACCCGGGAGCTGTGGGCGCAGCTCAACGACCTGGTGCGACAGGAGCGCCGCCTGCAGGCGGACCTGGCGGCGGCGGCCGGGGCGCCGGACGAGCAGACCCGGGCCCTGTGGCAGCGCTATCAGGAGGTGTTCGCCCGGCGCCAGGAGGTGGAGATGGCCTTCTGCACGACAGGCCTGGGGCAGTTGGCCGAGGCGCCCCAATCACGTCTGGCGGACTGGCAGGGGCTGATCGGCCCCAGTCAGGCCCTGCTGCAGTACCGGGTCCTGCCCGAGCGCGCCCTGCTGTGGGTCATCACCGCAAAGGGCATCGCCGGCTACGAGCTCCCGGTGACCGAGGGCATCGCGGCCCCCGACGCCGAGGCCCTGGTGGCTCAGTGGATGGGACGGACCGATGAGGCCGAGGCCTGCGCCCAACTGGGACTGATGGGGCTGGTCGGACTGGCTCGGGAGCCGATGCAGGCGCTGGCCGACCGCAAGCTGCCGACGCTTCCGCCCGACGAGCACCTGCGGGTCCTGGCCGTCCTGCACGACCTGCTGATCGGTCCGGCCGCCGGGGAGCTGCGGGCGCAGGGGGTGCGGCACCTCATCATCGTCCCCGACGGCCCATTGTACTATCTGCCCTTCGTCGCCCTGGTCAGTGACCTGCCGGAGGACATCTCCGATATCCCCGGCGGCTACTCATACGCTCACCTCAAGCTGCGCTACGCTCTGGACGACTGGGATATCTCCAGCCTGCCGTCGCTGAACATGCACCTGGCGATGCTGAAGCTTGCCGGACAGCGCGGGGCTCCGGGCCGGGGCCTGTGCGCCTTCGGCGACCCGGTGTTCAGCGGGAACGATCCGCGGCTGAAGGGTGCCGACACGGCTCTGGAGGCGGCGCGCCTGCTGTGGCACAGCGGAGTCTCACCGGCCGGAGCGATGGCGGCGCTGGCCGGTCTGCAGAGCGCCCGAGGTAGTGCCGGCCGGGGCGATGTCGCAACCCTGCAGCGCCTGCCCTTCAGCTATCTGGAAATGGAGTACGCTCTGGCGGCCTTCGGCGCCGACGTCAAACGCGACATCCGCGCCACACCGGGAGCGATGGACACCTGGGCCCCGAATCAGGGGTTCTGCGGCCTCGCCGCCGACGAAGCCCGCATCCTTGACCCGAGGCTCGCCGACTACGGCGAGGTCCTCATCTCCACCCACGGAGTGATCGACCTGCAGCGGCCGATGTACTCCTACCTCGCGCTGACCTCCGCCGAAGCCCTGCGGGCGGCGGGGGTCGATCTCCCCGCGGATGACGCGCGTACCGACGGCTCGCTCAGCCTTCCCGAGCTGTTCGGCCTGAGGATGAACGCCCGGGTGGTGACCCTCTCGGCCTGTCGCACAGGCCTGGGAGCCTACAGCGCCGGGGAGGGCATGATGGGGCTGTCGCTGGGGATGTTCTATGCCGGCGCCAGAGCCATGACGGTAAGCCTGTGGTCGGTGGATGATGCCCGAACGGCCAAGCTCATCGCCCGCGATCACGCCCTGCTATCCCAGGGCGCTCAGCCGATGGAGGCGCTCCTCACCGCCCAGCGGGAGATGTTGGGCCTGGGGCGGCAGGCCGCCGGCAACGCCGGCGACGAGCCCATCATGCCGCAACCCAACAACCCGACGGACCCCTTCGTCTGTCTTGAGCCCTATTACTGGGGTGCGTTCCAGTTGGTGGGACAGTGGTAGGCGGGCGACGGCAGGCCCGACTGGATCGCCGTCGAGAGCACCACGAACTCAGCGACGGGGGCATCGGCGCGCCTGTCTCGCCCGAGCGGTTCTCGCGTGGGAGATTGCTGGGCGGCCGAAGGTGACAGACCTTTTGCCATTGACTTGCGGAGCCGTATGCGCGCAGACTGCCGGGGAGCATTGCACATGGATACTTCACACCGACAGGTGCGCGTGCTACCTGATCCCGAGGCCGTGGCACTGGAGGCCGCGGGCCATCTGGTACGCTGCGCCGCGGAGGCGGTCGGCGACCGTGGCCGATTTGTCGTGGCGCTTTCGGGGGGCAGCACACCACAGCTTCTGTACAGGCTGTTGGCGGGCGAACGGTGGCGATCCCTGGTGCCCTGGGAAGCGACGCAGGTGCTGTTCGCCGATGAGCGGTGCGTCCCCCCGGACCATGCGGACAGTAACTGGCGGATGGTCTGGGAGACATTGCTGTCGCGGGTACCCGTAGTGGCCGCCAATGTACACCGGATGCGGGGCGAGGAGGCCCCGCACGCCGCCGCGGAGGCCTACGAGCGACAAGTGGCGGCGCTGCTGGGGCCCGAGCCGCGACTGGACCTGGCACTCCTGGGCATGGGCGCCGACGGCCACACGGCCTCGCTGTTTCCCGGCACGGCGGCGCTGGAGGAGACCGAGCGGCTCGTGGTGGCCAACCATGTGCCCGCCGTGGGCGCCTGGCGTCTGACCATGACATACAGACTGTTGAGCGCGGCGGCCGATGTGCTATTCTTGGTGACCGGCGCGGCGAAGACGCAGGCGGTGCGGGGGGTGCTGCAGGGCTCGCGCGAGCCGCGAAGCATGCCGGCCGCCCGAGTTCTGGCGGCCCACGGGCGCGTGCTGTGGCTCCTGGACGAGGCGGCGGCGCCCAAGAGCTGAGAGTACCATCTGTCTGGAGGGTCTGCATGATCTATCGACGGCTGGGAGAGAGCGACATTGAGGTCTCGGCGGTCATCTTCGGCGCCTGGGCCATCGGTGGCTGGTGGTGGGGCGACACGGACGACGAGCTGGCCATCGAGGCCATCAGGGCCGCCGTGGACGGCGGTATCACCACCATCGACACCGCCCCGATGTACGGGTTCGGCCACAGCGAGGAGGTCGTCGGCCGAGCCGTCAAGGGCATTGCGGACAAGGTTGTGTTGGCCACCAAATGCGGCCTGGTCTGGTCGCGCACGGATGGAGAGTACTTCTTCGAGACCCCGGATCCTCAGGGCAAAACGGTGCCGATCTACCGGGTACTGAAGAAGGACAGCATCATCGCGGAGTGTGAAGCCAGTCTGAGCCGTCTGGGGGTGGACTGCATCGACCTGTACCAGTGCCACTGGATGGACAGCACCACGGCTCTGGAGGAGACGATGGAGGCCCTGGTGACGCTCAGAGATCAGGGCAAGATCCGCGCCATCGGACTGAGCAACTTCACCCCCGAGGCCATCGAGCAGTGCGCGGGCTACGGCCCAATTGCCGGCCACCAGCCCAAGTTCAGCCTCCTGGACCGCCAAAACCTCGATGGTGTGATCTCGTTTACCCATTCCCGCGGCATCGGCACCATTGTCTATAGCCCTCTGGAGCAGGGCATGCTGACGGGCAAAGTCACCATGGACCGGGAGTTCCCGGAGGGTGACTATCGGGCGGGGCAGCCGTGGTTCCGTCCCGCCAACCGCCGGAGGGTCCTGGATGTGCTGCAGACCCAGATCGATCCCATCGCCCGGGCTCATGGGGCCACATTGTCACAGGTCGCCATCGCCTGGACCGTGGGCGCCCCCGGCATCACGGCGGCCATTGTGGGGGCACGCAACGGCGAGCAGGCCCGGGCCAATGCCGCCGGGGCCGACGTGCCACTGACAGAGCCCGAGCGCGAGGAGATTCTGAGGGCTTTCGAGGCCCTGGGGGATCCAGAGTAAGGGCATCCGGCAACGGATGGGTACCGCAGGCGACTTCGGACAACCAAGGAACCGGGGGCAATCGCATGGCATTCGAGCGACCTTTGCCGCTACACAAGAAGATGGAAGACGGCCCTGCATTGGGGACCATCAACCTCATCCCCAGCCCGCTGATCGTGGAGCAGTTGTGCACGCTGCCCCTGGACTTCCTGTGGATGGACATGGAGCACGGTCCGCAGACCGTTCCCGATCTGGGTGTGGCGGCGGGCATCTGCATGGGCCGAGGGATCAACCCTCTGGTGCGGGTGCCGGTGGCCGAGGACTGGGCGGTGAAATGGACTCTGGATCAGGGCCTGGGGGGCATCATCTACCCGTTCATCAACACTCCGGAGGAGGCCGGGCGGGCCATCTCGGCGTCGAAGTACCCGCCCGCGGGGCACCGGGGCTACTTCCCGGACGTCGCCGCAGCCCGCTGGGGGTTGCAGATCGGTCCGTACTTCGAGGCGGCCAATGACGAGATCACCGTGGTGCTCCAGATCGAGCACAGGGACGCCGTGGAACGGGTGGAGGAGATCGCGGCCCTGGACGGCTGGGACATCCTGTTCGTCGGCCCCATGGACCTGTCCATCAGCTATGGCAAGCGCGGCGAGGTGGATGACCCGGAGATCTCGGCGGCCATCGACCGCGTACTCAGGGCGGCCCACGATGCCGGGCGCTTCGCGGGCATTCTGGCCGTTGATCCCGACGCCGTTCGCCGCCGCCGGGACGAGGGCTTTGACTTCCTGGCCCTCAACCCCGACATCGGCATCATCGGCCGCGCCTTCGGGACGTACTGGGACGAGATCGACAAGGCCCTGAGCTAGAGGTAGGCCGCAAAGCTGGGCCTGCCCTGGCAATGTCATCCTGAGCGTCCATCTCGCGCAGCGAGATAGCGAAGGATCTCGCTGAATGTCGGGAGATTCCTCGAGCTGCTCTTACCGGGAGCGGGCGTTGCCAGAATGAGATCCCCATGCGGGTGTGGAGCCCTCGGCCGCGCCTCCAGAAGCGCGGCCGAGGAGCCGGTTCTGCCGTCAGGATGTCATCCTGAGCGTCCATCTCGCGCAGCGAGATAGCGAAGGATCTCGCTGAAT
>CAZXDD010000109.1:0-16835 GCA_964639415.1 uncultured Armatimonadia bacterium
CCTCCGTCGCGGCCACCCACACACGCCCGGATAGCCAAAGACCCCCCGCCAACCGCCGGAAGCGGTGTGCGGGGGGCCCTGAGTCGCGGCGCAGCGGCGAGATGGGCTACGGCGTCCCCGGCTGGTCGCCGTGCATGGCGCGCTCCGGGAAGTCCATGAGCCTCTCGATGTGGGCGGCGTTCATGAGCTTGGCGCGATGGTCGCTCTTGGCGTCGAGCATCCTCTTCTCAAGCATGGCGGACTCGATGTGTGGGCGCGCCTCCTCAAAGGGAACTGTGCGCGCGTTGCGACGATCCAGACGCTTGATGACGTAGAAGGCCTGCTGGTAATCCACCACGGGAGTGATGTCCCCGTCGTGCTCGAGGGCGAAAGCGGCGTCCATCACCGGAGTGCCGTCATGCTGCACCCAGCCCAACTCGCCCTCGCTCTTCATCAGGCGCAGATCGAGGTTGTACTCGGTGGAGGCCTCGGCCCAGGACTTCTCCCCCTTGACGATCTGCTCGCGAACCTGCTGAGCCTGCTCCTTGGTCTTGAACTTGATCAGAGCGATCTTGACCTGCGTCGGCTCCTGGAACATCTTGCGATTCCGCTCGTAGTACGCACTGATCTCCTGCTCGGTGACCTTCACCTGATCGGTGACGAGCCCCTCCAGGAGCAGCTCCGTGCGGAGGCGGGCGCGCAGATTGGGGATGGTCATGCGCCTTTGGGCCAGCCAGACAACGAAGGACTCGCCGGAACCCATCTGGGCCTGAGCATCCATGCCCATCTGGAAATCCTTGAGTCTTTGCTCCACCTGCTCCTCGGTCACCGTGACCTTCGCCCTCTCCGCCGCCTGCTCGATCACCCTGGACTGGATCATCTCGTCGAGGACCTCGCGTCCGAACCAGTCGAGGAGGGTCTTTTCGAAGCTCTCTTCCGAGATCGGCTGGTCATTGACCTTGGCCACGGCACCGTCCTTCTGGGCGACGGCGAGGCCGGTGCCCAAAAGGCCCATCAACGTCACGGCAACAATGAACCGCTTCATGTATGTCTCCTTACGTGCGTACCCTATGCGCGTCGGCCGCCAGCCTCTTGGACAAACGCCGCGGAGGAAAGGTTCGTCCGCCAAGTCTATGGGCTCTTTGGCGGAATGCGCACGATCACCCGGGACGACGAGACCTCCGCCTTGGCCCCCAGCTCGTTGGAGAGCTTGGCAAGCCGCGCCGCGATCTTGGCCGCCCGCTCCCCGGACGGGTACACCGGCCCCATGCGCGCCCGGTTGATCCATACCGGTGTGGCCTTGATCTGCCAGGCCCCCTCCTTCCACCAGATCTCGAAGATCGCGCTCTCCATCCTCTCCCCCTCGCGCTGGTCGAAGACGAAGTTGCCCATGCTGTACAGGATCGGACGGCCCTTATAGACACCAATCCCCTGCAGCGTATGGGGATGGTGGCCCAGGATGCAGTCCGCGCCGGCGTCGATCAGGCGCAGCGCCACCTTCCGCTGGCGTTCGTCGCGGTGCTGCTGATACTCCGTGCCCCAGTGAATGGAGACGAACAGAAGGTCGCAGTTGCTTCTGGCCGCCCTCACCTTGGCATAGGCCAGGTCCGGGTCGCGGGAGATCTTGCAGTCCGAGCCGTGCTCGAAGCTCAGGTCCGTGCAGGCGAGGAACCCCACCTTCACCCCGCCGGAGTTCAGGTACGCCGGGGTCCAGCTCTGCTCCCGGTCGGGATGGGAGCCGGCGTAGGCGATGCCGTGCTTGCTCAGCGTGGCCAGGGTGTTCTGCATCCCCTTGCGCCCGGCATTCAGAGAGTGATTGTTCGCCACCGAGACCACGTCGAAACCGCCGTCCAGCAGCACCGCCACCGTCTTGGGGTCGGCGCGGAAACACAGCTCCATGGGGTCATGAGGCCCCTCGGAGGACAGCGGGCACTCGAGATTGCCGAAGGTGATGCCGGGGGCCGAAAGCTGGGCCCTGACCTGGGCCAGGATGGACTGGGCGCCGTTTTGACGGATGCGCTTGCCCACCGAGCGGTCCAGCATGATGTCGCCTACGGCAGCCATCCACAGGCGGCGGGGCGGAGCCGTGGGCTGAAGGCTCGCCGCGGGCGAGACGGCCGCCGCCGGGGCGGTCCGGCCCTCTCCCATCGGAGCCCCCGCCTCCGGGCCGCGGTGGGAGAAGGCGAGCACAAGGACGATGGCGGCCGCCAGAGCGCAGGCGGCTGCCGGAAGCTGAACGGGGTACGAGCGCAGTTTGGTGGCAGTCATCGGCATCCCCAATCCGTTTGAGGGTACATCATAGGGCCGAGGCGGGGTGGCCGTCAAATGGGTGGGCTATAAGAATCTGAGGAAAGGTGCTTGACAGCAATGGACTAAAGCATTATACTGTCCGTCAACATAGAGGGCCGACCCGGCCCAAGCAACCATAGCTTATGGTGCTCACAACACCAAATGGGGGTGTCTTATCATGTTGCGTGAACCCTGGGGTACTGCTCAAATGGTCCGGAGCATGGTGGACGAGATGGATCGCCTGGCCCGTTTCGGTCTGGCGCGCGGAGGACAGGAGTTGGCGGACGCCATGGGATACCTGCCTCTGGATGTGGCCGAGACCGACGAGTCCTATCTCCTCACCGCCGAACTCCCCGGCGTAGGGATGGAGGACATCTGCGTCAACGTCGAGGACAACGTGGTCACTATCCGTGGCGAGAAGAAGGCGCCTGAGGACACCGAGGGCGTCAAGTACCATCGCATCGAGCGGCCCTACGGGGCCTTCCAGAGGTCACTGGCGCTGCCCCGCAATGTGGACCCCGAGCAGGTCACCGCCAAGTACAAGGACGGCGTGCTCGAGGTCACCGTCGGTAAGCGCGAGGAGACCAAGCCGCGTAAGATCGAGATCAGCTCGACCTAGACCGGCCCGGTCTCTCCGCCGGTTACACCATCCATCACGGCGGCCGCCCCCACCCAGGGGCGGCCGCCGCCTTTGGTGACCACGAGCCCCAGTTCACGCCTGCTCGGTCCGGCTCCGAAGCTTCCCTGCGTCCCATCCCCCGGCTCGGAGGCCGGGCACACCGCCGCTTGGCGGCCCCCGCCGGCATCCTCCCGGTTCGGAAGGGCTCCGTGCCACGCGCAGCGAATTGCGTCTTGGGCCGCCTGCGAAGGCGCCTCTCGCCGCCAAACCATGCCCGGAGGAGTGCACAAAGTGACGCGGCTGCGCCTGTGGCAAGCGTTGCGCCGTCTCACCGTCGTCGGGTGCATTGCTGCCCTGCTGCTTTCCGGTGTGTCGGCGGGCCTCGCTCAGGGCACTGCGCCGGACCTGACCTTTGCCGTCTTCGGCGACTGCCAGCCGGGCGGCGTGTCCTACAGCCCGGTGCTGAGGAAGCTGGTGGTCGACATGGCCGAGCAACGCCCGGCCTTTGTCCTCGGCTGTGGCGACTACATCGACGGCTCCAAGGACGAGCAGATCGTGCGCCGGCAGTGGCAGGGGTTCTTCGAGGGCATCTCGCCTCTGCAGGCGCTGGGCAGGATTCCGGTGGCTCTGGCTCCCGGCAATCACGATATCATGGGCACAGCCACCAACCAGGCCATCTTCGCGGAGTACTTCGGTGGGCCGTACCTGAGCTTCAACCGGGCGGGTTGTCACTTCGTCATCCTCAATACCCAGGAGCCCGGCAACTACGGGCGCATCGCCGGCCCGCAACTGGAGTGGCTCAAGGCCGATCTGGCCGCCCACCGCGGGGCGCTTCTCACCTTCGTCGCCATGCACCAGCCCCTCTTCCCCGTGGACGGCCACCGCGGCGAATCGCTGGACGTCTTCCCCCGCGAGCGCGACGCGCTGCACGCGCTGTTCTCCGCCGAGGGTGTCGACTGCGTCTTCCACGGCCACGAGCACCTCTTCCATCGCCAGCAGATCGGGGGCATCGACTACGTGA
Organism: uncultured Armatimonadia bacterium; assembly: GCA_964639415.1. Lineage (GTDB taxonomy): Bacteria > Armatimonadota > Zipacnadia > Zipacnadales > JABUFB01 > CAYRFY01. The sequence continues at coordinate 3,909 of CAZXDD010000109.1, forward strand.
TCACCGGCGGCGCAGGGGGGGCACTGTACGCCAGGCCCGAGGAGGGCGGCTTCCATCACTACTGCCTCCTCCGCGTCCATGGCGGCGGCTATCAACTCCAGGTGCGCAGACTCTAGATGTCCCCTTCTCGCCCCCCCGGCATCATCACCGTCGCCTGCGATCCCGAGCTCGTGATCCGCCGCGCCAACCCCCTGGCCGCCCGCTACCTCCTCTACACGCTTGCCGTCCTGGGCGCCACGCTCCTGGTATACGGCCTCCCCACCTCCGAGGCTTTCCGTGTGACGTGGGCGTACCTGTTTCCGGCTCTCCTGTGCCGGAGCGTCTTGTGGTCGCTGGTCTTGCTCCGCCACGCCCCCCAACCGTTCCCGCGCCGCACCTTCTGGATCGGGGCAGGCCTCATCGCAGGCAGCACGGTCCTGGACATCGTCGCCACCTACCTGGTCTCCCCCGACCTGGCGCAGGAGGCTAACCCGCTCTTGCGCGCCCTGGTGGACTCGGGCCAAGGGCTGTCCTTCGTCTACGGCTACGCCCTGGTGTTCGCCCTGATCTACGTGGCCATGGCCTCCGTCGGCTGGGCGGCCTTCCTGGCGCACAGCCGAGTGCTGATCGCCTCGGCGTTCGCGGCGCGTCCCACCACGCTGGGGCGGTTTCTCAAGGCCGCCCTGGGCGACGGACACCTGACCACCCGTCAGTTCTGGCTCCCCCTGAGGCTCTCGGAGTGCGCCCGGGCCTATCATGCCGTGTGCTTCCTGTGGGCGGTGGCGCCGGTAACCTGGTCGGTGTCTCGCTGGTACGCCGGGCTGGTGTGGCTGGACCTGGTGCCCAACGCCCTGGGGACGGTGGCTACGCTGGCGACGCTGGGTAGCATCGCCGGGTACCTGCTGTGGCTCAGAAGCGAGTGGGAACGGGGCAGAGCGGCTGCGCTCGGGGCGAACTCCTGAACCAAGAGGCGCCAAAGACGGCGCAGAGCACAGCGGTGGGACCGGAGCACCACTCCCGCCGTACCCCCCGGGGGCCGATCCATCCCCTCCACCGGCATCCACCGCCTCGCCCGGGTGTCCACTGGGTTGGCCCGTCTCTCCGCTCAGCGAGCCACCTATCGCTCCCGCTCGCCTTCCCTCCCCGCGGCCTCGGGAGGTGGAACCACGGATAGCTTACACCGGCGGATCGACGATTGCCCGGGCCACTCCGCCCCGCCACGGACCCCGGCTCTCTGGACCTGCTTTTGCCCCGGTATACCCGCCTTCATAGACCAGCAGGCCCGCCGCATTCTACAAGGGGAATAATAGGTGGACCCTCCGAGCCCACAGGAGCCGGAACGCGCCATCCTTGTGTCCGCCGAGGTGCCCGATGAGCCGCCGTGCGCTGGCCGCGATCGTCGTCTCACTGCTGTTGCTCACCCTCATCCTCGTGGGCGGTGTCCTGCTCTTCGCTGTGAGGTTCACCGGCGGCCTGGGCCCGGCGCAGGTGGATGTCCAGGCCCCGCAGTACACCGTCCCGGCCCAGAACACGGCCGCTGAGCTCCTGGCCGCCGCAACAGCGGTGTACCCCGATCGAGATGCCATTGCCGCGGCCTATCAGTCGCCCACGGCCATGGCCGATCCGGCCGCCACCGAGCTTCTCTCCAGGCATGCCCCGCACATCAAGCAGGCCATGGCCGCGCTCAGCGGCGACTGTCTGCTGCCCCGGCGACCGTTCACGGACCGGGACACGGACTACTGGAGCCGACTTCGCACCCTGGGCCGGTTCCTGGTGCTGCGCGCCCGGCTGCTGGAGCACGAAGGGCGGTACGGCGAGGCGGCGCAGACCCACCTGCAGGTGCTGCGGCTGGCGGAGGTCGCCGCGCGGAACGGCGCGGCGCTGGGCAGCATGGTCAGCGTCGCGATGGTCGCGGTGGCCACGGAGGACCTGGAAGGAAGCATCGCCGCCGCGGCGGCAAACGGCGAGGGCAAGACGCTGCCGGCCGCGCTCAAGACGCTCTACGACCAGCGCGTGACCGACGAACAGACGCTGCTGGAGGAATGGGCGCAGATGATCGAGGGCAGTGAGACGATGGCCAGGGACATCGCCAAACAGCAGGGCACGCGGAGCCCGGCGCCGGGCCTGGTGAGGACCTGGTTTCGGCGCTCGGCGAACAAGGCCCTCCTGCAGCAGCTTCCGGAGGCCCGCAAGCCGTACTGGGAGCGGTCCTACCAGCCCCAGAGCGATGGCGCGCTCTCCACCCCCGGTTCCCTGCTGATGGGCGAGCGCTACGCGGCCAAGACGGCCCAGCGCGATGCGGTACTCCTGGGCTGTCGGATCCTGGCCGCCCTAGAGCTTTGCCGCCGCGACCGCGGCGCCCCGCCGCCACGGCTGGAGGACCTCGTTCCCGACTACCTGGATGCCCTCCCGCCGGACCCCTTCACGGGCAGGCCCTTCGGCTACAAGGTGGCGGGCGAGGACTACCGCCTGTACAGTGTCGGCCCGGACAGGAAGGACGACGGCGGGAGCAGGCGCGTGGACAACCGGACGGAGCAGGGAGATGTCATCATCTGGCCGGCGGGAAGGGTGACGGTGACCAGGCACTAGAGGTTCGGCCGAGAAGTCCGGCCGCCCTTTTGGGGCGGCAGGGCGCGCCCGGTGCGGGCGGAGGAGGGGGGCTTTGGTGTATGATGACCCCAACTCAGTCCCCGGACCATGAAAGGCCGCACGATGAGTGCCCAGACGACCCTTCCGCCCGCCGAGACCCCCAGTGGCGCCTCCGGCGTCCATGCCCTGTTCTGCCGCATTGCCCGCACCTACGAACTGGCCAACCACGCGCTCACGCTCGGTCTGGACGTTATCTGGCGCAACCGAGCCGCGAGCATCGCCGCCGGCGACGGCGGGCAGCGCTGGCTGGATGTGTGTACCGGTACCGGCGATATGGCCCGGGCCCTGCGCAAGCGCGCGCCGCAAGACACTCTCGTGGTCGGCCTCGACTTCTGCCTCCCCATGCTCCAGCACGCCAAGGACCCAACGCCCCTGGTGCTGTCCGACGCCCGGACGATGCCCTTTGCCGACAATACCTTCGACCTGCTCACCGTCTCCTTCGCCACCCGCAACCTCCGCAGTGCTGACGAGGCCCTCCTGGCGACCCTCCGCGAGTTCCATCGAGTCCTCAAGCCCGGTGGGCGCTATGTCAACGTGGAGACCAGTCAGCCCCCCTGTCCGCTGGTCCGCTGGGCCTTCCACACCTTCGTCGCCGTGACGGTGCGTGCCCTGGGCGGGCGCATCGCCGGAGCGGGTGCCCCGTACGGCTACCTGGCCCACACGATACCCCGCTTCCATGGGGCACCGGAGCTCGCCCAGCTCATCTCCCGGGCGGGCTTTGAAGACGTGACCTATCGGCGCATGACCCTCGGCGCGGCGGCGGTGCATCGGGCGGTCAAGCCACGATAGCCATCGGCGGGCTTCGTCCGGGCCCGGCCGCGTTCGCCTCGTCTTGACGCGTCCGGAACCTTGTTGCATAGTGTCTCGGGCGCCCCGCCGAGCACCGCCGGGGCGCCCGGGCCGCTTCAGGGCGGCGGAAAGGCCTGACTACGGTATGAGTGACGACAAAACCTATGATGTGATCTGTGTGGGCAGCGCGACCGAGGACGTCTTCTTGCAGGTCGCCGATACGCGTATCTTCCGCATGGAGGACGAGGACCACGAGATGGCGTACCTGGCCTTCGAGTACGGGGCCAAGGTGCGGGTGGACGGTCTCCTGCACGAGACCGGAGGCGGCGCCACCAACACCGCCGTGACCTTCGCCCGCATGGGCCTGCGGACGGCCCTCGTCTGCCAGATAGGCCACGACGGCCCCGGAGAGAGAGTGCTGCAGGCCATGGCCAAGGAGGGCATCGACACCTCGGGCGTGGTGCGCGAGCACGCCTATGCCACGGCCTTCTCGGCCATCCTCACCGGCTTCACCGGCGACCGCACCATCCTCGTCCATCGCGGCGCCGCCTCACACCTGATGCCCGACGAGTTGAACTGGGACACGATCGCCGACAGCCACTGGGTCTACATGAACTCGCTGTCGGGCGAGAGTGCCGCCACCTTCCTGGAGGTGGCCGATCTCTGCGGCAAGCACGACGTGAAGCTCGCCATCAACCCCGGCAAGGAGCAGCGCGCCCTGGGCCTGGAGGGCCTACGCCCGGTGCTGCAGAACACGCAGGTGCTGTTTGTCAACCGTGCGGAGGCCTATGAGATCACCGGCGTCGCCCCGGACCGCGGCCCGGAGGACGAGCGGGCGATGCTGCAGATGTTGCGGGCCGCCGGGGCCGAGACGGTGGTGATGACCTACGGCGCCGCGGGCAGTGAGGCCATGGACGCCACCGGCCACTACCGCATCGGCAGCTATCCGGTCGAGGCCACCAGCACCGTGGGGGCCGGGGATGGGTTCGCCTCCGCCTGTGTGGTGGCGCTGCACAGAGGCAAGTCGCTGCCCGAGGCCCTGCGCATCGGCGCGGCCAACGCCGCCGGTATAGTGCAGACCTTCGGAGCCAAGGGTGGAATCCTGACCTGGGAGGCCGCGGAGGCCTACGTCCGGGAGCACGAGATCGAGACCCGATAGGCGCCCGGCTTGCGCCGCCGCGGCACCATTGCTGTGCCATGACATCCGCGCGGGCCGGGATTCCGGCCGGCCGTACACCATCGAGCACACAGGGAGTCGGTTCACGTGGGAGCTTTGGTCACCTGGGCGGAGTACATCGGCGTCGGTCTCGCCATCGGGTCGCTGTCGGGCCTCCTCGGAGTGGGGGGCGGCATCATCGCCGTGCCGCTGATGGTCCTGATCTGGAAGCTGGACCCCAAGGTCGCTATCGGAACCTCTCTGGCGACGATGATCCCCACCGCCATCGCCGGCAGTTTCCGGCACTACGGCTTCGGAAATGTCAACCTCACCCTGGCCGCCTGCCTGGCTCTCGGCACCGTCGTCGGCAGTAGCCTCATCGGCGCGCCACTGGCCGACCGCCTGCCCAGCGAGGTGCTCAAACGCATCTTCGGAATCCTCATGGTTGTCTCCGGGCTCAAGTGGTCGGGCCTCATCGACCTGGTGACGGGGCTGTTCTCCCGGGCGACGGGGCAGTAGAGGTCCGGCCGAAAGGCCCGCCTTCGCCGAGAGTGTCACTATGAGAGCGTCCGCTCCCGGCAAGAGCGGCTCGAGAGATCTGCCGGGACACGGCGAGAGCCTTCGCTATCTCGCTGCGCGAGCTTGGTGCTCCGGGGGACATCCTGACGGCAGAGCAAGCTCTTGGGCCGCACATCCGGCCCCGCGAGCCGGGAGCCTCGCCGGCCGCAGCGGGGGGTACGAGACTGTGAAGGGTGTCCTGTGCCCGGCCGTTGCCGGCTGGGGTGCGCTGGGCGCGGTCGCCGCCGACTACCCGTGGCGCGTGGCCGTCTTGGATGACCAGACCGCCGGGACCGGGCTGTTTCCGGGGCGAGTCGCCTGTTCACCATACCGGACTGCTGGGATTACGGCCATTTCGGGCCCCGCGAGCGCTGCGAGCTGCCCGGAAAGCTCTTCCGCGCCCGGGCCGGCGACGAAAACGACGCCCGCAACGTCTACTGTGCCCCGGCCCATACCACCACGCCACCCGCGCCACCTTCCGCCCTTAACAAGTGGCCGCCGAGGGTGTAGACTGTGGCTTCTCAGTCTCGGTAGGACCAGTTCGGAGGTCGTGGATGCATGGCCGGTGGCGGCAGTCAGCAAAGCACTTCGCAGGAGGAACAGGAGCAGCCGTTTGAGGGCATGATGGGGCGGCCGCACACGGTGGTCGCGATGGCCATTGTCGTCGGGATCCTCGTGGGATTCGTCTCCATACTCTTCCGCTTGATGATCGGCGGGTTCTCGCACCTGTATTTCGAGGTCTTGGCGGGGGCGCTCCCGCAGTCGTGGGGCACGCTGCGATACCTGGCCATTCCCGCGGCGGGTGGCGCGCTGGTGGGCCCGATCGTCTATGTCTTCGCGCGCGAGGCCAAGGGACACGGGATTCCCGAGGTGATGGAGGCCGTCGCCATGCGTGGCGGCCGCATCCGTCCTCGAGTCACGCTCATCAAGGCTCTCGCCTCGAGCATCTGTATCGGCTCCGGTGGGTCGGTGGGCCGTGAGGGGCCGATCGTGCAGATCGGCTCCGCCGCCGGCTCCACGGTGGCCCAAATCCTCAAGTTCCCCGGCAAGCTCACCCGTGTCATGGTCGCCTGCGGAGCCGCCGCCGGCGTGGCGGGCACCTTCAACGCTCCCGTCGCCGGAGCCTTCTTCGCCCTGGAGCTGATCCTCCGTGACTGGGGCACGGCGGCCTTCGCACCCGTCGTGATCTCGTCCTTCTGCGCCACGGTGGTCAGCCGGCGCTTCCTCGGCGACCACCCGGCCTTCGAGATCCCCGATTACTCCGTGGAGAGCATCACCGAGCTGCCGCTGTTCGGTCTGCTCGGTCTCTTGTGCGCTCTGGTGGCCATCGCCTTCATCGTGTCCCTGTATTTCATGGAGGATCGGTGGGACAGGCTGCGGATCCCCGAGTGGCTCAAGCCCGTGCCCGGCGGGGTGCTGGTGGGGGCGCTCGGTCTGCTCTCACTCAAGCTGCTGGGGGCCGGCGAGGACTACCATCTGGGAATCTGGGGCGTGGGATATGACACCATGCAGCTCGCGCTCACAGATGAGGGCGTGACGCCGGCCATCGTCGGCGGCCTGGTGCTGCTGAAGCTCGCCGCGACCACGACGACCCTGGGCTCCGGCGGTTCCGGAGGCGTGTTTGCCCCCAGTCTCTATCTGGGCTGCATGACCGGGGCCCTGATGGGCCACGTGGTGCACACCCTCTTCCCGGCCCTGGGCACCTCCCCCGCCGCCTATGCTCTCGTCGGGATGGGTGCCGTGTTCGCCGCGGCCAGCCGGGCGCCGGTGACGGCCGTCCTGATCGTCTACGAGATGACCCAGGACTACCGCATGATCCTCCCCCTGATGCTGGCCTGCGCCGTGGCCGTCTGGCTGGCATCCAGCCTGTACCGCTACAGCATCTACAATCTCAAGCTCTTCCGCCGCGGCGTCCATCTGGACCTGCCGTACGAGCCGGTGATCCTCAGCGAGATCTACGTCGGGGAGGCCATGACGCGGGATGTCATCGGTGTGGAGCCGCAGCAGACCGTGCGTGATGTCATGGAGCTTCTGGATAGCACCAAGCACCACGGCTTCCCTCTGGTGGACGAGCGCGGGGACCTCCACGGCATCGTGACCGTGGGCGATGTGCGCCGGGCCCTCAGGGAGGGCAAACAGGACCGACCGGTATCCGAGGCCGCCACACACGACGTGGTGGTGGCCTTCCCGGAGGAGAGCCTCAACGACGCACTGCGCAAGCTGGCCCTGCGCGACGTGGGCCGCCTGCCCGTGGTGGACAGAGAGGATCGCAGGAAGCTCCTGGGCCTCGTGACCCGCAAGAACATTCTCTCGGCCTATAACCGGGCGCTTTTGCACCGCCACACAGACCTGGAGAAGACCGTCGAGCCCGAGCACCTGGAGTAGGCGGCCGAGCCCGCCGCCGCCCCGTCGTGTCCCAACGTTCGCCGCGGGCCTGTCTGAAGGGACCGCTCGCACCGGCATCGAAACTATCGCAAAGTGCGCAGCCATCCACGGCCGCCGCGGTGATCCCGGCTACCCATGAAACCCAAGCACAACACACTCCTTGCCTATCTCTGTCTCGCTCCCGCCGCCGCCCTGGTGGGAGCCATCATCATCTACCCCATCGTGCGTACGCTGTATGCCTCTTTCTGCGAGGTGGACAGGCTCGGGAACCCGGGGCGCTTCGGCACGCTGGCGAACTACCGCTGGCTGGCCGATGACAAGGTGTTCACCGAATCGGTGGTGCCGCAGACCCTCATCTGGACCTTCTCGGTGGTCATCGTCACCATCCTGGTGTCCATCGTCACCGCCCTGATCCTGCACGAGAAGCTCCCCGGCCGGCGCCTGATGCGGGCCATCGTCATGCTGCCGTGGGCGACCTCTCTGGTCATCAGCGCCGCCATCTGGCGCTGGATTTTGCACCCCTCCCAGGGGCCGCTCAACGGGATCCTGCTCAACCTCGGCCTGATCAACCTCGGGGCCGAGCCGGCGTGGCTGGCGTACCCCAGGACGGCGCTGGCCATGGTGGTGCTTGTGGGGATCTGGGTGTCGATACCGTTCACGACGGTGGTGGTGCTGGCCGGCCTGCAGTCGATCACCGAGGACCTCTACGAGGCGGCGCTCATCGACGGAGCCGGCTGGTGGCAGCGGCTGCGCAGGATCACGCTCCCTCTCCTGCGCCCGGTGCTGCTGGTGGCCGTCCTGCTCAACACGATCTATGTGTTCAACTCCTTCCCGATCGTCTGGACTCTGACCCAGGGCGGGCCGGCCAATGCCACCCATATCATCGTGACATACCTGTACAGGACCGCCATCTGGCAACGGCACTACGGCCCCGGCTATGCCATGGCGGTGCTGACCTTCCTGTTCCTCCTGGCCTTCAGCCTGATCTACACCCGCGTGTACGCCAAGCAGGGGCTGGAAGCGGCGTAAGACGAGACGGCTCCGCCACACAAACCGGCGGACAACTGACGACAACCTATCAGGACAGCCCCAATGCGCCTTTCACCACTCACCAGGACTCTGTATCTCGTCGCCATCGTGCCGGTGCTTGTCGGCATCCTGTTTCCCTTTGCCGTCATGCTCTCCACGGCCCTGAAGTCTCCCGCGGAGATCAGCGGGTATGGCGACAGCTCGTACTCCCTGATTCCCCGCGACCTGGAGTTGTCCAACTTCATCGGCTGCTTCAAGGCCATGGCGCTGGGCCAGTGCTTCCTCAATAGCCTGATCATCGCCGTGGGCGCGACGCTGCTGAACATGCTGTGCGCCATCCCCGCCGCCTATGCCCTCAGCCGCCTGAGCTTTCCCGGCAAGGCCGGCGTCTTGTTCACCATCCTGGTGACCCAGATGTTCTCGCCGATCGTCCTTGTGTTGGCCCTCTTCTCCCAGTTCCGCAACTACCACCTGTTGGAGGTCAACCAGGGGCTGGTCAATGCCTTCAAGTGGATCCACATCCACCCCCAGGGCTGGTTTTCCGAGACGCTGGAGGGCTGGACCATCTTCCTGGCCCTCATCCTGGCCAATGGCGCGTGCTCGTTGGCCTTCAGCATCTGGTTGCTGACCGGGTACTTCTCCTCGGTGCCCGGGGAGATCGAGGAGGCGGCGCTGATCGACGGTTGCTCGCGGCTGCAGACGGTGTGGCGCATCATCCTGCCCATCTCGCTGCCGGGGTTGGTCACGACCATCATCTTCGCGTTCATCGCCGCATGGAATGAGTTCGTCTTCGCCCTGACCTTCATCCCCGGAGACCAGTTGCGTCCCCTGACCGTGGCCATTCCCAGCTTCATCGGTCAGTATGAGACACAGTGGCATTTCCTCATGGCCGCGGCGCTTCTGGCAACCATTCCGGTGATGGGGTTGTTCCTCTGTGTGGAGAAACACCTGGTGCGCGGCCTCACCGCCGGGAGCATCAAGTAGACCGTGACCCGAGGAGCCGTGGTCCCTGTGACTAGACACCTGCCCATGCTTCTTGCCGCCATCCTCCTGCCTGCCCTGGCCGGCTGCCCGCGCACGCCTCAAAACGCCCCGGTCGCGCCCATGCCGGTGGCGCAAAACCCCGCCCACCCCGAGCCCCCGGTCCCCTCCGAGCCACAGCCCGCCGCCACCACGGAGCCCGCCCGGGGGACCGCTCCGGCCCCGGACCCCGTGGAGGAGGCCGTCCCCGGAGCCGCGGAGCCCCCGCGGGAGGTGACCCCGCCCACCCCGCGGCCCGCCGCCACACCGGCCGAGCCGACACCGGCGACCGCCGCTACGCCCGCGGCCAAGCCCACGCCCAAACCGAAGCAGGACGCTGCGCAGCAGGCCAAGTCACCGTCGACCGAGAAGCCAAAACCACAGACAGGCAAGAAATGGCCCATCCCCGAGGGACCCCTGGATGACGACAAGTACGTGGCCATCTCGGCCAAGTACGCCGCCGCCGTGATGACAACCCCGGAGCGAGACCGCACCGACGAGGCCATGAAGACCCTCCTGCGGGAGGTGCTCAAGGAGGCCAGAGTGTCCTTCGATGAGTACCAGCAGTTCACGCTCAAAGTGGCGCAGGATGTCGAGCGCTCCGAGAAGGTGGGTAAGTGGATCGTCCAGGCCCTGGCCGATGGGGGCATGGTGAATCTCTCCGGCAGCGGCGGCGTCCCGGGTCAGGACCTCAAGCTCAGAGGCATCGTGGAAGACGATAAGAAGGCAAGGTGAGGTCGCGCTCTCCGACGTTTGAACTTCTGAGGCAATAGAGCGGGAGCCCATAGCCTCTCAGGCTGCACTCTGTCTGGGGGACCGAGGTTCTGCAGGCCCGGCCCAGAAGACCGTCTGGCCGGGCTTTTCGGCGGCACATCCGGCCCGCGCTCCGCTCCACACGCTCGCCCTCCTCAATCGCCACTTGTTAAGGCAGAAGAGGGTATGCTTTAATAGCTTTCGGAGCTATCAAAGCGCCTCTAGACACGTGCCGAGAGGCGCCCACTTCCCTGGAGGCCCGGGTGTCGAAAGTACCGGCCGGTGAACTGGTGCCGCTTCCCGGCTATGGCGGGGTTCTCGCCTTCGTGCCCGCCCCCGTGCCTCCCCCGCTCAGCTACTCCGAGGACCTGGCACTGCTCCTGGCCGACGCCGAACGGGCCATGGGGGGAGTGGAGGCCATCGGCGGCCTGATCCCGGACCCCTGGCTGTTCGCCCGGCCCCTCCAGCGCCTGGAGGCGGTGGTCAGCTCACGGATCGAGGGCATCGCTTCCACGGTGGATGAGGTCTTCCACGCCGAGGCCATGGGCGCTCGGCGAGCCAGCAACGCCACCCAGGAGACCATCGCCTACCGTGCGGCGATGGACCTGGGACTCCAGCGGCTCCAGGCGAGTCCTGAAGCGCTGGACCTGGGCCTCGTGCAGGACCTACACCGGGCCCTGTTGGGCGAGACCCCCGGTGGCGAGGGCTCTCCGGGACGGTTCCGCGAGGTCTCCGTGTGGCTGGCGCCGGCGGGCCGCTCCATCACTCACGCCTCCTACGTTCCCCCTCCATGGGCCCACGTGCCCGGCCTGATGGCCCAGTGGGAGCAGTACGTCCGGGCCTGCATCCGCTCGGAGCCACAGGTGCGCAGCTCCGCACTCATCCAGTGTGCCGTCATCCACGCCCAGTTCGAGCTCATCCACCCCTTCCGCGACGGCAACGGCCGCATGGGGCGCCTGATCATGGTCCTGTTCCTCATGGCCACCGGCCGTTTGTCCACGCCCTCCTTGCTGCTCAGTGGCTACCTCGAGCGCCACCGCGCCGATTACTACTCCCGCCTGCGCCAGATCAGCAGCCAGGGCGACTGGGAAGGCTGGCTTCGTTTCTTCCTGCAGGGCGTTGCGGAGCAGTCGCGGCAGGCCGTGGCGGCCGCGCACTCGATCCTCGACCTGCGGGACCGGTGGCGCAGGACACTGCAGCAGGCGAAGGCCGCCACCCATCTGCTGTCCCTGGCCGACAGGCTGTTTGAGAACCCCTACATCACCATTCGGCAGACGATGGAGGAGCTCCGGGTGAGTTTCCCCACAGCCTCCAAGGCCATCGCGGAGCTTGAGACGATGGGTCTTGTGCGGGAGGTCTCCGGGCGCAAGCGGGACCGCCAGTTCTGCGCCGAGGAGATACTGGGGCAGCTCGCCGCCGTGGCGGAGGGGGACTGGAGGAGGCTTCCGTAGCGCGCATACCCCGCCGCCCTGCTCTTCTTGGAGCCGCCACCTCAGGCCGCGAGTCACACCCGCGAAAAGGGCGAGCCTCGTCTCACGAGACCCGCCCCTGTCACGGCGGTAGAGGATGTGCCGCCGCCTTTCCCAGCGGCGCGGCCGGGCCTAGCGCCAGATCGGGTGCGACACCGTTATCTGGTTGCTGTTGTTGACGCCCAGGGCCCTGGACGAGCTGCCGTCGGGCTCCATGACCCACAGGTCCCAGGTGCCGTTGGCCCGTGCCGAGGCGTAGGCCATGTGCAGGCCGGTGGGGCTCCAGGTGGGATGCCGGCTGGAGCCGCTCTCACTGTCGGCCACCGTGAGCCGCGTCTGCGCCGCGCCGCCGGTGTTCATCGTCCCGATGTCGGCGCGACTGGACAGCGAGCTCCACTGCTGGGTGTAGTAGGCCAGCAGGTCTCCCGCGGGATTCAGGACCGGACCGGTCTGGTAGCGTCCCGCGGCGTTGATGGCGCTGATCCGAGTGGCGCCACCGTTCTTGGTCATCAGGTAGATCGAGTCATTGGCATTCAGTCCACAGCTAAACGCGATCTGGGTGCCGTCCATGCTGTACGAGGGTGCCTGGGCACTGTAGCCGATGGGCACCTCGTAGAGCTGACGCAGATCGCGGCCGTTGGTGTTGGTGTCCCATACTTCGGCGCCCCGGGAGGTGTAGCGGATGAAGGCGATCCGGAAGCCGCCGGGAGACCACGCAGGCTCCTGGTCGGTGCCGAGGCCGATCAGGGCCCGCAGCGAGGTGCCGTTTAGGTTCATCGTGTACAGATTGCGGTCGGCTCCGCTCCAGACTACCTTCTGCTCGGCAGGGTCGATGCTGTAGTTCAGGATCGGCATCGCCGACGTCAGCGCCGCCAGGCCGGACCCGTCCGGTCTCACCCGGTAGAGCCGCTGGCTCAATGGCGCCTGAGTGCCCATCAGGAAGTAGATCCAGCCCGAGGGGGCGGTGCTGTTGGTGACGGTAACCGTCGCCGAAGCCACCAGGGATTGGTCCGCGGCGCTGGTGGCGTCCACGTGGTAAGTGCCGGTCGTCGCCGGCGCGGTATACAGGCCCGCGGCGGTGATCGTCCCGCCCCCCACCTCCCGCACGCTCCAGGTCACGCTTTGCGATAGCCGGTCGGG
>CAZXDD010000110.1:0-16812 GCA_964639415.1 uncultured Armatimonadia bacterium
TGTGGGTACTCCTCGCAGAGCTTCTCAAACCACTCGACCGCCAGAGCGCCGATGCCGCTGAGTTGGCGCGGTCCCATGGGCTTCCCCCTTGTCACTGCGGCGTCGGGCGGACCGGGCCGTTCTGGCTGCCGTCCGTTCGCCGGCTCTCCCGCCGGCATGGGGCGTAACGTCTCATCTCTCCCCCTGGCTCTTCCTGCTCAGCATCCCCGCGGTATATCCCACCAGATGCGCCACATCGACGATCGCGTTCGCCACCGGTGCCAGCGCCGCCACCGGCCACGACCGCGTCCGTCTCTTGGCCCGCCCCGCGTGCCGGGCCCAGTAAAGCACCGCCAGCGCCGCGTAGCCCCACAACCACCCGGGCCACAGCAGGCTGACCCACAGCAGCCCCAGACAGGCGAGGGCCAGCAGGTACGCCTTGGCATAGTGCGAGAACCACAGGCATTCCTCGCCGTCGCCTCGGGCGTAGCGGCGAAACTGAGTGTACAGGCCGCGCAGGGAGCTCTGGGGGCGCCAGCGCACCAGAGCCGCCGGAGCGAAGACGAAGCGGGCGCCGGAAGCCTTCAGAGCCAGGTCGAAGGGTGTGTCCTCGTTGTGCCATGCATGCTCCGGGTAGCCTCCGGCGGCCTCCCAGGCCCTGCGCCGGAAGGCTACGGAGCGGGACGACGGCAAAAAGCTCGCGGGATCGACCTCGTCCACAGCGGGTACCGTCGCCGCCGCCACCGCCGCCTCCCACGAGGAGCGCGGCGCCGGCTCGTAGTAGCCGGCGACGATGTCCACATCCGCATCGGCCTCCAGGGGGGCCACAATCTGCTCGAACCAGTCGGCGGCGGGCAGGCTGCCCACATCCGTGACGGCGACAAGTTCGGCCGTGCAGGCCTCGATGGCCCGATTGCGGCCGACGGAGCGGTTGGCACCGGGCTGCACGATGAGCCCTATGGGAGCCCCGGCGGCGATCCGGGCCCGGATGCCCTGTACCGTGCCGTCGTCCGAGCCGGCATCGACGATGACGATCTCGTCGGGGGGGCGTGACTGGTGCAAGATGGCGTCCAGGAAGTGGTCGATGGCCTCGGCCTCCTGGTAGCAGGTGGTGACGAGCGCGGCTTGGGTCATGGGGCCTCCTCGGCGGTCAGAGACGACCACAGGTCCAGGTATAGCTCCGCCACCGCCCGCCAGGTCTGGGTGCGGGCGAACTCGAAGGCCCGCCGCGCAACCTCCTCGGCGGCCGGCGGATCGCTCAGGCACAGAAGCTGGTTCGCCAAGGTGGCCGGGTCTCCTGCCACGGAGGCGAAGCCCGCGGTGGGCGAGAGCCGCAGGTAGTCTTCCTTCAGCGGGTTGTCGTACACCGCCAGCACCAGCGCTCCACAGGCCATGGCCTCCAGCATGGACAGCAGGCCGCTGCACAGGGCGAAGCGTGCCTCGCGCAGGAAGGGCATGACATCGCTCACCATGCCGGCGAACTCCGCCTCCAGACCGTGCTCGGCACAGAAGGCCTCGGCCTGTGGCCGTAGGGAACCGTCGCCCAGCACCTGCAGAGGCACCGCGATGGAATGCTCCTCCTTGAGAAGGCGCAGGGCCTCCAGGTAACACAGCAGCCCCGTGTCCGGCTCCAGTCGGCCGGCGAAGACGGCGCCCCTGCCCAGGGGCGGCCGCACCGGCGGGGCGTCCACGCCGCCGTGGGTGATGTGCCCGCAGGTGAACCGGTACCACTTGGGGATGAAGGCGCCGGCACAGAGACTGCCGCGGGTCCGCCACCGCACGATGCGTCGCAGGACGCGGGCCTCCAGCGGGATCGGATACCGCTCGTAACCGTGAAAGGTGACGAAGGCGGGCCTGGCGCCGGAACGGAGGCTGAACGGGAGGTAGAACTTGAGGAAGGGGTAGGCGTCGTGAGAGTGGATGATATCGGCCCAGTCCACCAAGGGCTCCAGGGCGTGGCGGGCCGCCCTCCTGTGGGCACTAAGCCGGGTGACTGAGACGCTGTCCACGAGGTCCTCGCCCTCCGGCTGCTCCCGCGCCGGTGTGGCGATACGCACCTCGACCCCTATCGCCCGCAGCTCTCGGGTCACGCAGCGCAGGTGCTTCTCAACTCCGCCCGGGTGCGGGTGGTACGAGGCGGTAAGCATCAGGACCCTTGTCGGCCGGGCCCGCGGGCCCGGCCGCTTGGAAGCGCCCCCCCCTTGCCCCTCCGGGAGGCTAGCCGCCATTCTCGACCTCCATGGCGGACAGGTACGTGGCGATCACCTCGTCCGTGGGCCCGTCGGCAAGCAGCTTCCCCTTCTCCAGCCAGATGACCCGGTCGCACATGCGCCGTACCGCCGGCATCTCGTGGGAGACCAGCAGCACGGCACTCCCCTGCTGCTGAAGCCGCCGCAGATGCGCGTAGGCCTTCTGCTGGAAGTGCGCGTCCCCCACGGCCATCACCTCATCGACCAGGAGCACCTCGGGCTCGAAGGCCACCGCCGTGGCGAACCCCAGGCGCAGGGCCATGCCGGAGGAGTACGTCTTGACCGGCACGTCGATGAAGTCGCCCAGCTCGGAGAACTCGATGATGCTGTCCATCCGCCGGGCCACCTCGGAGCGGCTGTAGCCCATGAGCGCCCCGCTGAGATTGATGTTGTCGCGGCCGTTGAGGTCCGGGGTGAAACCCGCGGCCAACTCGAACAGGCCCCCGGTGCGGCCGCGAACCGTGAGGTAACCGGCGGTAGGGATGAAGATCCCGCCGATGAGCCGCAGTAGCGTGCTCTTCCCCGAGCCGTTCCCGCCGACGATCCCCACCGCCTCGCCGGAGGCGACGGAGAAGTCCACGCCGTCAAGCGCCCACAGGTACTCCGCGGGATGGCGCCGGAACAGCCGCGTGAAGGCACGCTTGAGACTGGGAAGCTGCTCGTGCCGCATCATGAAGCGTTTGCTCAGCTCGGTTGCCTCGATCAGCGCGCTTGCCATCAGACCAGCTCCGGAAACCGTGAGTGATGGCGGCTCCAGACCAGCAGGCCGACCGCCAGGATCAGCACCGCCCACAGGGCCGAGACGCCCAGGTAGAAGTAGTAGTTGTCGATCGGCCACACGCCCCCGTGGAGCAGGGCCGTGCGGTAGCCGATGAAAAGCGGCGTCAGCGGGTTGCCCAGGAGATAGATCTCCTTCCACAGCGGGCTGAGCCGATCGCTTTGCATGACCTGCTCCACCGTGTACACGATGGGGCACAGGAAGAACCCGAGCTGCGTCACCGAGCCGATGATGAACTTGATGTCCTCGTAGAACATGTGCAGCGTCGAGAGCATCAAGTTCAGCCCCAGCGTCAGACAGCACTGCAAAAGCAGCAGCGGAAACAGCCACAG
The DNA here is from genome assembly GCA_964639415.1 of uncultured Armatimonadia bacterium. Taxonomy (GTDB): domain Bacteria; phylum Armatimonadota; class Zipacnadia; order Zipacnadales; family JABUFB01; genus CAYRFY01. The sequence continues at coordinate 3,339 of CAZXDD010000110.1, forward strand.
AAAGTGGACGTTGATGCTTACCGGCAGCGTCAGGAAGATGGCGAAGAGCACCACGAAGCCCAGGCCGAGGTGCACCAGATTGGAGACTCGATACGGGGATGATGATCCTGGGGAAGGCGTACTTCTTGACGAGGAGGAAGTCCTTGGCCACGCAGGCGGCGCCGTCGGCCAGGGACTGGGCGAAGAAGATCCAGGGCAAAAAGCAGGTGAACAGCTCCATGGAGAAGTTCTGGATCCGCGAGCCCATGATGTACTTGAACACGATGGTGAGGATCACGATCTGCATCAGCGGATTGAGGAAGGACCAGAAGAACCCCAGGGCGGAGTTCTTGTACCTGACCTTCAGATCACGCCTCACCAACTGAACGATGGCCCAGCTCCAGGGGAAGGCCCCGGTCGCGGTCCCGGCTGTCTGTCCCATCTTGTGCGTTGCTCCCAAGGGCCTCATCGGCGGCGGTCACGACCCGGAACGGCAATGGCCGCGAGACGCCGTGGGTCCCGGCGGTCTCGCGGCTCTGCGTTCCCATGTAGGTCCAACGTCGTGAGCGGGGCTACTTGTTCCCCCTGGCCAGACCCTCGCCCACCAGGTACTTGTAGCTGTCGGCGACGGCCTCCATCATGTCGGTGGCGCAAGAGTCCAATTCGACGATGACCCACTCCAGCACGTTGGGGTCGGCGGCACCGATGATCTTGGGCATGTCCAGCTTGCCCTTGCCCACCGCGGTCATGGGTTGCTTCGGCTCCACGGGACCGTCCTTGATATGCAGAAGCGGCGTGCGATCCTTGAGCCGGGCCACGGTCTCCACCGGGTCGGGGCCGCCCACGGTGACCCAGTAGACATCAAGCTGGGCGAACATGTCGGGGACCCTGTCGAGGATAACGTCCTCGGGGAGCTTACCATCCACGGCCTCGAACTCCGCCCAGTGGTTGTGCAGGCCCAGCGAGATACCGCTGCCCGCCAACAGGGCCACGCCCTCGGCGAAGCGGTCGGCGGCGGCCAGCACGCCGTCCATGGTGTCGATGGGGCCGCCGGGGCCGGTGACCAGGCGCGTGACGCCCAGGGCCTTGCACTCGTCGATCATCTGCGCGGCGTTCTCCTTGTCGGGCATGCCCATGTGGACGCTACTCACCTCAAGGCCGAGGTCATCGACAATCCTCCTCACATCCGCCGGGGCCATGCCGTGCAGGCCCGCGAACTCGACGCCCACGTATCCGATGTCGGCGATCTTGGCCAGCACGGCGGGGAAGTCCTGAGCGGCCTCCTCGCGAACCGAGTACAGTTGTATGGAGATCGGCTTCATGGTCAGGATTGCTCCTTGTCTATGGGCCCGTGGCCCTTCGTGAATGGCAATGGCACGAAGAGGATAGCTTCGCCGACGGTGGGCGATCACCTTCAGGACCCGGACTGTCTCTCCGTGGCGAGGTCGGGCTTCCCGCTCAGGTGAGGCACGAACGCGCAGGAGCCACATTTCGGCCTCGACGCGTTCGGAGCGGTCGTTTGCCGTTCCGCCCCCTCCCGCCTCCGCGATCGTATCGCGGAGTACAAGCGGCTCGGAGAGACGCCGAGAGGGGGGTGGCCCGGAGGGCCGGGGGTAAGGCGCCGTTGACGTGCTCCGTACTCCTCCTTGCGTGGCAGGAGGCCTGCCGCCGGTGGGCGCCGAACTAGGTCACGGTCGTCCCAAGACTCCGCCGCGTGAGACACGCACTCCGCAACAGCCCGAGGGAGGAGACCCAACGTGGCCGTCAGCAAGAAGCAGCCCGCTCGGCAGCCGGTCAAACGCTGCCTGAGCCCGATGCAGTACATGTGGGACCTTTATGATGCAACGACCCCCGAACTGGCATTCGGCGCGCGGAATGAGGATGAGTGGAAGGCGTGGCGCCGCAAGCTGAAGCGCAAGTTCATGGACCTGCTCGGTGGCCTGGATGAGCCCCCGTGCGACCTTGAGCCCAAGGTCAGCAAGCGCAAGAAGCTGGATGGCTATACCCGGGAGCACGTGGTGTTCCAGAGCCGGCCGAACCTCACGGTGGCCGCCTGGGTGCTGACGCCTGAGAAAACCGACGGCCCCGTTCCCGGCATGATCTGTCTGCAGGGCCACGGCCCCGGCAAGGACGACATCGTCGGCCTGCAGGAGGATGGCTCACAGCGCGAGGAGGTCGCCGGCTACCAGATGGACTTCGCCATCCAGGCGGTGCGCCGTGGGTACTTCGTCATCGCGCCGGACATGTTCTCCTTCGGCGAGCGCAGAGACAAGGAGGATGTCGAGAAGGGACGCGGCAACTCCACTTGCCGCAAGCCCAGTATGGCAGGGGTACTTCTGGGAAGGACTGTGCCGGGAGTTCGCGTATATGATGTGATGAGGTGCATCGACTATCTGGAGACGCGGCCCGAGTGCGATCGCAAGCGCATCGGCTGCATGGGGATATCGGGCGGCGGGACGATCACCACCTTCGCCGCGGCCATAGACGAGCGCATCGCCGCCGCCTTCATCAGCGGGTATCTGAGCTACTGGCGCGACTCGATCATGCCTATCCTGCACTGCGAGGACAACTACGTGCCCGGTATCCTGCAGTATGCCGAGATGCCGGATATCGCCACTTTGATCGCGCCGCGGCCGGTGTTCTTCGAGAGCGGCACTCAGGACACGATCTTCCCGGTCAAGTCGGCCAAGAGGGCCTTCCGGCAGATCACGGCGGCCTACGACGTCCTGGGCTACGCGCACCGCTGCGGCATGCAGGTGTTCGAGGGCGAGCACCAGTTCTGTGGCGAGAAGGGCTTTGTGTTCCTGGAACGATGGCTGAAGAACTCCTGATGCGTCGCCGGCAGTAGCCGAGTGGGTGCGCGTCTGGGGCCGAGCCGCGCGGCGGCCGGATCCCGGCCGCAGCACCGTCCGCCGGCGACTGAGGGCGCATGGTCAAGAAGGCCGATCGTCTCTGTATGGCCCGCCGGCGAAGCGGCTGTGGGCCCTGTGGCCGCGAGCAGGACGCCGGCAGGGCTCAGGGTTCTTGGGACTTGTGCCGATACTGACGATAGCGCAGAGTACGGCGGGCGTCCGCGCTGCTTCCGAGCGTCTGCCGGACCACGAACGGCTGCATGGAGCCGCGCGACGTCCCCACACTGTGGGCGAGTGGGAGCCGGGGACACAACCCACGCCGGAGCCGACCGGCCCCGACGCATCACACCGTGGCACTCCTCGACGCGACGACTGCCCGAGACGCAGGCCAAAGCGAGCGCCGCCGATGTCTAGCCCAGCTTCGACCAACTCGCGTTCCGCCACTCCGCGCGTGCCCTACCTCATCGCCGTGGCGGTCGCCGGCGCGTGTCTGGTCTTGTGGACGGCCGACCGGGCCGACCGGGGCATGCGCCACCAGATCCTCCGGCAGACCCAGATGGTGGCCGGGGCGCTGGACCTCGGTGATCTTGCGTCGCTGTCATACACCGAGGCCGACGAAGGGCAACCCGGCTTCCTTCACGTTCGCGAGCAGCTAGTGGGCTTCAACGCCGTCGCGCGTGCCCGCTGGATCTACGTCATGGCCTTCCGCGGCGGGATGTTCCTCTTTGGCCCCGAGACCACCGTGCCCACCGACGCCGACTACAACCCACCGGGAGGCACATACCCCGATGCCCCGCCGGAGCTGCTGGGGATCCTGCGCACACACAGGCCGGCGACGGTGGGTCCCTACACGGATCAGTGGGGTACCTTCGTCAGTGCTTTCGTACCGATCTTGGACCCGGAGACCCGGCAGGTCGTCGCCGTGGTGGGCCTGGATGTGGAGGCACAGAACTGGACATACGACATCGCCGCCCACGCCGCCCTGCCCGCGGCCCTGCTGGTGTTCGTGCTGGCCGTTCTCGGAGGTGTCCTCGCCGGCGCCAAGGTCTCGGAGCGCACGCCGAGGCCTGTGGTCTGGCGACTCATGCCCACTCTGTGCATCGTGCTGGTCGGCCTGCTGGTCGCCTTCAGCCTCGTGGTCCGGGGCCAGCAGGAGCGCCGGCTGGGAGAGTCCACCGCCGGCACGAGTGCCACGGTGGCGGCGGCTTTCGATGCCGCCATCGTCCAGGAGGAACAGGGGCTGGCGGCCGTTGCCGAGGTGATCGCGGCCGACCGGAGCATGCGTCGCGCGCTGGCCGCCGGCGACAGGGCCGCGCTGCTCTCGGCACACCGAGAGTTGTACGAGGAGCTGCGCAGGCGGCACCGTCTGAGCCATATGGCTTTCCTCAGTCCCGACGGAGTGTGCGTTGCACGCATGGAGCGGCCGGGCGACTACGGCGACCGCAAGGCGGGCGGCAATGCGGAGAGGGCCGCCGTCACCGGCGCCGTCGCCGGCGGCCTCGAGGTAGGCCGCGGCGGGCCGCTGGAGGTGCGGGTGGTGTGGCCCATTCGCACAGGCGAGCGCGCGGACGGGTTCATCGAGCTGGGCAAACGCACCGATCAGATACTGGATCGCCTTACCGACCAGGGCGTTGTCAAGCCGGTGGTGGTGATGGGCAAGGAGTTCGTCGAACGGTCTGAGTGGGAGGCGGCCATGGCCGCCCTGCAGCGCGACGCCCGCTGGGACCGCCTCACCGAGCATGTGTTGGTCTACCACCCCTCCACCGGCCTCGCCTCCGAGTTCGACTCGCAGATCGCCCAGGTTGGCCACGAGAAGCCTGCGGGGCCGCCGGAAGTGTTCGCCGCGGACCGCTGGTGGCGTCTGACCGCCACTCCCCTGCTGGATGTCGGAGGCAGGCAGGTGGCCGACCTGGTGCTGACGCACGATGTGACGCCCATGAAGGCGGAGTTGCGCAGGCTCAGCATGGTGGGCGGGGTGGCCGCCGTCACCACCGTCATCCTGCTGCTGGCGTTCTTCCTCGTCGTACTGACCCGCACCGACAGGGCCATCATCGCCCGCGAAGCCGACCTCCGCGAGAGCCAGGAGAGGCTCTCGCAGATCGCCGAACAGACCGGGGAGATCATCTGGGAGACGGACGCCGGGGGGCTGTACACCTATGTCGGTCCCGCCTGCACGGCGCTGTTGGGGTACCGCCCGGACGAGGTGGTGGGCAAGCTCCACTTCTACGACCTGCACCCCTCGCAGGGGCGAGACGAGTTCAAACAGGCCGCGATGGCGGTGTTCGCGCGCAAGCAGGCCTTCCGCGATCTGCATAACACCGTGGAGAGCAGGGACGGGCGCGTGCTGGATATGCTGACCAACGGTGTGCCCAAGCTCGGGCGCGATGGCGAGTTGCTGGGCTACCGGGGCTCGGACAGAGACGTGACCGAGCAGACCCGGGCGGCGGAGGCCCTGCGCGACAGCCAGATGCTGCTGGACACCATCGTCCGGGCCATCCCTGTGCCCGTGTTCTACACGGATGCGGACGGCGTCTTCCTCGGCTGCAACCCGGCCTTTGTCGAGAAGGCAGGAATGCCGGCCGGCGAGATTGTGGGCAACACGGTGCCTGCCGTCGCTCCCGGCAGACTGGCTGAGTTGTTCGGCCGGATGCACTCACAGGTCTGTGCCCTGGGCGAGCCACTCGTGGACGAAGCGGAGGTGCCTGCCGAGGACGGCCCGCCGCTCCACCTGCTGTTCCATCTCGCGCCCTTCCACAGCAGCGACGGTGCCGTGGCCGGAGTCGTCGGGGCAATGCTCGATCTGACCGAGCGCAAGCGCGCCGCCGATGAGCTGGCGGCCGCGCTTGCCGAGGCCAGACGGCTCAACGAGCATCTGCAGAAGCAGACGGCGCTGGCCGGCGAGCTGGCCACTCAGGCCGAGGAGGCCAATGCCGCCAAGAGCGAGTTCCTGGCCAACATGAGCCACGAGATCCGCACTCCCATGAACGGCGTCATGGGCATGCTCGGGCTGCTTCTGGATACCGACCTGTCGCCGGAGCAGCGGCGCTATGCCGAGGTGTCCATGCACAGCGCCGATGCGCTCCTGTCGCTCATCAACGATATCCTCGATCTGTCGAAGATCGAGGCCCGGAGGATGGACCTGGAGGAGCTCGACTTCGATCTGCTGTGCCTGCTGGAAGACTTCGGCACCATGATGGGCATCCGGGCCCAGGAGAAGGGGCTGGAGTTCATCTGCGCGGCCGAGGCGGATGTCCCCGCCTATCTCCGCGGCGACGCGGGCCGCCTGCGCCAGACTCTGACCAACCTCGCCGGGAATGCCATCAAGTTCACCCACGAGGGGGAGGTCGGGGTGCGCGTCGGCGTCGTGAGCCAGGACGACGAGCATGCGCTCCTCCGCTTCGCGGTGCGCGATACCGGCATCGGGATCCCGGCCGACAGGGTAGACGGGCTGTTTGAGAGCTTCGCGCAACTGGACGCCTCCACCACCCGCAAGTACGGCGGCACCGGGCTGGGGCTGGCGATCTCCAAGCGGCTGGCCGAGATGATGGGTGGCGAGATTGGCGTCGACAGTCGAGAGGGTGAGGGCTCTGAGTTCTGGTTCACCGCTCGCTTCGCAAGACAGGTCGCCGCCCGCGAAGGCCTTGCGCCGCTGAACGATCTGCCCTCGGCCCGCGTTCTGGTGGTGGACGACAACGCCACCAGCAGAGAGGTGCTCGCCGTCCGGCTAGCTGCCTGGGGGCTCTCGCCTACCGTCGTCGCGGATGGTCCGGCGGCCCTGGAAGCTCTGTCCCGGGCCGCGGCCGCAGGTGAGCCCTTCCGCGTCGCCCTCATCGACATGCAGATGCCCGACATGGATGGCGTGATGCTTGGAGCCGCCATCGGCTCCGACCCGCTGCTGTCCGACACCCATATGGTGATGCTCTCATCCACGCCTCTTCCCGGTGATGAAGCCCGCCTGCGTGAGCTGGGGTACCGCGCCCTGCTCACCAAGCCGGTACGTCATTCGCTGCTCTTCGAGGCCCTGGCGAGGGTGCTCCTTGGCGCCGACGGGCCCTGCGAGGAGCGGGCCCGGGAGGCGGTCGCCGACGCCGCGGGGGGCTGGCGCCCGGACGCCCGCGTCCTCCTGGCCGAGGACAACATCATCAATCAACAGGTGGCCGTGGGCCTGCTGCGCAAGCTTGGGGTCCGCGTGGACGCCGTGGCCAACGGTGCTGAGGCGGTGAAGGCTCTCGAGGACTTGCCCTACGACCTGGTGCTGATGGATGTGCAGATGCCGGAGATGGACGGCTGGGAGGCCACCAGAATCGTCCGCGATCCGTCGTCGCACGTCCGCGACCACCGGATACCCATCGTCGCCATGACGGCCCATGCCATGCAGGGCGACCGCGAGCGCTGCCTCGAAGGCGGCATGGACGACTACATCAGCAAGCCCGTGGCCCGGCATGCCCTGGCCCAGGTGCTGCGCAGGTGGCTGCCCCCGGAGCAGGTAGAGGAACAGGACGCGCAGCGGCCCGCCCGCGAACAGCCATCCGCAGAGACGCCCCCCGATGGCGGCGTCGTCCTGGACTGGGAGGGCGTCGTGGAGAGACTGGTGGGCGACGAGGCCTTCGTGCGCGGTATCATCCGCGACTTCCTGGCCGAGACCCCCGCGCAGCTCCAGAACATGGAGACATGCCTGCAGGCCGCCGACCTTGCGGGTGTGCGCAAGTGCGCTCACGCCATCAAGGGCGCCGCGGCCACGGTGGGGGCCGAAGCCATCCGCTGCGTCGCGCTGGCCGCCGAGCGCGACGCCTGTAGCGGCGATGCCCACCGGTTGCCGGAACTACTCCCCTCGCTGCGCCGCGAGCTGGACCGCCTCTGCGAGGTCGTCGCGAGCTGGGACGAAGAGGCCGACACCCCCGGAGGGGGCGGCCGCAAGCGGCGCGCCTCCTGACGGATCGCCCGGCGGGCACACAGTGACGGGCCCTACTCCACCCTCCACACCCCCGTCTGGCCCAGGTTCAGGTGTACCGCGAACTCGCTCAGACCATCGCCGACAACGGCACCCGTCAGCGCATCGGTGACCTTCGCCTGTCGCGGAAGCCGGATGTGATGGGTCCCGGAGAAGGCGGCGTGGAGGGCAAGTAGCGATGCACCGGCCGTCACATAGTCGCCGCCCTCGGTGTAGATGTGCACACCGGCCGAGCGCGCGATCTCTCGCAGGAGCGGCGCCGGCAAAGGTCCTGCCGCGGAGAAGATGACCCGCGCGCCGTCAACGGTCTTCTCGGCCAGTCCGGCGCCCTGGTAGCACCACAGCGGCCAGCTTACCCCGTCCAGGAGGTTCGCCGAGGTGCTGCGGGCCAGCCCGAGTACCCGGGCCTCCGGATCGGTCACCTCCAGCAACGGGCCGATCCGGTTGTGCGTCCCGTAGGTATACCCGCCCGGCAGGGCAGAAGACCAGCCCTCCGACTGTGCGAACAGGCTCACAAACGTCGGGCCGCCGATCTCCCTGAGACTGAGCCGCATTCCCGTTAGCTCCGACGCCGCCTGCTCGGACAGGCCCTGTGGGGTGAGCAGGCCCGGCGCGTGTACCCAGACAAGGGTCCTGCCCGGGCCCCGCAATGCCTGCAGTTGGCCGCGGACCTCCGGGCTTGGGGCATAGACCTGGGGCAGCAGGTAGACCTTGTACTCCGGGGCCGTCGCCAGTTGGCTGGACAGGATGATGTCGTAGGGCGCTCCCATGTACGACAGGCACCCCACGGTCTGGTCCACCAGCAGCGGAAGCGTGAGCTCGGTAGACTGGACGAGGGTGTCGGCGGAGCGCTCGTCGATGACCAGCGCGATCTGCGCCCCCGAGCGCCGGGCGGCCGCGGGCAGATCGGCGTGAACGGCGTGCAGCCGCCCCAGAGCCTCCAGCACCGCAGCGTCCTCGAACCACCCCGGTCCCTGCTCCATCCACCACACCCCGCCGCCATCGGTGACGGCGCCCGCCCAGTTGCGCTGCAGGACGCCGATGGTCGTCTCGCGGTCGGGACAGCGGCCGAAGGAGTGGTTCGCGTCGTCCGGGGTGAGAAACGTTCGCGTGTCATCCTCGCTCAGGTGCAGCTTGCCGGCCAGAGTGATGGCCGCCTGCGGCGCCTGCCCCACCCAGCTGGCGCCCGGCGCCCGGTCGCGATAGGTGTGCGGGTCGCAGATGAAGTCGATATCCGGGCACGCCAGCACCTGCTGAAGGTCGTGATGGCCGGAGTTATGGAAGGACCCGGGCCGCCAGCCGGGCGAGATCCAGTAGCCGTAGAAGGCGCCCACCAGATGCCGCCCTTCGCAGGCGGCCTTGGCAGTCTTCGCGAAGTGGCAGATGGCCTCGGCGCAGGCGTGGGAGTGGAAGTGTAGATAGTCGATGACATCGGCCGCCCCGACAGGATCCTGCAACCCGCCCAGAGCGCCCCTGTACCGTCGGTCCGGGAGCGGCACGGCGGCGGTGGCCAGCGTCGCCTCCGGCTGGTGCCACGCCTCCTGCAACGCGGCGTCGGTGCCGTAGCGGTCTGTGAGCCAGCGGACGAAGGCCTCCCGCTGGCCGGAAGAGTAGTCACCGCAGCTCTCGCCCCAGACATAGGACCACTCGCCGCAGTCACCACCGCCGATATGCCAGCCCAGGATGTGCTCTGTCAGGGGGCCGGCGGACAGGTGCCCGACCAGGGCAGCCAGCGCCTCGGAAGCCTCCAGCCGCCACAGCTCCGAGCCCATCGAAGGCCAGGGAACCTTCCACTCACAGCCGTCACGGGTCCGCAGGCTCGTCTGCTCCTCCGGGTGCTGCTCCAGCCACCACGCCGGGGGATTGACCATCACTCGCAGCAGCGCCAGTGAACCCGGTACCGCGGCGACCATATTCCTGATGCCCGCCTCCACTTTCGAGAAGTCATACACTCCCGGGGCGTGCCACCACTCGCCCGCGGACACGCCGTAGGTGAACAGCCGGATGCCCCGGGCGCCGAAGGACTGCATCCGCTCCGCCGACGATCCCGCCTGCCAGGGAGGACTGAGCCGCTCGGGGAGGTCCCCGAAGCCCGAGACCACTTCCTCGTCCCCGGCCTGTACCCGCACATCACCAAACGAGGCCCGGCAACGGTACGCCGCCAGCGAGAATCCGCCCGGCGGCAGGGGTTCGGGGTCGTCCTGCTCGGCCACCAGCCTGTCATCGATCCAGGCCGATAGATGGCCGTCCGCGATCTCCAGCCGCAGGTGCACCTCCTGATCCATCTGCCAGTCCAGAGGCGTGGTGTGCCACGTGTGCCACGAGCCCTCCCCATCGTTCTTCCACAGCTTGAAGCGGTTCCCACCCTCAGTGTACTGCAGGCCGAAGAGATAGCCGGCACCCGTGCCGCGGTCCCAGCACGTGCGCAGGGAGGCCGTGGCGTCATCCGTGAACCCCTCGTGCATGGCCACGGTGGCCTCCACAACGAGCGGCAGGGCGTCGGGCACCGCTGCCGAGGCCAGGGCCTCGCCCGCGACACGCCCCAGCTCCAGCCGACTGTCCACGACCCTGAGCGGGGCCTCCGGTGGGCTGGTGAAGAACAACAGGGGAGGGGTAGGGCGACCATGCACCAGCAGCGTCGGTGCTCCCTCGATCACCCGCACCTCGGCGACCGGCGGGGCGGCCCAGCAGAAGGCCGGAAAGGCGGGCAGCAGCCACAGCAAACGCATGCCCGGCCATGCCCATATCGATCCATCGCAGTTGACTAGTCGCATCGTGGGACTCCTTGCTCTGCTCTCTTGTGCCCCTGGAGGCCGTCGCCGGGGCGCCCTGTGGGCCGGCCCACCCTCTCGTTTCGCCCTGGCCAGACGGGACACGGTTCGCCCGGGAGCGGGGCTTGTCCTCCGGTCGACGGAGCCGGACGGTAGCACGGCCGCTTTTCGGGCCGGGGCATTCGGGTCCCCGACGGCGTCGGCGGTGGAGCACAGGAGGAAACGCCCGCGGGGCGCTTGTCTTGCGGAGGGGATTGGGGGGAGTGTGGCGCCGTGGCTGTCAGGCAGGACAGGTTCCGGGATGGCACCCGCGCGCCCCGCCGGGGCCTTCGGCCGCGTCTCTAGACCAGCGGGGAAGGTTCTCCGACCGTGAGCTCGGCGATGCTTTGCAGCACGAAGTCCGGCTGCACCGGGGCCTGAGCAAGGGGGGTCAGGCGTCCGGCGCCGGTGAGCACCAGCGCGGTGCCCATCCCGGCATTGTGCCCAAAGACGACATCGGTCTCCGGCCGGTCGCCCACCATCAGGCATTGGTCGGCCCGCACCTCCAGGCACTGGAGCGCGATGTCGGCCAGCAGCCGGTGGGGCTTGCCGGCGAATAGCTCCACCTGTCTGCCGCTGCAGGCCTCCACGGCCGCGGCGATCGCTCCGCAGTCCGGCAGATACCCGCCGCCGGCCACGGGACAGGAGACGTCTGGATTGGTTGCCACCAGCCGGGCATCATTCAAGGCCGCCGTCAGCGCGTCGCTGAGCTTGCGGTAGCCAAAGTCCCGGTCCCACGACAGCACCACCACCTCCGCCTCCAGAGGATCGCTGACGATCTGCAGCCCGGCCACGATGAGGTCCTCAATCAGCGGCGTCTCACCGATGACATACGTCCGGGCGCAGGGCATGGCCCGCGACAGGTACCGGGCCAATGCCAGAGACGAGTTGAGCACCCACTCCTCCGAGGTGGGGATGCCCAGGCGTGTGAGCTTCTCGGCGTACGCCGCCCGCGTCTCGATGGGCTTGTTGGAGATGAACATCGTCTTGCGCCCGGATTGACGCAGCGACTGGATCGCCGTGTCGGCTCCGGGGATCAGCTCCTGACCCAGGTAGACGGTGCCGTCCAGGTCGAAGATGTAGGCTTCGTAGTCCAGGGCAGACCTCAATGACCTTCCTCCGGCGTGATCTGATCAGACCCCGCCGGTCGGTCTCGGCGGCGATCGCTGGTCGCGTCTAGTCGGCATTCCCGGGCCGGGCACAGCGGCAGTCCCAGCCGGCCCCCAGACTGTCTGTCATGGCGAAGATGGCCTCCCGCACCTGCCCCACCGCGGCGTCCATGATCCGGCCGACCTCCCCCTCGGTCAGCGGCCGGCCGGAGATCCCGGCGCCGAAGTTGGTGACGATGCAGAGGGTCATGTAGCACAGCCCCGCCTCGCGCGCCAGCACCACCTCCGGCACTCCGGTCATTCCCACCAGATCACCGCCGAGGAGCCGGAACATGCGAATCTCCGCCGGGGTCTCGAACCTGGGCCCCTCGGTGCAGACGTACGTGGCGCCCTCGCGCACGGCCAGGCCCAGAGCCGCCAGGCTCTCGGACGCCCGCCGACGCAGGGCAGGGCAGTAGGGCTCCGTGACGTCCACGTGCCTCACCGCTCCGTCCTCCCCGTCGTGGAACGTGAGTGGGCGGGCCCTGGTGAAGTCGATGAACTGATCCGGTAGCACCAGAGAGCCCGGCTCCAGGCTCTCATCGATGCTCCCCACCGCGTTGGTGGCGATGATACAGCGGCAGCCGGCATCGTGAAGCGCGGCGATGTTGGCCCGATAGTTGATCCTGTGCGGCGGGAGGCTGTGCCCGGCCCCATGGCGGGCCAGGAACAGCAGCTCGTGCTCGCCGTGAGGGACGCGAGACAACACGGCCTCGCCATACCGCGTGCGAACGGTGGCGGCGTCGGATCCGCCCAGAGCGTACACCCCGGTACCACCGATGATGCCGATCCGCATGTGGTTCACCTGGCCTTGCTTTGTGCCGGTGCGGTCCGTGCCCGACAGGATGCAGCCAGAAGGCCGGGCGCGGGGCCCGGCCTTCTGGTGAATGGCTCACAATCGGTGCCCGCGGCGCGGAGCCCTCAGTCGCCCGAGGCCTGGGTGTGACCGCCCCCCGGCGACTGGGCCGTGCCGCCAGCCGGTCCCGTCTCGACGGATGACGACACCGCGCTCAGGCCGGCGGCGCCAGAGACCGTGCACCGCAGAACCCTAGGAGTGCTCCTCGTACTGAGCCCTCGAGATCTCCACCGACTCACCGGTGAAGATGTCGATCTTGATGCACTTTTCGATCTCGCCCAGCACCGTCCGCGCGTAGATGAACTCCTGACCTCTGGCGATGGCCACCTGCAGCGTGACATTGCCGTCGCGGTCGATCTTCCCGGCCGCCACCTGGGTCTCCTCGCCGGGAGCAGCCGAGTAGAACAGGTCTGCCCCGGGGGCGATGCAGAAGCTGACCGAGACGCTGACCGTCCCGGTGATGGCGGCCGTGCGGAACTTGCTGGTCACCATGCGGCCCGACTCCTCGAACACCAAGGCCTTGCCGCCGTCGTCGGTGAGCCTGTACTTGATGCTCTCCACCAGAGCCGGCAGGGCCGTGACATCGGCCAGGGTGAAAGCCATGCCGATGCTGCCCGGAGCATCGCACGGAACAACCGTCACACGACCGTCCACCGCCACCTCGACGATGGTCGCCTTAACGCGATCCTGCTCAGCGACATTGGTGAGGTTGGCGAACTCCAGCATGCAGTCCACAGGTACCGGTGCGATCGGGGCCACGACCGGAGCAGCGGCACCCTCAGCGGGAGCCTCGGCACCCTCGGCCGGAGCGGCGGCGCCCTCGGCGGGAGCCTCGGCACCCTCGGCCGGAGCGGCGGCGCCCTCGGCGGGAGCCTCGG
>CAZXDD010000111.1:0-16716 GCA_964639415.1 uncultured Armatimonadia bacterium
CTACACTCTTTCCCTACACGACGCTCTTCCGATCTACTCCCTGCAGGTGATCTCCGCCACCACCTTCGAGAAGCTGGTGCTTCCGCATCACGAGCGGGTCTTCTCGGCCATGACCACCGGGCCGCGCCACGTGCACCTGTGCGGCTACGCCCAACAGCACTTTCCCGCGCTGTACGAGAAGCTGGGCGTGCGCTCTCTCGACGGCCCGGGGACCTTCGTGGACCACGGCGCCCTGCTCGCCCAGATGCCGGAGCTCACGATCAGCGCTCAGTCGGACCATACCGTGCAGCTCCTGGGGCCGGTCGGCGACATCGAGGCGATGATGGCCCGGATGCTCACTTCTGCCGCGAAGCAGCCGGGACGGTACTGGATCACGGGTTTCCTGTTCCGCGAGACGCCCCCGGCGCATGTTGAGGCCCTGTACAATGCGGGCGTGCGGCTTGGCGCCATTGGGCCCGGCGAGTGACAGGCCGCCACTTGTCGCGCACACTCAGCGGCGAAATGTTGCATCAGGCAGGAGGTCGCAGGGGCGCCGCCGGGGAATCGCCGGTCTTGTCGATGGATGAGTAGTCGCAGACCCGTGCAGCTCCGATACCTGCCGATGTCTGGTACGAGACTTCGGCCGGCCTCATGGAGGAGGGACCGGTTGCGGCGTCGGGGGGTGGGAGGTGTGGCCGTGCCTATCAGTTCACAGTGCGAGGCGGTGCTCTCAGCGCTGGGGATCGGCCTGGTCGTGCTGGACCACAGGTCCAGAGTCGTCGCCGTCACCGGACCCTGTCGGGAGATGCTGGGTCCGGCGGGCGACCCGGTAGCAGGTCTGGAGTTGCCGGGCCTTCTGCGGCGGCTGGGCGCGCGGTGCCCTGCGCTGGCGGCGTTGCCTGTGGACACGGATCGCTGGCCGCGGCGGCTGGAGGCCTCCGCTACTCTCGCCCCCGACGGCGGCCCGCCGCGGGAAGCCACTATCGTGGCAGCCCGCCTGATGCAGGACAAGACCCCCTGGGGACTGCTGGCGCTGGCCGCGAGCCGGCAAGAGACCGCTGCCCCCGAGCCCTCCGCGCTCTCGGCGTTCTGCCAAAACGGACAGGCGCGATTCGACGCCCTGTTCGAGGCGCGCGGAGACGGCGTCCTCGTCCATGAGCCGGGGGGGCGCTTCCTCGAGGCCAATCAGGCCGCCTGCGAAATGCTGGGCTACAGCCGCGGTGAACTGCAGGTCGTCGGTCCCGAGAGCATCTACCTCCACCTGCCGCCCTCGCTGTCCCTCCGCGAAGACGAACCGGCCGCCTCCGACGTGCCCGCTGTGCTAGAGACCGTCTGTGTCCGCAAGGACGGCACCCCGCTGCCGGTGGAGCTCATCTGCCGACGCATTGTCCACGAGGGGCGCGAGGCCGTGCTGTCGCTCCTGCGCGACCTGTCCGTCGCCAACCGCCTCGAGCGATCCCTGCGCGATTCCCAGTTCCTGCGCGACCTTCTGGACGCCCTGCCGGTGCCACTGTGGATCCGGCGCAGCGGTGACGGAGCCTTCGTGCTGTGGAACCGCGGCGCCGAGCGGCTCAGCGGTCTGTCCCGCGAACAGGTGCTGGGCAGGACCGCGGAGGCCCTGTTGCCCCCGCAGCAGGCCCGCGCCGCGCACGCCACCGATGCCGCCGCCCTGCTCAGCGGCCAGACCCTGTGTACCCCCGACCTCGGGGCCTGTCTGGACGCCGGCCGGAGGAACGCCGCGTTGGAGGCCACTGTCGTGCCTCTTTACGATCAAACCGGCCATCCCATGGCCGTGCTCGGCGTGGGTGAGGACGGCGGCAGCCGGAGCGAGGTGGACCGTGAGCTGCGCCTGGAGCACTATCGCGAGCTTTACGAGGCCGTGGCCGAGGGGGTGCTTGTGGTGGATGCGGCCGGCCACATCCTGGAGGCCAACGCGGCGGCCTGCGAAGCTCTCGGCATCGCACCCGGTGAGGTGGAGGGTCTTTGCCTGGCGGACCGGAGCTGGGGAGCCCGGGACGCGGAGGGGCGGCCGCTTCCGCCGGACGAGTGTCCCTGGAAACGGGTCTTCGTCACCGGCCGGCCTGTGAGGCAGGCGTTGGTCGGTCTGGGCAACCGCCGCAACGGCGACACCCGCTGGCTGCTGGTGAACGCCCGGCTTTTGGCGCAGGCGAAGGCCACCGACCCCGTCAAAGCGGTCGTGGCCTTCGGCGACATCAGCGCCCTGCGGCGGGGCGAAGCCGAGCTGAGGCAGTCACACGCCCTGCTCGGCCAGGTTCTGTCCAGTCTTGATGAGGCGGTGCTGGTGATCGATCCGGTCAATGAGACGGTGGAGGACTGCAACGAACGGACGCAGGCACTGTTTGGCTATACCGCCGGCGAGCTGCGGGGCATGCCCGTGGCACGGCTGTGTGAGAAGAGCTCGGAGTGCGAGACGGATGGCCCCCTGTCCGATGTCGAGAGCCACGGGGCCACCGTGGTCGGCGAGTGCTCGATGGTGCGCAAGGACGGTGGGCGGTTCGTGGCCGAGCGTCTGACCAGCTCCATCGCGGGTGAGGACGGCCGACCGCGGCGCCTGGTCACCGTGGTGCGGGACATCACGGAGCGCCGGCGGCGCGAAGACGCCCTTCGCCTGTCGGCGATCGGCCGGCTGTCCGCCGGCGTGGCCCACGAGTTCAACAACATCCTCGCCGGGATGATGATCAGCGCGGAGCGCGCCGAGCGCAAGCATGACCGGGAGGAGTACGACAGGCTGGTGTCCATCGTCCTGGCGGGCGCCAGGCGGGGGGCGGAGATCGCCCGGAGTCTGGGCACTCTGGCGCAGCCCCGGGACGTCAAGCCCGAGCCGGCCGTGATCGAGGACATCATCGAGTCTGCACTGTCCCTGCTGGCGGCGCAGATCAGCAAGGCCCGCGTCACCGTGCGGCGCGACTACGCCCCGGGCCCCTCTCGCGCCCTGCTCGATGCCGCCCAGATGGAGCAGGCCCTGGTCGCAGTGGTCTCCAACGCCGTTCAGGCCGCCGACGACGGGGGGCTGGTGTCCATCGCGACGACTTCCCAAGACGACGCGGAAGGGCCCGGGACGGTGACGATCACCGTGGCAGACAATGGGACGGGCATCGCCCCGGAGAATCTGCCTCGCATCTTCGAGCCCTTCTTCACCACAAAGGGGCTGCTCTCCGGCAGCCCTGTGCCCGGGATGGGGCTGGGCCTCTGTGTGGCCCACGGCATCATCCAGGCCCATCGGGGCACGATCAGTGTGAACAGCACCGTCGGGGTGGGTACGGAGGTCGCGATCTCTCTGCCCGGCTGCGATGCTCAGGCGCCGGGGCGGCCGGCCTCGGTCTCTGCCGACGGTGGCCCCGGCTCCGGCGACGGCCGCATTCTGCTGGTGGAAGATGAGCGCGAGATCCGCGAGCTTGTACGTCAGTCCCTGCGCGAAGCGGGTTACGAGGTGGTCTCGGCGGCCTCCTCCGGTCCCGCCTCCGAGACCCTCCGAAGCGGGCGCTTCGATCTGGTGATCACGGACATCATGATGCCCGAGGGTGGGGGCAAGGCGGTGCTGCAGGCGGCCGCGCAGTGTGCGGTGCCGCCCCCGGTGCTTGTCATCACAGGGCGCACCGAGCATGCAGTCATCGCCGAGATGATGGCCGCGGGGGCGCGGATGTGCCTCTCCAAGCCCTTTGGGATCCGGGACCTGCTCGAGGCGGTCCTGCAGACCATCGGGCCACCCCCCGCGCTATAGCAGGCCCTTTTCCCCACACACAGTCTTGCGCCTCCTCCGGCTGCAAACAATCCGTTGCGCCCATCCCGTGCAATACAGAAGGTGTTGCTGAGACTTACGTGGAAAACGGGACAGGCTGAGATCGTGTCGGCTCGCCTCCTGCTCAGACCCCGGCGTGCACAATGACGATGCCGAAGGTGTACCCCGCCCAGGGAGAGAGGCCGATCCCTGTCAGAGGCCGGTGCAATGCACATCCCCGCGGTATGGCGCACAGTACTGAACATCACCGATGCCGCTGCGCTGGTGCTGGATACCGATGGCATGGTGGTTGACGCCACCGAGGCCGCCCTGAGACTTCTGGGGTGCGGCTCCGACGAGGTCCGTGGCGCCCCCTGGTCCGAGGTGGCGGCGCGTCTGGCGCCGGCACCCGAGACGGCGATTGCCGCCCTCGGTAGCGTGAGCGACTGGCCCGCGGCGCCGGTCGCGATCGGTGCCTTCCGCTCAGCGGGTCCCGGCGCCGTCGGGCTCGAGGCCCGAAAGGTGCGTCTGGACACTGAGGACGGTGCCCGCGGTCTGGTGGTCCTGACCTGTGCCGGTCCCGACGCGGAACACGGCTCCGATGGCCGCTGCCCGGAGGGGCGCGAGCACGTCCGGGCCCTGCTGGACGGCCTGGCCGATGCCGTGCACATCGCGGACCTCTCGGGGCGGTTCATCGAGGTCAATGAGGCAGCCTGCCGACGCCTGGGCTACACCCGGGGCGAGATGCTGTCCATGTCACTGGCCGACATCCTGTCGCCTGAGTACGGTTCCCTGCTTTCGTCGCGGATCGCGGATCTGATGACCGACGGCCACAGGGTGTTTGAGACCGCCCACGTCCGCAAGGACGGCACCCGTGTTCCGATCGAGTTCAGCGGTCGTGTGATCCAGTACGAGGGGCGGCCGGTGCTGTTCAGCGTGGCGCGCGACATCAGCGGGCGCCGGGAGATGGAGGCGATCCTGGGAAGCCGCGATTTCCTGCGGGTACTGGTGGACAACCTGCCGGTGGCGGTGTTTGTCAAGACGGTTGCCGACCGGCGCTACACTCTCTGGAACCACGCGGCGGAGCGGATCAGCGGAACGCCGGCGGTGTACGTCCTGGGCAGGAGAGACGAGGACCTCCTGGCCCCCGACCTCGTGGCGAGGTACCGGGCGGCCGAAGACGAGGCCTTGCGATCGCGAACCGTTGTGATGGTGCCCGATGACGTCATCGGCAGACGCGGTCACCCTCCGATGGTTCTGGAGAGCATGCGCGGCGTGCTATTGGACGATGAGGGCCATCCGTCGGCCCTCGTCGGTATCGCCCACGACATCACCGAGGCTCGGGCGGCGAGAGACGCTCTCCGTGCCGCCAACGAGCTGCTTCGCAGCGTGCTCTCCGGTCTCGACCAGGCCGTCTTGACGGTGGAGCCCGGGTCGGGCACGATCGAGGATGTCAACGAGACGGCCGTCCCCCTGCTGGGCTACTCGGCGGAAGAGCTGCGCGGCATGGGGGTTACCGATCTACTCGTGGACGACGCCGGCGGCGATTGCCGTCGGCTGCGGGAGGCGCTGGACGGCCACCTGACCCGGACGCTGGTGAGTCGATGCCGGGTGCGCCGTAAGGACGGTCAGGTTTTTGCGGCGGAGCACTCGGTGGGCCCGATCTGTGTCGGAGGGGGCACGGCGCAGCGGCTGGTGTGCGTCATCAGGGATGTGTCGGAGAGGCAGAAGACCGAGAGTGGCGAGCGGCTGGCGGCGGTGGGGCAATTGGCGGCCGGGGTGGCCCACGAGTTCAACAACATCCTGGCCGGCATGATGATGCGTGCCGAGACCGCGGAGCTCAGCCGCTCCGAGGCCGATTTCGACCGCCTGGTGGACCAGGTGCTCAGGGGTGCCATGCGGGGCAGCGAGATCACGCGGCGACTGGCCGCGTTCTCCGGGCCGATCCGGATGGCCACGGGTGCCGTCCACCTCTGCAGCGTACTGGACGAGGCCCTTGCGCAGGCCGACGGTCTCCTGCGCGACGCCGGTGTCACCGTGCGTCGCCTGTACCAGTCGGGTTTGCCCACCATCAACGGAGACCTCCATCACCTGCGGCAGGCCGTGGCCGGGCTCATCAGCAACGCCTGCCATGCCATGGCCGACGGCGGGGTCTTGACGGTTGAGGCCAGGCGATCGGCGGACGGTTCGGGGGGCCTGTTGGTGAGAGTGAGCGATACCGGGGCGGGTATCCCGGCGGAGGATCTGCCCCACGTTTTCGAGCCGTTCTTCACCACCAAGGGGCTCTTGGCGGGCAGCGATGTGCCCGGTGTGGGGTTGGGGCTTGGGGTGGCGCATGCCATCATCCAGGCCCATGGGGGAACGTTGGAGGTCGACAGCCTCCCGGGCAGGGGCACGGTGGTGGAGCTCCGCCTCCCGGCCGCTGAGGTGTCTGATGCGGCCGGGCCGGACGCCTGCATGGGGGCGCTTCTCGACGCCTGAGAGTCCGGCCGGAAAGCCCGGCCGGCCCCGCTCATGTCGTTCCGAGCGTCAATTCCGGGCCGCGAGAGTGCGAGGAACCTCGCGGAATGCCCGGAGAGCGCTCGATCTGCTCTTGCCGGGAGCGGACGCTCTGCGGATGGCGTTCCCGGCGAAGGCGGGGTCCTCGGCCGCGCTTCCAGGAGCGGTTCCGTGGCTCATCCCTGGCGTGGCAGGAGTCTTGCGATGGCGTTACCTGGTCTTCCGGCCCGAGTCGGTCGCGCTCCGCGACGGCCGCCGCTTGCCTCGGCCCCCAACCCTGAGCGCGTTCGTGGCCGGCTCGACGGGAAGCTCCGCCGGTCTCCCGTGGCGCCCTAGCCTCCGGCGGCAGGGGCCTCCGTCGCCACCTCTGACCAGAGCTTGACCCGGTTGCGCCCGGTGCTCTTGGCCGCGTACAGTGCCATGTCGGCCTCGTGCACCATGGCGGCGGCGTCCAGTGCTTCGCCGCCGGCCACGGTGACTCCGATGCTCATGGTCACCGCGATGGAGCCACCGGCCGTGGCGAACTCACGGCCGATGATACTCCGGCGATGGCGCTCCATGGCCGCCACGGCATCCTCGTGGCCGGTGCCCGGCAGCACGATGAGGAACTCCTCGCCGCCGTACCTGCCGACCGTATCATAGCACCGAGCGGCCTGTAGCAGGCGGCCGGCCGCCTCGGAGAGCACCTCATCACCCACCTGGTGGCCGTAGGTGTCATTGACTGACTTGAAGTGGTCCAGGTCTGCGATGGCCACGGCCACCTGGACGCCCTCGCGCCGGGCGCGCTGTAGCTCGGTGTGGAGCGCGTCGAGCACGGCCGCGCGGTTCCACAGGCCCGTGAGACGGTCGTGGGTGGCCTGGATGCGCAGGTCCTCCTGAGCCGCGCGGAGGGCCGACTGCAGGTCCAGGATTCGCTCTCCGGCTCGGAGGCGGACGCGCAGCTCGCTGGAGTCGAATGGTTTGGCGATGTAGTCATCGGCCCCGGCCTCCATGGCTTCGACCAGGTCGGTCCTGTCCGTCCTGGCGGTGAGCAGGAGCACGTAGACGTACATGTCGCGACACAGGGCGCGCAGGGCCCGGCAGATGGAGACACCGTCCATCCCCGGCATCATCCAGTCCAAAATCGCCAGGTACGGGGTGGTCTCGGACTGCAAGACCTCCCACGCCTGGTCGCCGTCCTCAGCGACCACCACTTCGTGGCCCCACTTGGTCAGCGTCGCCTCCAGCAGGCGCCGGGAAACCACCTCGTCGTCGGCGATGAGTACTCTCATGCTGCCTCCTCTTCTGAGCGGCCGGCCACCCGGGCTCTCAGCAGGCGGAATTGGTCCTCGAGTCTTGCCACCGCTCTCTCGGTGCTGCCCCGTGAGCCTTCGGCCACGAGATGCTCCAGCTCCCGGGCCGAGGCCGCGGTCTGCGGCTCGCCGACCCCCTCGGCCAGCGTAGCGAGAGCGTCGCTGAGCGAGGCCACCGAAGCCCACTGCTGCGCGAGCACGGCCTGGCGCACACTGCAAAGCAGTCCCGGCGCCCTGTAGACCAGGGCCGCTTCGGCCCCACTAAGGAGCCGGACGGAGCCGGCCGAGCCCGGCTCGGGGGCGACGTCATCGCGCCGGCGACCCGGTACTTCGCCGAGGCCCAGAGTGCGGCGGATGACCTCGTGCAGAGCGGCCTCCTTGACGGGTTTGGTCACGTAGTCGTCCATTCCCGCCGCCAGGCATCGCTCCCGGTCACCCTTCATGGCGTGGGCCGTCATGGCGATGATGGGTGTATGCCCGCCGACTTGGGCCTCGCGTCGCCGGATCTCCCCTGCGGCCTGCAGCCCGTCCATCTGCGGCATCTGCACATCCATCAGGACGACATCGAATGTCTCCGCGCCAACCGCCGCCACCGCCTCGTTGCCGGTGGCGACGACGTGAACCCGGTGCCCCCGCTTCTCCAGCAGCCGGGCGGCGAGCTTCTGGTTGATCGCGTTGTCCTCGGCCAGGAGTACGCGCAGGCCACACGTGGCCTCGCTGCAGCGGCTCGGGTCCGACGCCGGTGATGCCGACGGCTCCGGCGGAAGGCTCGCGCGGGTCCCGGACATGGCGGCGGTCACGGCCTGCAGCAGTTGGGCCTGCCGGATGGGCTTGATGAGCGTCGCATGGATACCCAGGTCGCGGCAGCGCGCCGATTCGCCGGTGTGGCCGTCCGAGGTGAGCATCATCACCGTCGGACCGTCTATGGCCCGGTCGTCCCTGATCCGGGCGGCCACTTCGAACCCGTCCATCCGCGGCATCCTGGCGTCCAGCAGCACCAGGTCAAAGGCCCGCCCTTCTGTGGCGGCGGTCGCCATGGCCTGCAGGGCCTCTTCGCCGCCGGAGACGGCCACGGGGTGCATGCCCCAGTTCTGCAGCATCTCGTGCAGCATCCGCCGGTTCACCGCGGTATCGTCCACCACCAGGACTCGCAGGTCGCTCAGGCTCACGGCCGCGTCGTGACCGGTTTCCTCCGGCGTCGCGGCGCCGATCCCCAACTCCACGGTGAAGTGGAACCTGCTGCCCGCTCCCTCCTCGCTTTCCAGCCAGATGTGGCCTCCCATCATGCGCACGAGCTGGGAGGAGATCGTCAGGCCCAGACCGGTTCCCCCGTGCTTGCGTGTCGTGGACCCATCGGCCTGTGCGAAGGCCTCGAAGATCGCTCTCTGCTTGTCCCGGGGCACCCCGGGGCCGGTATCGCTGACGGCGAAATGCAGGGTGACGGCGTCACTTGTTGCGGAGGCAACTTCGACGGTCATCACCACCTCGCCCTCGGAGGTGAACTTCACCGCATTGCCCACCAGGTTCAGCAGCACCTGTCTTAGCCGCACCGGGTCGGCCACCACCGCGTCCGGCACGTCGGGGCTCACCTCGCAGGCCAATTCGAGGCCTTTTCGGTGCGCCGTGAGCGCGAACCCCTGCAGCGACTGGTTCACCAGTTGGCGGAGGCCGACGTCCACCAGATCCAGTTCCAGCTTCCCTGCCTCGATCTTCGAGAAGTCCAGGATGTCGTTGATAACGGCCAGGAGGGCGTCGGCGGAGGTCCTCACCGCCTCGAGGTACTCGCGTTGCTCGCCGGTCAACTCGGTGTCCAGGGCCAACTCCGTCATCCCGATGACGCCGTTCATCGGGGTGCGGATCTCGTGGCTCATGTTGGCGAGGAACTCGCTCTTGGCTCTATTGGCCATGTCCGCCGCCAGTGCTTGCTCCCTGGCGTGTTGTATGGCCGTCTGCAGGTCCGTGTTGGCGACCTGAAGCTCGGCGCGGGCGGCCTCGGCGACCTCCTTGGCCGTGCGCATCGCCTCCTCGGCCCGCCGGTCCTCGGTGATGTCCACCAGCACGCCCACGATCCCCGCAACTTGGTCGCTGTGGCTGGAGAAGGTGGCCTTGCTGAACAGCACCTCCCGCTGAGTACCGTCTGCGTACACCACGGAGGTTCGGTACCTCTGGGTGCCGGGATGGTGAAGTAGCTCCCGATCCATGCGCGAGCACTCCGCGGCCAGATCGGGGGCCAGCAGGTCATCGCTGCTGAGCCCGCGGACGCTCTCGTTGGACACGCCGAAAGCCTCGACGAAGGCCCTGTTGCAGCCCAGATAGGCCCCGGTCCAGTCCTTGTAGTAGACGGGGCTGGGGATGGTATCGATCAAGCGCTGGAGCAGGTCGTACTGCTCGCGAAGCGCACGTTCGGCCTCATAGCGGGCGGTGACGTCCCGGTCCACCCCGCGGTATCCGATCGCGTTGCCCCCGGCGTCCAGGATGGGCACGCCGCTGGTGAGCAGCGTGACCTCGCGGCCATCCTTGCTGACACACAGGCGTTCCAGCTCCCTGATCGGTGCCGGTGTCCCAATGGCTCGAGCGAAGGCCGCCTCCGCCGCGGCCCTGTGGGCGGGATGGGCGAAGTCTCCCGGCCTCCGGCCGAGCACCTCCCCGGGGGAGTAGCCCAGGGTATCGGAGACTCTCTCGGAGCAGTACGTGTATCCACGGCGCAGGTCCCACTCCCACATCCAGTCCGCACTACTGTCGGCGATGTCGCGGAAGCGCTTCTCCGAGTCGGCGATGCGTACGGCCGCTTCCCTCACCCACTGATGCACGCCGACAAAGCCGATTGTCAACAATGAGACCAGTAGGGCAATGGCCATGGCCTCCAAACGCTCGGTGCCTGTGACGTGCGCCACCATCGTCGTGTCGGTGTCCGTCATCAGGGCGCCGACCATCGTGCCTGTGGCCTCGGCCACAATCGGAGCCAGTCCGACGATGTGGCGGCCGGAATCCGTCGCCGGTTCCGGCGGCGGACGTCGGTGCGCGACGATCACGCCTGGCCCGCCGGGAGGAGGCGAGGGGCGGTCGGGAGCATGGGAGGACCGGAGGTGGCTTAGCCGGCCCAGATGCGCCAGTTGGGCCGCCGTGAGCTCGAACGACTCGGCTCCGGGAGCGACAGGCTCGCGACCGTCGCGACGGATGTCGCTGAGCACCACGGCACTCCCGGCGTTCACGGTGATCAGTCGCATCCGCCTGCAGCCCTCATTGGCTGCGGCGAACGCCTGGAGCCGGCGGTGCACACGGCGATAGGTCTCCGTCGTCACGTCGCCCGGGGCCATTGCCAGCGACTGCACGTCCGCGGGGTCCAGACCCGCGGCGGCGGTCCTTGTGGTCAGCCCCATGATCAGGTGCATCTTCCGTTGGGCGGCGTCGGTGACGGCCTCGGTTGCCAGCCAGCCGACCCCCCCGATGCCCAGCAGAAGGGCGGCCATCGCCGGCGCCGGGCGGTGTGGCAGCGACCACCCGGCGACTCTCAGGCGGGCCATGCGGCTGGTCTGGAAGTACGAGCCGGCGGCAAAAGCACAGACGGCGGCAAGCAGCGCGCTCACCGGCGCCAGCAGCACGCTTGAGGTGGGCAGATGGCTCGTCAGATGGCTCTGGGCACCTACGCCCACCCATGCGCCCGGCGCCGCGAAGGCCTCGACGGTCAGGTAGGCGGCCAAAGTCACCGCCAGTCCGCGCAGCCAGAGGCGCCCCGCGGACCGCTCGTCCACGGCCCGCCACAGGCCCCAGGCCGCCATGGCTCCGCCCAGAATCCCCAGCACCTGATGCGCCGCCGCATCCAGCCCCGCAGGACCGTACGGAGCGCCCAGGCCCACCGTCACCAGCAGCGGGACCATCAGCCACTTGCGCAGGGCAGGCCCGTCACCTGAGGCCAGCGCCTGCCTGCCGAACTCCGCAAGACACAACAACCCCGACAGCGCCAGAACGCAGCCGAAGATCGCCATCCACGAGGGGTCGGCCAGGCTCGCCTGCAGCAGCGTCGTCCACTGGTGCACCCCCAGCAGGATGCCGAAGGCGCCCAACCAGCCCCAGGCCAGGCGCATGTCCGATGCGCCTCTCACCGAGAGGCAGAGCATGGCCAGAGTCACCAGCCCCAGGCCGTGCGTCAACTGGATGTAGTCTACCTGCGCCTGGAGGAATGCGGTCATCCTGCAACTGCCCCCGCGGGTGTAGCGACCCGAGCAACGCCCAAGGCCACGTGGCCTGTCCGCGCGTCGACTACCCTTATCGGCACCACCTGCCTCCGACTGCAGCCTCATCGCGCGGTGGCTCAACTCGCCGCCCACCCACGCAGACCGGCGGCGTTCCACTGCGGGGACAGGGGTGGTCGGATGCGGTCAATCGCACCGAAAGACCGCGTTCCGGACCACATTTTCATGACTGCAGGCGGGCCTGGGTGGACCGGACCTGAGCAACGGTTACCCGCCCCGATCCGGGGGCCGCGCTCTGGGCCGCCGAGACGGCATCCTTGGTGGCGGTAGGCCGTACAGGTGTCGCGCCGCTCCGCGCCGAATGCTCTCGCAGTGTCGCAGTCAGGAGTGACAAAGGGAGCCCCGGAGATGAAGGTCATCGAGGTCTGTGGCAGTCCGCTTCAGATTGGTCGCAGCACGGGCGAGGCGCTGCGGCAGGAGATTCGCGCCCATCTTGAGCTGTTTCCACCCGTCGGTGGGTCGGCGTGGGAGCGTCGCCGCCCCGCGCTGCTGGCGACACTCGAGAGAGACCTGCCGCGGGTCATGGAGGAGATCACCGGCCTGGCACAGGGCGCCGACCTTCCCCTGGAGGCCCTGCTGCAGCTCAATCTCCCCATGTACTGCGATGAACTGGACCCGCGAGATGGTGGCTGCACCAACATCGCCTTCGGCGCCGGTCCCGACGGACCTGTGTGGGGCAAGAACAACGACGGCGGCCCCCCGGGAGACCGCCGGCCGGCCTGCGGGCGCATCATCCGCAGGGATGGAGCCATTCCGGCGATCAACTTCACCTTTGCCGGCTGGGTCTCGACGATCGATGGCATGAACGCCGAGGGCCTGGCACTGGGGCACTCGTCGGTGGGCAGCGTGTTCCAGCAAAGCGACCACCATCCTCCGGTACTCCTGTGGGCCTACGAGGGGCTGCTGGCCTGTCGTACTGCCGAGGACTTCGCCCGGCACATGGCCTCGGTCCCTACGAGTGGCAAGGGCTTTGCCATCCTGTGTGTCGATGCCTCGGGAGCCATGCTCTCGGTGGAGGAGGCCTGCCCCCTCACGCAGGTCCGGCGGCCTCCCCGGGGCGCCCGGCACGCCAACTGCGTCAACTGCTACCAGTTGCCTGTCCTGGCCAACGCGGACCGGCGCGACCCCCGCGGCAAGGCCAATGCCCTGAAGCGCCAGGCCTTCATTGAGGACTACCTGGATGCCGAGACGGTACTGGACGCGGCGGCCATGCGAAGGCTCTTGCGCCATCACGGTGACGTATCGATATGCCGTCACGGTGGCGAAGAGGTGAGCCACACGGAGTACTCCATGATCGGTCTCCCGGGACAGGGACGGCTCCTGCTGGCCGACGGCTACCCCTGTGGCGCACAGTACGAGGCGTTCCGACTGTAGGTGCCGGGGAGGGGCAGAGGTGGGGAAGAGGCAGCGGCGGGCAAGGCCCCAAGTACCTTCAATGGCAGCGGGTTCTGCTGCAACAGCGGTCCTCCAGGCTCTGGACATCTGTCTTTTGGTGGGGTATACTATGTCTCGTAGAAGCCGGATCAAACTGCAGGGATGCATGGAACCTACGATCAACTATAGTTGTTGCTTGTTCTCAACGAGCGACGATTTCCTCGCGAAAGGGTGGAACCGCCATGCCGAGTAGGGCGTTTGTAGGCGACGGCACAAGCGGCGAGTTCCTAGCACGAAACGCAACTCTCATCGCAGACCCCGCGTGCCCTGACGCTCTCCTGGTCAGCGCTGCACAGCACGGTGATGCCCAGGCGTTCGGCGTTCTGGTAGACCGCTACCATCGCAAGGTCTACGGCATCGTGTATCGCATGTGTGGCGGCGACGATGCCGAAGACCTGACGCAGGACATCTTCCTGCGGGCGCTGCAGGCACTGAGGGGGTTCAAGTACCAGGGAGAGGCGAGCTTCCGTACATGGCTCTACCGCATCGCGGTGAACGCCTGCATCAATGAGCTCAGGAAGCGCAAGAGGCGGCGGGACGTGGACGGGCCGTCGCTGGATGAGTTGGTCGAGACCAGTAACGGCGCGATCAGCCGCTCCATCCCGGACAAGTCGCGGATGCCGCACGACGTGGTGGAGCGTGAGGAGCTGCGGGCCGCGGTGCATGCGGTCCTGGGGACTCTCTCTCCCAAGCACCAGGCCGTGCTGGCTCTCGTCGACCTGCAGGGACTGGAGTACGAGGAAGCCGCCCGTGCCATCGGCTGTCCGCTGGGAACCCTGAAGTCCCGGGTCGCCCGTGCTCGCGACGCCTTCGCCAATGGCTTCAGGCGCTACATGCAGGGAACACTGCAGGTTGAGGAGTGGCGGGCCAGATAGCACCAAGTCACGCACCCCACATCCGCAGGAAGGGCCGACCAAGATGAAGTGTCGGGTTGTCCGCAGGTCTATCGGGGACTACCTGGACGGAACGTTGAGTGCCGCGAGGCACGAAGCGGTTCGTGAGCACCTCTCTTGCTGCCCCCATTGCCGGACCCTGCTCAATGAGATGCGCCGCGTCCGCGATATCCTCTGCGGTTCCGCGCATGACGTCGCCCCACCCCCTGGCCTGGCGGACCGCATCAAGCTCCGGGCCGCCCAGTTCCAGGAGGAAGCCCAGATCCACGCCCGGCCGTCCTCCTCCTCCGCCGTGGGCTCACCGGCCTTTGTGGCCACCTGCGCCAGCATCTTCATGGGTGCCGTCATGCTCTATGTCGTCTTCACTCAGTTCTACGCAGGCGGCTTGGGCGGCTCCATGGGAGTTGGCGGGGCCGTGCTCGTCGCCGATGCCCCGGCGGGTGCTCCCGCTCCTGCCACGACGGTGCCCGCGGCCAACGTGGCCCCCGTGATGCCGGCGATGGTGGCGATGGTGGCGAGCGCCGAGGCCGGCCCGTCGCGCTCCGCGCGCAGTACGAGGGCGATGGCTGCGCCCCCCGCAGACGCAGAAATGCGCAGGGAGACCCGTCGGCCCGAGGTATCGCGCCCCCGACCCGCGGTGCCACCGATCGCTCCCGCGGCACAGCCGGAGAGATCGGTTGCTGCCGCGGCTGCCGCGGCGGCTCCCGTGAGACTCGCCTCGGCGGCGGTGGGCACCGCCGCGAGGGCTTCTCGGCCGCTGGTGGAGGGGCCTGTTGACCGCATCGCCTCCGCCGGTGCGGCGGCCAAGAGCCGGGGCACGGTGCGGGAGGCCTCCGCCGACGAGACCAGTCGCGGAGTAGTGGCCGGTCTGGTCGCCGGCTATGTGGTGGAGCGGTATGTCGTCGATCGCATCATCCAGGCCGAGCCCACCTTGCTGGCCGTGACCACCTCCACACCGTCCTCCAGCGGCACGGCCCTCACCGAGAGGATGAAGCAGTAGATGAGGGACGGGCTCTTCCGGTTCGTCGGCATTGTGTGTCTGATTGCGGCCGCAGGTAACGTCGTCTCGGCTCAACAGGAGACGGCGGCTGCGTTTCTGGACATCCTTCAGCGCGCTCCGGAAGAGGCCAGGGTCCGCATCTCCAGGCTCATCGCCGAGGCCTACCCCGACTTGCCCAGCGAGCTATCCAAGCTCATCGCCCGCGAGCGCCCCAACTTCCTCTCCGACATCCAGCCCGACCTGGATGCCCTGGTGGCCACCAAGTACCCCGACCTGCAGCGGTTCGTGGAGGACGAACTGCTCAAGGCCGCCCCGATGCAGGCCGCCGTGGATGAGCTCATCGCCCGCAAGTACCCCGACCTGGTGCTGGAGATCCGGGCACTTGCGCCGGGACCGGACATCGCCAAGCGGGCCGCGGAGCTGGTGCGGCGCAAGTACCCCGATTTGCTCCAGGACGTCCTGGTCGTCCTGCGTGACCGCCACCCCGACCTCGTCGTCGGAATCCAGCTCAAGGTGCAGATCGCCTTCCCGGCCTTCATTGCCGATGCCGGCACCGTGATACTGGCCAAATACCCCGAGCTCACCGGCAAGATCGTGGGCATGGTTGCCACCCAGTACCCGGACCTCGTCGCCCGCATACTGGAGATCATCGGCACGGTCCAGGCCCCGCCCCCCGCCGATCCCGCCCCGGCCGAGGAGGGGGATGGCGAAGACAGCACCCCGCCCCCCGCCCCGGAGGCCGAGGCTCCCCCGCAGGAGCCGCAGTAGCACGCCCCAGAGGGCAAGACGACCAACACGGCGAACACAGGTCCGGCGCGGGTCTTGTGGCTATCCGTGCCGGCAAAGCGGCGACCCGCGCGGCCGCCCGGAGTGCCGATGGCACGACAGACCGGCAGCCTCTCCCACGGTCCCGAGGCCTCGGAGTGTGTCCTGTGCATTCCGCGGTATCGGGAAGCACCCGGAGCCCGGCGGATGGCTCCGCCGTCGTGTGCGCGCCGCGGCGGCCCGCGCCGCGACAAGGAGTGTCCCGACGATGCGTGAGATGATGGATGCCGTCGTGCTCCGTGGCCCCCGGGACCTCGTGGTGCAGAGTGTTCCGGTGCCGAGGGCTGAGCCCGGGCAGGTGCTGGTGCCCGTGGCCGCCTGCGGGATCTGCGGCAGCGATCTGCGCTACTATGAGGGCGAGAACCCCTGGGCGAAGCACACCCTGGGCTACGAGAGGCCGAACCCGCCGAATATGGTGCTGGGCCACGAGATCGGCGCCCGTCACGGAGGGCAGGATGTGGCCGTCCTGTCCTTCCGTGGCTGCGGGGTGTGCCTCGATTGCCGCCGCGGCCGCGAGCAGCTGTGCTCGCGGACGGCGCACCTGGGGCACGGCGCCGGCTGGGAGAGCGAGGAGTTCAACCCCGGCGGCATGGCCGAGAAGTGTCTTGCGTGGCCGCAGTTCCTGTTCCCACTGCAGCAGGGCGTGTCGGCGGCCGAGGGAACCTTCGTCGACGGACTGGCGGTGGCCGTGCACGCCGCGGGTCTGGCCGCGATACCGACCGGGGGCAGCTTCGCCGTGCTCGGCGCCGGCCCCATCGAGATCGGAAGAGCGTCGTGTAGGGAAAGAGTGTAGGATAGGGTG
>CAZXDD010000112.1:0-13621 GCA_964639415.1 uncultured Armatimonadia bacterium
TGCCCGGCGGAATGCCCGGCGGAATGCCCGGCGGAATGCCCGGCGGAATGCCCGGCGGAATGCCCGGAATGCCCGGAATGCCCGGAATGCCCGGAATGCCGGGGATGCCCTGAGTCGGCCGCTGATGGGTCCGTGGGTGGCAACCGCCCTCACCATTCCCATTCGCCCGGCGGCCCGAGGGACGCGGTGGCCGGCGCGATCTCATCCAATCGAGTCGGCTGAACCGCGGGAAGCGCTGGGCGCTGTCCGCCCCCAACCGTCCTGCGGTGTCCACAGATCGGCGGCCGGAAGGCCGGATCCCACCCACAGCCCCGCCCGGATCTCGGCGCCGGGCCCCGTGGCGAGAAGCCCGGAGGAGTACGCGTGGTTAGATACGTCCTCGCAGTTACCGCACTCCTAATCGGCTTGATGTACTCGTTTGCCTTCCTTCTGTGGAACTCCGCCGAGAAGGTGAACGTTGTAACCTGGCATCTGATGCTGCCCAACCCGGTATGGGTGGAAGGCGTGCCTATCGGCATCCTTCCCCTGCTGGGCGCCTTCGTGGGCGCGGTGGTGGCCCTGCTACTGGTGTGGTCGCCGTGGACCCGGCAGCGAGCTGAGACGAGAGCGGCCGAGGCGAAGCTGCAGAGGGCCGTCAAGAAGTTCAACGAGCAAAAAGCCCGTCTGACGGCCCAGAACGAGGAGATTGCCGCCCTCGAGGATCAGGTGGCGGCACTTCAGGCAGAGATCACCGGCACACCTGCCGCGGCCACCCCGGACGAGGAGCCGCAGGTGGCCGTGGTACAAGAAAGCAGCACCCCTGCAGACGAACCGGTGGAGGAGACCGAGACTTCCGACGACATGGAAGAGTGATCCCAGCACCCGCGCGTTGTGGCCGCGTTCTCCCCCTCCTCTGACTTTCCTGGTTCGCTGCCTCAAGCAGTACCGATGCCTCCACGGCAAGGGGAGCTCCCCTTGCCGTCGTTCGTGCAATGCGCCGTCCTTGCGAGGCTCCCCGGCATTGGCAGACAACACCTGCGACGAAGTCGAGGCGTTCCTGATTCTCAACGCCAGCGGCCTCACACCCCGACACCAGTTCATGCTGCTCGAGGCTCTGGGGACGGCGGCCGCCGTGTTGGGGGCCGCGGACAGCGACTTGCTGGCGGTGGACGGGATCACCCGCGGCCAGGTGGAGAAGGTCCGTCGGGCTCAGCGCACCGTGGACGCTTCCGAGATTCGCACCCGCTGTGGTGACCTCGGCGTCGAGCCCGTTCCGTGCTCCGACCCGCGCTATCCGGCGCTGCTCAGACAGGCCGAGGACCGTACGCCGCTGCTCTTCGTGCAGGGCACCCTTGAGCGCCGCGACGACCTGAGCATCGCCATCGTCGGCACGCGCAAGTGCACGCCGTACGGACTGTCCATGGCCTCCAAGCTGGCCGCCGATCTCGCCCGCCGCGGTTTCACCGTGGTCAGTGGACTGGCTCAGGGCATTGACGCGCAGGCCCACCGGGAGACGCTCGAGGCCGGCGGACGCACGATTGCCGTCATGGCTTCCGGCGCCGACATCACCTTTCCCTCCGAGAACCGAGCTCTGCGTCAGCGCATCGCCGCAGGCGGCGCTGTGGTCACGGAGTACGCCCTTGGTACCCCGCCGCATCGCCAACGTTTCCCGGCGCGCAATCGGCTCATTAGCGCGCTCAGTCTGGGCGTCCTGGTGATCGAGGCACCCGCGCGCAGCGGAGCCCTCATCACCGCGCGGCTGGCCGGGGAGCAGGGCCGGGAGGTCTTTGCCGTTCCCGGAGATGCCACCCGGCCGGAGAGCCACGGCACCAATGGCCTGATCCGCGATGGTGCCCATCTGGTACAGTACGCCGAAGACGTCGTGGAAGGCCTGGGCATCCTCCTCACCGCGGTCCCGCAGAGAGAGCCCGTGGCTTCCACCGAGGGCTTGCCCGAGGATCAGCGCGCCGTCGTTGAGGCCTTGTCCTACCAGCCCCGCCACGTAGATGATATCGTCCAGAGCTCAGGGGTGCCTGCCGCCCGGGTGTCGGCGGCACTGATGATGCTGGAGATGCACGGCCTGGCCCGGCGTCTCCCCGGCAGTACGTTCGTCCGACTCTGATCCAGCGCACGGGCCTGCACTCCTGTGCCACAGGCAGCCGGCCCGGATCGTCGCCGTTCTCAGTCTCCCATCCTCGGCCATCGGCCGTCAACTGCTGGAGTAGATGCACGTGCCTAAAGCAGCCATTATCGTCGAGTCACCTACCAAGACCAAGACCCTCAAAAGGTTCCTCGGAGACGAGTACGAGCTGCTCGCCTCCATGGGTCACGTTCGCGACCTTCCCGACGGCGAGTTGGCGGTGAACATCGAGGGCGGCTTTGAGCCCAGCTACGCCACCACCCCCAAGCAGGACAAGCTCCTGGCGTCGCTTCGCAAGGCGATCAAGAAGGTGGACAAGGTCTACCTGGCCTCAGACCCGGACCGCGAGGGCGAGGCCATCGCCTGGCATCTGGTGGAAGCCCTCGGCCTCCAGGGAGCCGAGCGCATCCAGTTCAACGAGATCACGGAGACCGCGGTGCGCGAAGCTCTCGCCCATCCGCGGACCATCGACATGGACCTGGTCAACGCTCAGCAGGCCCGCAGGGTGCTGGACCGCCTCGTCGGCTACCTCATCAGCCCCATCCTGTGGGAGAAGATCGCCAGCCGCGGCAACACCGGGGCGCTCAGCGCGGGCCGCGTCCAGTCCGCGGCCCTGCGCCTCATCTGCGCCCGCGAGCGCGAGATCGCGGCCTTCGTGCCCGACGAATACTGGAGCGTCACCGCCACCCTTACCCCCACCGATCGCGACCTTCCCTTCGAGGCCGAGCTCAAGACCCGCGACGGCGAGGACCTTCAGCTCACCCGCGCCGAGGAAGCCCTCCCCATCGCCGACGAGCTGCGCACCCTGCCCTACACTGTGGACGGCATTGAGCGCAAGGAGCGCCGTCGCAACCCACAGCCGCCCTTCATCACCAGCACACTGCAGCGCGCGGCGGCCAATACCATCAACTTCTCGGCCCGCAAGACCATGGCCGTCGCCCAGCAACTGTACCAGGGCATCGACCTGGCCGAGGGTACCGTCGGCTTGATCACCTACATGCGAACCGACTCTACCCGCATTGCCCAGCAGGCCAGAGAGCAGGCCACCGAGTACATCGCCGAGCGGTACGGCAAGGAGTTTGTCGGCCCGGGAGCCACCGGCAAGAAGGCCAAGGGAGCCCAGGAGGCCCACGAAGCCATCAGGCCCACGGATATCACCCGTACCCCCGAGGATGTTCGTCCGTTCCTCGACGACGATCAGTTCCGCCTCTACGATCTGATCTGGCGACGCCTGGTCTCCAGTCAGATGTCCGCCGCGGTCTTCGATCAGACCACGGTCAGCATCAAGGCCGGGCGCTACGGCCTCCGCGCCACCGGCTCGGTCATGAAGTTCGCCGGGTTCCTCTCGGTCATGAAGCCTGAGGAGAATGACGACGAGGCCGACGACAAGGCCCTCCCGAAGCTGGACGAAGGCGCGGCCCTGACGGCCCTTGAGATCTCTCCCGAGCAGCACTTCACCAAGCCCCCGCCCCGCTACACCGAGGCCACGCTGGTCCGCGAGCTGGAGGAAAACGGCGTCGGTCGCCCCAGCACCTACGCCCAGATCATCGATACCCTCCGGCAGCGCAAGTATGTGCGGATGGACAAGCGTCAGTTCGTCCCCACCGCCCGGGGATTCGTGGTCAACGACTATCTCGATGAGCACTTCCCCGATATCGTGGACGTGGAGTTCACCGCCAGGGTCGAGACAGAGCTGGACGAGGTGGAGAACGGATCCTACGACTGGGTCCGCCTGCTGCAGGAGTTCTACGAGCCCTTCGATCGGCGACTGCGGGAGGCGCAGGCCGCCCCGCCGCGCGTCATCGAGGGCGAGGTCTGCCCCAAGTGCGGCGGACGGTTGCTGGAGCGGTTTACCATCTTCGGCAAGTTCGCGGGGTGCGAGAGCTACCCCGACTGCGACTACACCCGTGATCTGCTCAGTGACGTGCTGCCCCGGGTGGAGCCCAAGAAGACCGGCGAGGCCTGCCCCGAATGCGGCAAGGACCTCCTCGTGCGTCAGGGGCGCCGCGGTCAGGAGTTCATCGGCTGCAGCGGGTACCCTCAGTGCAAGTACACCCGCCCGCTGGACGGGGAGAAGCAGCCCCGCCCCAAGGCGATCTCCACCGACATCGTCTGTGACAAGTGCGGCAAGGAGCTGCTGGTCCGCTTCGGCCGTCGCGGTCCCTTCCTGGGGTGCTCCGGCTATCCGAAGTGCCGCAATACCCGGAACCTCACGGACGAGGAGAAGGAGAAGTGGGTTCCGCCCCGAGACGACGAGCAGGACGCCTCCGAGGGAGCAGTCGACTGATCCGGTCAAGTGCCGTCCACGTCGCTAATCCGGCCGCCCCCGGCCACGGAGGGTTCGCGTTCTCGTGTCTGTAGACGACACCACAGCCCGCCCCACGCCCGCATGGCCGCTCATGGTGGCCGTCTTCGCCGTGGCCATGGCCGTACTCGGCTTCGAGGTCTCCCTGACCCGGGCCTTCTCGGTGCTCCTGCGCTTCCACTACGTCTTCCTGGCCATCTCCATCGCTACCTGCGGCATGGGCGTCGGCGGTCTGCTTGACTTCCTGCTCCGCCGTGGGCCGCTGCGCCACAGCTCCCCCGAGGCCGTGCTCGTCGCCACGGGCTCGGCGGCTGCGGTCCTTATCCCCGCCGCCGTCTATCTGCTGTTCGCCACGCCCCTGTCGGCGCATCTCACTTCCGTATGGGTGGTCACCTGCATCTGCCTGCCCCCCTTCCTGGCCGCGGGCGCCTTCCTCAGCCATGCCTTCGCCTGGCGCAGCAGCCAGGGCGGCACCCTGTACTTCGCCGATCTCATCGGTGCCTCCCTGGGCAGCTTCCTGGTCATCGGGCTGTTGCAGTTGCTGGGGGGGATCAACGCCGCCGTGGTCTGGGGGGGCGTGGTCGGAGCCGGCATCGCCATCTTCGCCCTGGCCTCCGGACAGGCGAAGGGTGCCTGGGCTCCGGCGCTGGCAACCCTGGCGGTCTTCGCACTTCTCGCGGTCAACCGAACCGGCGCCGTCATTGATCTTCCCGTGATGCCTCTGGTGCAGGACCCGAATGCCAAACCGCTCTACCAGGAGCTCGGCGACCCCGCCGTAGGCGCCAAGATCGTCGACACCGAGTGGAACGCCTTCGCACGCACCGATGTCGTGACCAACGCCGGCCAGGATGACTTGTTCGTCTACACCGACGGCGAGGTTCCGACCAACATGATCCCCTTCGACGGGGATATGCAGGCCATTCTCCCGCGGCTCCAGCAGTTCATCGGCTTCTATGCCTTCTACGAGACCCGGCCCGAGAAGGTGCTGCTCATCGGTCCCGGCGGCGGCCTGGATATCCTCCTCGCCCTCGCCGTGGACGCCGAGCAGATTGACGGCGCGGAGCTCAACCCCTCCATCCCCCGGCTCGTCCGGAAGTACGGCGACTTCACCGGACACGTCTACGACATCCCCGGAGTCAACATCCGGGTCGATGAGGGACGCAGCTTCGTCAGTCGCAGCAACGAACGCTACGACATGATCTACATGGCGCTCACCAAGACCGCCACCACCGCCAGTTCCAGTCTCGCCCTGGTCGAGAGCTACATCCATACCGAAGAGGCTTTCAGCGAGTTCATCAACCATCTCACCGATGACGGCTGCCTGGCCTTCGTCTGTCAGAGCCCGCTCATCCTCATGCGCACCATGCTCACGGCCGCAACGGCCATCGAGCGGGCCGGCACCCCCCGCCCCGACTCGATGAACCACCTGTGCATGCTCTCTGTGCCCAGGAACATGATGGGCATGGGGCCCTATCGCTACATGCTCCTGGCCTTCCGCGCTCCGCTGGAGACTCCCACAGCCCACAGGCTCGCCACCGACTGCATCGCCATGGGCTATGAGCCCATCTTCTTCCCCCGCGTCTTCGAGCCGGAGCCCTTCACCGCGCTCACCGAGGGCAAGCTGGACAACACCGCTTTCGTGGCCTGGTGGAACCAATGGGCAGGCGTCGGCGCCCGGTCGCGCGTAGACTTCGCTCCCTGCCCCGACGACCGCCCCTTCGTGGTCGATATGAGCGTGGGCATCCCGCCACAGTTCTCGGCCTTCCTGCTGGTGGCCCTGGGCCTGGTGGTGCTCCTCACCATCTGCGTGGTGGTCTGGCTGGGACAAGACCGATCCGCGACCTCACCGGGTGTAACCCGCATCGCGGGCGCGGCACTATACTTCTGCCTGCTGGGCTCAGGCTTCATGCTCGTTGAGGTGGTCCTGACCCAGCGTCTGGTGCTGTACCTTGGCTATCCTGTCCTGACTTTGTCCGTGATTCTCTTCTCCCTCCTGCTTGGCGGGGGTCTTGGGAGTCTGTGGAGTCAGACATGGCCCATGGGCCGTGGACTCTCGCTACGGGCCACGGGCGCGGCTCTGGCCGTCGTCGCCGGCGCGCTGGCCATCTACACGCTGCATCCGCTGATCGTCGCCGCCACGCTGTCCTGGCCCATCCAGTACCGCTGTGCCATGGCCATGGCTCTCCTGCTACCCATGGGCTTCGTCATGGGCACGGTCTTCCCCACCGGGATTCGGGTGGTTGGATCGTGGGCACAGGACCTGGTGCCCTGGATGTGGGGGCTCAATGGCGTGACATCCGTGGTGGGCTCCGTGGGGGCCATGGCCCTGGCCAAGCTCTGGGGATTCGGCAGCGTCCTACTGGTTGGCATGGTGATCTACGCCATGGCCGCGGGGGTCGGCCTGGCACACTACTTCAGCCGCGAACCCCACGATACAGGCGCCGAGCGTCTCTAGCTCGCCGCCCGGCCCTGGGGCCGTCCGTACACGCCGGCCGTTGGGTCTGGGCACTCCTCATTCGTCCGGGCCGACGTCGGCGGCCGCTGCCTGAGGCGTGTCCCAGCACGGGGCGTGCCCCGCCTCGGCCGCACCTCGGGCGCTCGCAGTCCAACACCGCTCAATACAGGTCCATGACGGTCCCGCACGCCACCGGCTCGCCCTACGGAGCGAGCGCCGTGACGCTCAATGGGTGGCGCCACGTCGCCACTGGACTGAAGACACGGAGATGAACATGGCTAAGAAGGCCGCATACGACGAACGAGACCGCAGTGCCATACAGTCTATCAAGCAGAGGGTCGACGAGATGCAGAGCCTCACCGACCACCTCTGCTCGCAGCTCAACATGTCCGCCGCCGCCCGTAGCGTCGCGGACAAGGTCTACCGCAAGGTTATCTGTGGCAAGAAGATGCTCTTCTTCCCCAGACACAGCGATGAACAGAGGCGGTTTCTGCGTCTCATGCTCAGACTCGCCTTTGCCACCGAACCCGAGCTGCTCAAGGATGCCGAGGCCGTCGCCAACTACTACAGCCGCAACTACCCCTTCGAGTGGGTCCAAAGCGAGATCACCGCCGCCGCCAGGGACGAGGCCCGTGCCATGATCCTCTCCGTCGGCGAGTCATCATTCGGCGAGACGGGCACCGCCGCCGCCCTGGCATACGTCCGCTGCCACCACAGGACCGTCAAGCACACCGCGGTCGGCGATTTCGGCAAGACCTATGCCCTCGCCTCGCGCTACGCCAGTGCCGGTGACTTCAACAACCGCCACGACGAGCTGCGCAGGTCGCTGGGGCTGGACAAGCTCCGCGGAAAGCGTGACGCCGTCCTCGAGCGCCACGAGCAGGAAGCCGGCACCTGAGCGTACGGCCACTTCACCCGCCCCCTGTCCCGCCCGCCGGCGGGACGGGGGCCTCAGTCCTCGCGCCCTCTCACGCTCCCCTGCCTCTCCCACGGGTTGCACCCGTGGCTAGTGTGCATTGCCCCTACGGGGCAGACGGCGACGACACGGCACGCGGTCCCCTGCCGCTCCCCTGCCTCCCCTCACCACTCCACCGCCGCCAGCACGTCCCGGCTCTCCGGGAGCGCCGTCTCGGTGTCCGGCTCCTCCAACTCAAACACGAAGTCGCCCTCATACCCGATGTCTGAAGCCGTGGCCAGGATTCGGGCATAGTCCAGGAACCCGCGCCCGACGGCGCGGTGGTCGCGGAAGTCGGAAGGCCGGATATCGTGCATATGAAACAGCACGATCTTGCCCTCCAGGGACCGCAGATGGGCTTCCAGGAGGTCCCCGTACAGCGTGACACCCTCGGCCGTGCCGCGCAGCTCGGTCGGTATCGCGGATACCAGGTGGCCGACGTCCACGGTCACTCCCACCGCCGGATGGTCGATCCTCCACACGACGTCCGCGAACGCCTCCACACCCGCCGGGTATCCGGTCTCCACGGACAGCATGACCTCCCTCTCACCCGCCAGATCGCCCAGGCGCCGGTACAGCTCAACGATCTCGCCCTTGTACTCCGCCAACGGGTAGATGTGCTTGGGGCTGATATGGGTGGTCGTGTTGTGCCCGCCCAGAAATGCCACCGCCTCGATGGCGATCCCCAGTTGCCGCTGGGCCGCCTCGCGGATCGAGGGGTTCGGAGCCAGGGAGGCGATGTCGATGAAGGGCGCGTGTGTGGTGATCCGCGTGTAGGGGGCGCACTGCTCCAGGAGCCGATCCTTCTCCGCCGCCGACATGTGCTCGAAGTAGAAGCCCCCGAGCACGCCCTGACTGTGCCGATAGGCGTCGAAGGCCAGGAGCTCGCAGGTCTCGAAGCCCATTTGGGCGCCGATGCGCAGCGCATCGGACAGGCTGCATCCGGCGAGGGAAGCGGTGCTGAAGCCGATCCGGGCCGTCTCGAGCAGGGGCATGCCGGTTCACTCCTTGGGATCGCGGAAACGATGGTGCCCGGCCGCTCCGGGCCGGGCACGTTTCGCCTCAGTCGGTTTGTTGGCAAGATGCCGGACAGTGCTCTGTGAGGTCGTAAGTCGTACCGAGACCCGGTGCCGCCCGCCGCGGCGCGGGGCCGCCGGCGCCGAGCCACCGCGCGCCCGCTACCCCCCGGTCGCCTTCTTCTCGTCCTTCCGCGCCATGCCGGGGCTCAGGCGAAGCTCCGCCACGTTCCCCACCTTGGCACCCCCCGCGTCGTTGAGCACCACCATCGCGGTCGCCGTCTTCTCCGGCACCGTCGCGGGGATCGCCAGGGTTGCCGCCGACGTCGGACTGACCTTCACGGCGTCCGTCGTACCGAGCTGCTTGCCGTCGCCGTCCAGGAAGACGACCTTCAGGTCACCGGGCGCGAACACCCCCACCTCTCCGCTGAGCAGCACCTTGCCGTCTTTCTTGGCGAGCTGAGGGAAGCTCTTGATGGCCGCCGCGGAGGTGACTTTCAGCGTCGGCCCACCCACCCTGGCACAGTGCCAGTTCACCTCGAAGCCCACTTCCTGCCCGGGCTCGATCCTGTGCAGCGGTGAGAGCACCTCAAGCTCCATGTACGGCAGGTTCGCACCATTGGTGAAGACCTGAACGCTGCTGCCCTGGTCCGGATAGGTCTTGCCCGCCTGGTACTCGAAGGTCTTGGCAAAGGTCACGCCGTGCTTCTCGTCCACGAAAGTGGCCCAGCCGGCATCGGAATCGGCGCCGATCTTGGCTACCTCGGCCCCATACGTGGTCTGCAGGATCCTGCCCCCGGCCACGGCCTCCCACTGGCCGCTGCTGTCGCCGCCCAGCCGCACGAAGCCGCCCGGATGCGCGCTCTTGGGGTTCAGAGGCAGGTAGATCCGCGCCTCCGAGCTGGCGCTCTCCCCGGGAGTGAGCACCCCCGGCACCTGGGTTACGTCCCAGATGCTCCACCGGATCTCGCGGTTGCTGACATTGCGGAAGCTCTCCTTGACCTGCACCCGCGTGGAGTTGGCATACAGCGTGACGGTGCGCACGATCTGCAGCCCGGTCACGATACTGTCCTCGGGGCTGGTCATCTGTATGCTCGCCGTCTGCCCGGACTTGCTGAGGATCTTGCCGGTCCAGCGCCCGCCGTCGAGTTGCGATTCCAGCGGGTCCGGCGGGCCGCCCCA
The DNA here is from genome assembly GCA_964639415.1 of uncultured Armatimonadia bacterium. GTDB lineage: Bacteria > Armatimonadota > Zipacnadia > Zipacnadales > JABUFB01 > CAYRFY01. The sequence goes on from CAZXDD010000112.1 coordinate 10,033, forward strand.
GGCCTCCTGCGGTGCCGGCCAGGCCTTGTAGCCGCCGAAGTTGTGCCAGGTGCGGTCCTTCTCGGTCTTCGGCGCCTCGTAGGTCTTCCCCAGCTCCGCCTCGTTGACCCACAGGAAGGGGTTCGCTCCCAGCTTGTACTCCATGATCCGCCCGCCGATCTCGGGCACCGCCGTCAAGGTCACCAGACCGTTGGTCAGCGACAGCGCCTTCCAGCCGTGGAACTCCGTCTCGGTGGCCTGGGCCGTATCGGCGGCCCTGGCGCTCGACGTATCCCCATGGCCCCCGCCGATGCTGGGCCGCGTCTGGGAGCCGGTGGAGAGCGAGCGGTTGCTGTCGCTGGATGCGCCGCAGCCGGCGAGGACGACCACGAGAGCCGCCGCCGGGATCAGGCCGATCAGCTTTCGGACAGGCACGTCTACCGCCCCCTTGCGCCTGCCGCGTGGCAGGCAAACATCCATGCAAATGCCCGTCACCCCAAGCGCAGCCGCGGCGGCCTGCTTGAGGTGACAAGCTGTCAATCGGGGCTCCCGCCGTTCGCCTCTCCGACCGGGAGACCTCGGGGTGGCGCCGCGCCGGCCGTTCACATCTCCCGGTGGGAGAGGTCGGCTCAGCGGGCCTGTCGTCCACGGCCCGCTGAGCCGGGTGAGGGGGACTTCCACCTGCGGCGCCAAAAGGCGTCCGACGCTCCCACGATCACGGCCGGAAACGGTTCCCGATCCGGTTCCCCGTCCAGACCCTCCGGTTGAGGGTGGGGAACTCCGGAACCAGGGCGCAGTAATACACGTCCCAGCTCTGGTCCACGCCGCCACCTGGACCAGCGGGCGGAGCGGGCCGCAGGTCGAAAAGCGGCCGCGGACTGCTCCAGAAGACCCAGTAGCGCCGGGCGGCCAGCTCCGGCGCCCCGGCTACCGGCGTCGAAGGCACCGTGTAGGTTTCCTCCACCGCGCTCAGCGGACCTTCGGACAGCACCGTGTCGATGGGCACCACCGTCTCCTCACTCCAACCGCCCACAGTGTGGCGCTCCGTGTAGGTGTTGCCGTCCGCGCTGACGTACTGGATCGCGATCGTGTCGCCCGGCTCGATCTCCGCCCGCACCCAGTTGCCGCTCCCGCCGATCTCCTCGTACCGGAAGGCCCCGTGCCAGATGGCCACGACGCCGTTTGCCATGTCGATGGCGTACTCCGGCCGGGACGGGTCAGGAATGGTCTGCCCGGGCATGGCGTTGTCATCGTCCTCGGTGGGCATCCCCGGCCCCACCATCTCCGGGCCCGGGGGGCTCGGCTCGCAGTTGGCCGACCAGGCGGTCACGATCGGGGGGGTGCCGGCATCGATGGGCGGGTGGTTCACCTGGAAGCTCCAGGAGTTCTGCCGCATCATGTAGCACGTGCGCCCGTAGTACGGCGCATCTCCGGCACCGAAGCGCCGGCGCCAGAAGAGGGTCAGGTTAGGGGTGCGACCGGTGAGCTCGTACGGGAAGGCCGCGGTCTGCACGTTCCCGTTCCACGGCCCCGACTGGTAGATGGCGGTCGGACAGTCGTCGTCCGCCGGCGACTCCGTCAGCCGCTGCAGGTACGGGATGTACTGGGCGCAGAGGAACACGTCCTCCAGCCCGGGAATGTCCTGGGTATTGAAGACACAGCTTGTGTCCGCGGGGTTCAGTCGGTTGAACAGCGGAGCCGAGAACCGCACCGTGCCCAGCGCGGGGTCCATCTCCATCATCACCGGGCGCACCGGGTCACCGGCGGCCGCCGCCAGCTTCTCGGAGTTCGGGTCCTTCAGCTCCCGCTCTTCCGGCACCAGAGGAACCGGAGGCTGCATGGACACCTCGACCGGGAGCGGGTGGAAACCCGGGTCGTCCTTGTGCGGTCGGAAGCGCGGGATAACGCGGTACACCCCTCGCCTCTCCTCATACCGTTGCCCGCGGCCGTATAGAACCGCCCGCTCCCCGGCCGTGGCCCCATTCCATGTCACATCGTAGTACTGGATCGAGGCGATCGGCGGAGACTCGCCCTGGAGCTTGATCCCCAGATACAGGTCCACGCCGCCGCCGCCAAACAGCAGGGACGCCGGAGCGTACCAGTCCGGGCAGAGCGAGGTGAACTCCTGCGACATCGTGTCGCATTCCATTTCCTCGGGTGGGGCGTCGCCCGGCAGATTGTTGGCGACCTCCTCCGGGTTCATGGCGGGCAGACCCCGGGCGTGGGTGTCCTGCCGGTCACCGATCACCAGCCGCCCGCGGTTGAAGTCGCCCGTCAGTGTATCGGGGTTCTGGCTCAGCAGGCGCCACAGGTCGAAGCGCGCCTCGTAGATGTCGAAGTTCTGCCGGTTCCTGGCGTACCCGGCGAAGAACACCCGGATCTGCGGCTGCGTCACGCCGCGCAGGGCATCCTCATTCGGCCCGCCACCATCGGTGGTGTTGTACACCGTGGGTGGCAAGTACAGGTGGGCCTGCACGTCCTTGATCGCCGCGAAGGGTCCGCGCGGCACCCGCTGGATCGCCGTGCGTACGTCGCGCAGTGGACCTTCGCCGTCGGTGTCCACCCACGTGTACGCCACCTGTGCCGGGTCCGCGGGAGAGATGCTGTTGTCGATGGGCAGGACGCCCACCAGTGGCGCCCAGGCCGGGTCGAGGTAGTCCACCCGGTACATGATCTGCTCCTGGCCCTTGGGGCCGGTGACCCAGAAGGCCCAGTGGGCCGGCTGCGGCGTCGTAGGACCACCGGCAAAGCGGGGATCGAAGAACCCGCTCACACACTGCGCCCTGTCCTGCCCCGTCCAGATCATGCTCGGAGCGTTCCACGCCCCGCCGCCATTGTGTGCCCGGGCGATGCCCGACTTCATCCCTCCGGCGGACCGGTCCGTCACGGGCCACAGCGCCCACTGGACGTTGCTCGCGTCCCGGTAGGTGGCCACCGGCCCGTTCTGGGACAGGAAGCCCGTGCTGCCGGTGAGCTGCCCGAAGCTGTTTTGCCACTCATAGTCCCGGTTCTCGCCGGAGCCCACGGCTGCCGCGGTGCCCACCCGCAGGTTCGTCGGCGCCTGCGGCGAGGGGCGCCCGCCACCGATGCCGTCGCTCATCCAGAACACCTGGAGCCCGTCGGGCTGCCCAGTGGCGCTGTTGTACCCGATCCACGGCGTGGGACCGGTGTCCCGGGCCTCATAGTCGTTATACGGCAGCCGCGCCTCCCGCACCCGCAGCCGGGCGTAGGTGATGATGTGCGGCTCCACGCCGGTATCCGTCTCCGGGTTGAAGCGCCTCACATCGCTGGTGGTCGCGGTGCCGGCTCCGGGTCCGTAGACGTAGTCGAAGACCCCATTGCCGTTGAGGTCCTGATAGTAGACCATGGGCGCGGTGTAGCGCCCCAGCACCTGACCATTTGGCACCACGTCTCCGGCCGCGCCGCCGGGAAGGCCCACTCGCACGATGCCCTCGGCCTGCCCCCCGTCCACGCTGCCGGCCAGCGGGTACAGCGGCCGCCACGGCAGGCCCGGGGTGCCGCTGAGCGGAAGCAGGGTCTCCGTGGTGGGATCGGCGATAGCGGTGCGGTAGACGCTCTCGTAGTTGGGGTCTTTGAGGGAGGCGCTGAT
>CAZXDD010000112.1:13631-16454 GCA_964639415.1 uncultured Armatimonadia bacterium
GCCGAGCGCGCCGGCCTCCGGCCGCAGCAGCCGGTACCAGGCGTCGGAGATACCTGCGGCTCCCGGCAGTAGCCCCACCAGCTCCGGCACCGTGTTCCCGGAGTTATCCACCGAGAACCCGCCCCAGCGCGAGGCGTTGGCCGGGTCCGCACGCAGCGTGCCCGTCAGCGCCCCGGTGGTCAGGTCCGGAGCCAGCATGTTCGTCCCCGGGGCCACGCGCCCCAGGTCCGTCGAGGGCGTGTCGCCGGCCAGGCCGACCGCCTTCTCCACCGTCACCTGCAGATCGAAAGGCTCGTACTCCTCGGCCCACAGGTCGCGCTGGCCCACATTGCACTTGTACCACAGCGGCGTGGCGCCCGCACCGGTGCCGTCGGCGTAGTCCGCCACTTCGGCCGGTGCGGTCGGGTTCGGCTCCGTGCTCTGCGGGCCCACGCGGATCAGATGCAGACCGGCGTCTCCCGCATAGCCGCAGAAGGGGCAACCCTCATCGTCGGTGACATCGCCGTCGCCGTCCAGGTCCGGCCCCCAGACGCAGCCGCACAGCGGGCAGAACTGGTGCCCGCGGCAGCTCGTGTTGCTGCACTGCACCCCATGCGGGCTCCCGGGGTAGGCGCCGCTGACCAGCGGCGTCGCGTCGATGGCGCAGGTGCCGGTACCCGCCGGGTACCAACGCCCACAGGTCGGGCAGACCTCGCCGTGCGCACTCTGGGGCTGGCCGCAGTCGGGGCAGACCATATACGCGTCCCAGCGGTCGTTGTCATCATACGAGCGGTCGCGCTCGTATGGGTTGAGCATGCCTGCCGGGTGATAGACCGTCGCCCATCCCCGGTAGCCGTAGTTGTCATTGAGAGTGTTGCTGCCGGTGTCTCCCGGCTGGGAGGAGGGCTGGTTCTGCGGCACGGCGAGCCTGACCCAGAAGGGCACGCTCCCGCCGACGGGAACCGCCTCCTGCGGCATGCCGAACTGCACGGCCTCGCTGGGTATCCGCGGCCGCATGGCGGGGAAGGCCGCCGACCACGGCGCCGCGCCCTTCTCCGGCGCCGCCAGAGGCTGCCCCACCGCGCCCTCGGGAGCATAGCTCACATACTCGCCCTCATCGGGCAGGCCCTCCCAGCGCGCACCCGTCGACCACCGCGCCACCGCCATCCCGCAATAGGGGCAACTGTCGCCGGGTACCGGCGTGCCGGTGTTGTCCAGATGCGGGGGCTCGGGGAAGGCCGGGATCGCGGTCCCGCCCCAGTTGGTGAATACCGCGCCGCAGCCACCGGCCTCGGTGGGACAGCGCGACATCTGCAGCCGCGCGGTGTCCTCGTGGGCGTTGGTCAGCGCCACCACCCGCCGCTCGGTGCTCTCACCGGGCCTCAGCGCGCCATCGCGGGCGCCGCCCATCACGCTGTCCAGCACGTAGCGAGGGTACGCGGCCTCAGGCAGTGTCGCGCGCGCCGGCTCCACGTCACCGTGCCGGTATGTCTCGTCGGTGGGCTCGATGCTGTAGCGGGAGGACACAAACCGCCCCTCGATGGGCGAGTACTGCTGCCCCAGCGGCCAGGCCGGCGGGGTGGTGCCTGTAGCCACCCCGTCATTGCTCCCCTGCCCATAGCGGTCGTACCACCACTGGCAGTTCTGGCCCGTCGCAGCGTAGTAGAGAGTAGCGCCGCCGCTGAGGGTGTGCTCGCTCACCGTGGGCACGGTGTTGTCCGGCTGCTGGCTGGCCCACTGCACCTCCACGCGGCCGATCCCGATCTCACCGGGCTGGATCACGAAGGGGTAGTCGTTCACTCCGCCCGGGTCGGCGTTGTCACCGCGGTACACATCCTGCGTGTCTGTGGCCGATCCGGCGCCCACGCCGCCGTTGATCCGGTAGTGGAGACCGTCATACCGCCAACTGGACCAACTGAGGTTGTGCAGGCTCGCCGTCGGAATCGCGTCGGCGGCGGTATCGCTGGGGTCCCAGTCGGTGGCCAGATCCCGGTTGTCACGCAGCGCGCCCCCGGGAATGATCCGGCAGTTGGACATGATGCGAAATGTGAAGCCCCACGCCGCAGGCAGGCTGTTGGCCGGCTCGCTGTCGGAGGGCAGGTCCCGCATCAGCGTCAGGCGCACGGCGCCGCTGTAGGTCAGAAACTCGGTGTCTTCTGCCGGTGCGGTGTCACCGTCCTCGATCACGTCCAGCTCCAGACCGTGGATCTTGCTGTAGACCTCCAGACGCCATCCCTGCGTTGTGTTCAGCGCATCGTTGATCGAGGAGTACCGCACATAGTAGCGGTCATCCGAGGACACTCGGTGCGGGTTGACGGCGATCTCGAAGTACCCGGTCTCGTCGCCGCTGTTGGGGACGCCGTCCGGGTCGGCGTAGATCGGGCTGCCGGCGGCGATGCCCACCGCCGTGAAATCGTCGAAGTCGCCGGGGGACACCGCGTTCCAGTTGACGCTGTAATCCGCTTCGCTCTGCATCGCCATGTCGGCAAGGGCGGTGGAGTAGTACGCCCGCGCCATGGGCTCCTTGACCCCCGGCGGGATGCACAGGAACCGCACGCGGTCACCGTTGCCGGGGCCGCCGGGCAGAGCATCTCCGCTGGTGGTGTCGGCAAGCCCGCGGACCTCGCAGAACACCCGACTGCGCGGGGTCAGGTTCGCCAGCGTCGGCGTGCCGTCGAGCTCATAGCGCTCCTCGTTGGGCCGGTACGGCCGGCCCATCAGGTACCAGTAGTGGTCGGCTCCGGCCGGATCGCGATAGTGGGCGTCACAGCGGGCGACATCCCCGCTCAGGCGCTGCAGATCGGAAGAGCGTCGTGTAGGGAAAGAGTGTAGGATAGGGTGGTG
>CAZXDD010000113.1:0-16441 GCA_964639415.1 uncultured Armatimonadia bacterium
GGCGGGCGCACGTGGCCGTTGGGCCCGAAGGGCGATAGGGTGGTTGCGATAGGGTAAATCCTATCGCTGGGGGGCGCGCAAGCGCGCCGGCGGTCCTTCGGACCGGACGGCTACGGCTACGGCTACGGCTACGGCGGGCGCCGTGCCGTTTGCCGCTCTCCTGGCCGTACGGAGGAGAGGGGTGAGGGCCCCGTCATCGCCGTCGCTCGCCGCCAGTACCTCGCGCCTCTCAAAGGAGTCTCACATGCATCGCTCGCACTTCACAGGCCACCTCGGGCGGGCGCTCCTCTGCGCCGCTCTGTTGGCCTCTCCGCTTTGTACTCACGCCGAGCCGATGCTTCGCATCGACGACATGGAAGACCTCTCTGCCTGGCAGACAGGTGGGCAGAAGGAAGCGCATCTGTCGGCCGAGACGGCGACCGTCAGCGAGGGCAAGCAGGCGCTGCGGTTCGATGTGAAGATCGACCACCAGGCCGACGAGTCCGTGCAGGGCGAGAGGTACCCCAAGGGCTGGCCGCGGGTGGAGCGCAATCCGGATCCGCCGTTGGACCTGTCCGCCGTCGGGGGCATCGCCTTCGACATCCACACCACCTCCAGCACCCGCACCGCCATGCCGGGCAGCAGCCTGCACATCATCCTGCGCAATGAGGGCGAGGGCGCCTGGTCCTCCAACCTGGGCCAGTTGCCGCTGGGGGAGTGGAAGCGCTTCCGTCTGGACTTCGTCAACTTCCCGCGCAACCGCGTGGTGCACTGGCAGTTCTTCCTCAGCGAGTCGGACTACGCCGATGGCGATGAGGTTAGTTTCATCATCGACAATGTGCGTGGCTATGCGGCGCAGCGCTCGCGCCAACTGGTCCCGCAACTGGTCTCTCGCCTGCAGAAGCTGGAGGCGTTGACGGGTGAGGCGCCGCCGGCGGATCTGGCTCCCCGCCTGGCCGCGGTGCGGCAGGCCGTGGCGGATGCCGAAGCCCGGCTGGCGCTGCTGGAGGAGCTAGACTTCTCGGCCTCCAACGCCCTGGACGCCAGGTGTGAGGCGCTCCTGCGCCAGATCGGGGAGTTGACGCTGACGATCGGGGCCAGGGAGACGGTGTCCGACGGGTCGTACTGCGTGGCGGTGGAGACCTCGCTGCGCAAGGTATTCCGTGATGACACGGATCTTCCTGCCGGGCGAGAGCTGGAGCTGGCGGTGGCGGGCAATGAGCGCGAGGCCGCGCAGATCCTCATCCATCCGTTGACGGCCGATATCCCGAGACTGGCCGCCGAGTGCTCGCCTCTGACGGGTCCTGACGGGGCGAGGCTCCCTGCCGACAGCGTGGAGCTGTACGCGGTGGGCTATGTGGAGATGCTGCCCACCGGCTACGGCACGGAGCGCGGCGGCTGGTGGCCGGACCCGCTGATCCCGCTGGATTGGCCGGGCAGCGGCAAGAAGGGCCTCGGCCCGCTGGCGGACGCCTTCGCCCACGCGGGCGAGACCCAGCCGCTGTGGGTCACCGTGCGCTGCCCCGCCCCCGCCACGCCGGGGCTGTACCGGGGCGAGATCACGCTCCGACCTGAGGGCCTGCCGGAGAGCACCGTCTCGCTGCAGGTGCGGGTGCGCGACTTCTCGCTGCCCCTGCGACCGCGGCTGAAGACGGCGTTCTCCTTCTTCGAGCAGTTGGTGACGCAGTTCGCCGGGCTCCCGTCGCTGACACAGGAGCAGCGACGGGCCTGCGAGAGCTTCCTGCTGGAGCGCAAGACCAACCCGATGCTGCTGTACAACGCCTTCGCCTGGCCCGGCCTGCAGGATGTGGAGTTCATGGCCCAGCGCGGCCTGAATGCCTACTGCCTCGGCTACGTGCCCAGCACGGTGGCGGCCTTCGGGAACGAGGTCTACTATCGCTGGCTGCGTGACCAGCGTGACTGGCTGGCCAGGCACGGCCTGGACCGCGACGCCTGGGTCTACGGATACGACGAGCCCCACTGCAGCCCGGACTTCGAGACCCTCAAGGGTATCATGCGACAGGTGTACGGGATGACCGAGGAGGTCGCCCCGGGCATGCCCCGCGGCTCGACAACGGCGATCATCCCGGAGCTGTACGGTGCCGTGAACCTGTGGGTCCCGCAGACCATGCAGGTGGTTCGCCAAGACACGGTTGCGAGGCAGGAGGCGGGAGACCAGGTGTGGACCTACGTGGCCTGCACCCCGGCCCATCCCTTCGCCAACATCTTCTTAGACTACCCGGCGCTGGAGCACCGTCTGCTGTTCTGGCAGACGTGGCAGGAGCGGTGCACGGGGTTCCTCTACTATGCCACGAACCTGTGGCGGTCCAACTGCGAGGGCCAGGAGGAACGCTGGCCGGAAGTGCCGTGGAACCCGCGGCCGGTGAAGGACTTCGCCTTCAACGGCGACGGCATCCTGCTGTACCCGGGACCGGACGCCACGCTGCTGTCCTCGGTGCGGCAAGAGGTCATCACCGACGGGATCGAGGACTACGACTACCTCTGCCTGCTCCGGGACGCGGCCGCGGAGCTGCAACGACTGGCCCCGGCACAGGGCGACCTGGCGCGAGAAGCTCTGGCGGCCACCGAGGTCCCGAACCACCTGAGCGAGAGCTTGACCCGGTATGCTTCGGACCCGGCGGTGCTCCTGGCGCGGCGGGAGCTGGTCGCCGAGTTGCTGGAGCGTGTGCGGCGGGCGCTGCCGGAGGGAGCGTGGCAGCGCGTGCTGCTCACCGAGCCGCCGCTGTCTCCCGAGGCTCCGCGGATCGATGACGAGGTGGCCTCGGTGCCCTTCACCTGCGACTTCGAGGGCGAGAGTCAGATGACGGCCTGGGTCAGCCGCTCCACGGAGGGGGCCGCGGCCCGGACAGAGGCGGTGCCGGGCATGGGCGGTGCGGCCTGCGGCGTCTCCCGCACTCAGGACGCGGGCTGGGCCGACTGGGAGTCTCCGTACCTGCCGGTGACGGCGGGCGCTCAGTGCGTGGTACGGCTCTCGGCACAGTACCAGGGAACCGCAAGAGCGCCGCGGGTATTCCTGTTTCGCTACGACGAGGACCGCATGCCGCTCGACCTGCCCATCCGCGGGAGAGAGGGCTTCTCGCCGGCCTTGCTGGGAGAGATTGAGAGTGGCGGTGACTGGCAGCGGCGCCGCTTCATCAAGCAGATCGAGCCGGGAGCGGCCTTCGTCCGTCTGTACCTGCAAAGCTACGGCATCGAGGGCCGGTCGGCCTTCGACGACATCGCGCTGACCCTCGGCGAGCCCGAGCCCGGCCTGGTGGATGACTGCGACGACGTGGGGCAGTGGAGGACAGGATTCCCCGAAGCCTCGGTGACGCGCGAGTCCGTCATCGTTCATCAGGGTGAGGCCGCTGTGCGCTTCCGCGTGGTCGTAGACCACAGGGGCGGTGAGGCGGCCCATCCGGTGGGGTGGCCGCACCTGCGTCTGCAGCCCTCGCCGGCCCTGGACTGGACGGACAAGCGCGCGCTGACCTTCTGGGTCCATGCCGAGACGACGCGGGAGGCCTTGCCACAGCAGGCGGTGATCTTCGCGGTCAAGAGCGCCGACGGCGATGCGCTCTCCGTGCCACTGACCCTCCCGAAGGGGAGCTGGCAACAGGTGACGGTGGACCTGACGGGCAAGAGGCTTTCGGCCGTCAACCATCTGGAGTTCTTCGTCAGCGAGTCGGCCTATGAGGACGGAGACGAGGTGAGCTTCATCATCGACGACATCCGAGTGACGCAGTAGGGAGCGCAGGCCTGGGATGCGGCGAGCAGCAGCGCCGGCCGCCATTGGTGGCCGAGGTCGCTTCCGGGGAGCAGGAACGGTCGGCCGGGCGCAGCAGCCGGGGCGGCGGGTGGTTCGTCGGGGCTCGGCGCCGGGGGAATACCGGCGTGCGCCCCGGTCCTCTGTGAAGCGCGATTGGTGGTTGGGGGCGATCGCAGCGGCCCGATCGGCGGCGGCGCCAAACCTTGAGGCGGTGAGCGTCGTCCTTGACCCTGGCGGTTGCGGTCGTGTGGCGGGTGCGGCCGGCCCGCACTCCGGGCGCCATGCATCGGACCGGTGCCGGCAAGCCCCGCGCCTTGTACTCGTCTCGCCGGCCACACACGCCTGGCTCGGACACGGACCCTGAGATGGTGGTTTCCGCCCACGGCGGGAGGGGAACATTCACAGAGGGGTCCGTCCGGCAGGGCGTGGCAACCGATGAGGTCGGCGGCAGCGCTCTCATCGGCCACAGGCCGCCGGACAGAGTGGCGAAGAGCCCGTAGGCTGAGCCAGTTGGGCCGCCTGCGTGTCTCTTCCTCACTGTGGACGCGTTTTCCCACGGGAAGTCACCCGCCCGCGCGTATCCGACGGTGCCAGGGGCCTTCACCGACAGGCTCGGCACGCCCCCTATCCGAATTGTGACAGTGGCGCGTGCCGCAGTGAGGACCGGGGTTGCGACCGGGGGTGGTAAGGCTACAGACCGCGGTTTCGTCGCTCGTCATTGGCGAAGGTCGCTCGTGTCGAGCGGCCCTCTTGTCGTCCGTATCCCGGCAGCATAGGAGGTCGGTCGGATGAACGTAGAAAGACGTATCCTGGCGGTACTGGGGGCGCTCGGGCTGTGTGTGGCGTCTCTAGCCGTGGGCTATGGGGTGCGGTACGTCGCGCCCGGTCTGGGCACGGCCGCCGTGTGCGCCCAGGAGGATGGAGCCGATGTGAGGGTGGCGCAGGCCGTGGCGAGCGCGCAGATGGCGAAGGTCAGGGACACAGTTCAGGGCCGTGTGCTCATTGGCGAGCAAGTGGTGATCACCACACTGTTCACCAACAATGACATGGACCCGTATGAGCGGGCCAGCCTCGCGGCCGCACGCATTAACATGGCCGTGGAGAGCGGCGCCGGAGCCGATGACTTCCAGGTCTTCGAGGTGGACGGCACCTGGTATGTTCTGGGCGGGGATCGCATGATCATCTCCGTCGCCGAGATGGAGGCGACGGCTTCCGGCGTTTCCGCCGAGAGCCTGGCGGCAAGCTGGGTCTCCGCGATTGCCACTGCGCTGCATCAGGTACTGGGCACCGAGGCACGCGCCGAGTCTGTGCAGCCCGCGGAGCAGGCCGAGACGGTGGAGCCTGAAGAACCGACCGCGGCGGCAGAGCCGGCGGGTCCGCCCAGCGTGGAGCACCAGGAAGATACCCGTGACGGCCGGCAAGTGGGGCTCTTGCTCATCGACGGGCAAGAGGTGCTGCAGGTGCTGACCACGGCGGGCGGCTACGCGCCTCCCGTGCGTGCGCGGATGCTGGCCACCCGTCTGAGTCGTCAGATCGAGGCCGGCCTGCTGCCCTCCGAGGTCATCGCCGGCAGTCTCTACGGTCTGCAGGTGGTGCAGGCCAGGGAGCAACTGCTCATCAGCATCGAGAAGGCCGAGGCCGACAGCCACGGCAGGAGCCCAAGCGTGCTGGCCGGGGAGTGGGCTCGGGCGATCTCCGGAGCCCTTGCCGCCCACTATGCACCCCCAGAGCCGCAGCAGCAGCTCGCGGCCGGCGGCACCGGTGCCGGCACGGACGCCGAAGCGGGCACCGCCGACGTGGACAGGGTCGACTACACCGACAAGTGGGTCCCCATCCTGAGTGTTCTGGACGGCACCCGGATCGGCATGGCGCGCATCGCCGGTCCCAGCGACCGCGTGGGGCTGGTTCAGGCAGTCGCCCAGGTGGAGGCCCGGTGGCAGAAGTTCATCGAGCTGAACGTGTACGTGCCCATCTCAACCCGGGTCCCCGGTAGCACCCTCGACCGCGTGCAGGGCGTGGGAGTTACCGGTCTGGCCGACCTGAAACTATAGGAGGGGATCCGAATGCTCAAGCGCAAACCCTATCACTGTCTGGTGGCGCTGGCATGTGCGCTGTGCTTCCTGGTGGGCCTCGGCGCAGCCCCGCCTCCGGCGGCCGCTCTGGACCTGGGCGGCGCTTTGATGACCGTCCTGAAGATCGGCGGCATCGCACTGGTGGTCAAGCAGTTCGGGCCGGATATCGACCACTTCATCAACGGTCTGCTCAGCCAGCGAGGCATCGAAAGTGAAGGCATGACCAAGGTCGTCCCTGTGATCCGGGTGGGTAGCGGCACCGCCGTGGGTGCCGTACAGGTGCAGGGCCCGGAGGAGCAGGTGCAGAAGGTGCAGGCCGTGGCGGAGATCGAGCTCAAGATCGGCAGCCTCCTGCGTGCGCGCGGCCTGGTGCCGGTCACCACCAACCGGGTGGAGACGGACTCGATCAAGGGTGTGGGCGGCGTGGCCGTCACCGCCAACATCAAGTTCCCGGTCTAGGTCACCTCGCCCCATGTGCGGGGGGGCGGACCGTTGGAAGGCAGCTTCAGCCCAGGGGCGGCGTCCGGCAGTGGCCGGCGCCGCCCCTCGTACTTGCGCATCCCTCTTGCGAATATCCCCGTCGGGCCCTATCCTTAGCATGGCGACTGCTACAGGCGACAGGCCCAGGTGACGCCGTCGGTTGTCACTCGCCCCGACGTGTGCCGGTTCGCTTACGGACAGGCGAGACCCAGCGGAACAGCCCCACCCGCGGACCGCTGCCGGCCGCGGGCCACGGCACGCACCGCGCTCAAGGAGTGATACAGGTGGATAGCAGCTATCCGGTACTTCAGCTTGCCCTGGATTTCATCAACCTCGACCAGGCGATGAGGCTGGCGCGCGAGGCCGTCACGGCCGGGAGCATCTGGCTGGAGGCCGGGACGCCGCTGATCAAGAGCGAGGGTCTCAATGCGGTTCGCGCCCTGCGCACCGAGTTCCCGAATGCCACCGTGATCGCGGACATGAAGATCATGGACGCCGGGCGCGTGGAGGTTGAGATGGCCTCCATCGCGGGAGCGAATGTCGTTGCCGTGCTGGGGGCCGCCTCGGACGCCACGATCGAGGAGTGTGTGGCGGCCGGAGCCCGCTACAGCTCCCGCATCATGGTGGATCTGGCCGAGGTCGCCGACCCGGTGCGGCGCGCCGTGCGCGCCCAGGAGCTGGGGGCGGGGATCATCGGGGTACACTGCCCCATCGATGTGCAGATGCTGGGGGGCGATCCTTTTGAGACCCTGGCCGCCGTGGTGGAGGCGGTGGAGATCCCCGTAGCCGTCGCCGGAGGCATCAACTCCGAGACGGCCCCGAGGGCCATCGCCGCCGGGGCGAGCATCGTCATCGTGGGCGGCGCCATCACCAAGGCTCCCGACGGGGCCAGGGCGACCGCGGACATCCTCCAGGCCATGGCCACCGGCGAGGCCGTGGCCAGCGAGCACTTCAAGCGCGGGGGCACCGAGCAGCTCCGGGAGATGTACTCCCGGACCTGCGCCGCCAATGTCTCCGATGCCCAGCACCGCCGGGGCTGGCTGCCGGGCATCATGCCAATCTCGCCGGGCCTCAAGTGCGTGGGGCCCGCCTTCACCGTCTGGACCTATCCGGGCGACTGGAACAAGCCCGTCCAGGCCATCGACGAGGCCGGGCCCGGCGACGTGCTGGTGGTGGACGTTCGCGGCGAGGGGCCCGCGGTGTGGGGGGCGGAGGCGACGAAGTCCTGCATCAGCAGGGGCCTGGCCGGCGTCGTCATCCACGGCGCGCTCCGCGACAGCGAGGAGATTCGCCAGCTCGGCTTCCCGGCCTTTTCTTCGCTCGTCTGCCCCGCCGCCGGCGACCCCAAGGGCATGGGGATGATGAGCGTCCCGCTGAAGATCTCCGAGGTCACGATTCAGCCCGGCGACTGGGTCATCGCCGATGATGACGGGGTCGTCGTGGTTCCCGGGGAGCGCGCCGTGGAGACCGCCAATCGGGCGCTGGCCGTGGTGGAGCGCGAGGCCCGCGAGAAGGCGGAGATACAGGAAGGCTCAACCCTGGGCAAGATCGCCGAGCTGGACAAGTGGGACCAACAGAAGAAGCGCTAGCGCCACGGCGGCCGGGCGGCGCCATTCCTCCGCGGACGGGCGGGCCATACCATGGAGAGACGAACGATCACCATCGTCGGGCCCGGCGCTGTGGGCTGCGCGCTGGCCGCTGAGCTCACGCGCGCCGGGGCCGCCGTGTCGCTCCTGGACTACAGGCCTGCGAGAGCGGCGGCCCTCACCCGCGACGGCATCACCATCGAGGACGGCGAGAGCGTCTGGACGGTGCCTGTCCCCAGCGAAGCCGACCCGGCCGCGCTGGGGCCGGCAGACCTGGCCATCGTCTTGTGCAAGGCCTATGCCACTTCCGGCGCGGTGGCGAGCGCCCTCCCGTGCATCGGCCCGCGGACGGCGGTACTCACCCTCCAAAACGGTCTCGGTAACCATGAGGCCATCTCCGAGCTTGTGGCCGCGGAGCGGGTGCTGGCGGGGACGATCGTGATGGGGGCCACCACACTGGGCATCGGGCGTGTGCGCCTGTCGGGCACGGGGCCCATCGTCCTGGGCTCACCCGCGGGCAATACGGCTCTGGCCCTGCAGGCCGCGGACCTTCTCGGCGCCTACTTCAGCCCCGTGCAGCACGAGGCCGACATCGAGGCCGCGCTGTGGCGCAAGGTCATCGTCAATGCCGCGGTGAACCCCCTCACGGCGCTTACGGGCCTGCTCAATGGCGAGCTTCTGGACAGCCCGGAGCTTCGTGGGACGCTGGCCGCCCTCGTGGCCGAGGCGGTGGCCGTCGCCACGGCGGCGGGCCTCCGTCCCTTCGAGGGCGACGCGGTGGCCGCAGTGGAGCAGGTGTGCCGGATCACCGGGAGGAACCGGTCCTCGATGCTGCAGGATGTGGCCGCGGGGAGGCCCACGGAGATAGAGCAGATCTGCGGCGAGATCGCCAGGCGGGGCGAGAAGGTGGGTGTGGTCACGCCTCTGTGCCGGGCGATGGTGGCCCTGGTGAAGGGGCTGAAGAAGCCGGCGACGGGCTAGAGGCGCCGCCGAAGCGCTCACAGTCGCGTGGGAGTGTCCTTGTCCGAGCGTCTGCTCCCGTTAGGGCAGCTCGAAGAATCTCCTGGGATATGGCGGGATCCTTCGCTATCTCGCTGCGCGAGATTGGCGCTCAGGATGACATGAGCCGGGCCGGCAGGGCCTTCCGGCCGGTACAGACGGGCGGGCTCAGCGGCGAAGGCGGAGAGTGCGCTCGGCCGGGGGAAGGGCCTACGGCTCGTCAACCTCGTCCAGGGAGGCGTCGTCGAAGTACGCCCGGCCCACGGTGGCGCTGGAGGCGTAGACCAGTACGGTGGCATGAGTGGCGCCCTCGGGGGCGGGGTAGGCCAAGGAGAGCTCCTTCCACTCCGGGGCCTGCTCGGCGTAGGTGGACTTGTTGACGATGCGTTGGGTGCCCTGCCAGTACTCCAGGTAGAGTGCAAAGCCTCCGGCTTCCAGCCGCTCGATCATCAGCCAGGCCGAGGCGCGGTAGGTCTTCCCCGGCTGTACGGGCATGCGGGGACTGCGCAGGCCCTGGGAGACCGCGGGGTCATCATCGGTGATGGCCACGCAGGAGACGCCGCTGCGGGCGGCGGCCAGTGTGTAGACCGCGTAGTTTGGGGTGGCCCATGGGGTCCAGCCCAGCGGGGTCGCCGTGTCCGGGTCCAGTTGCTCGAACCCGGCGTTGGGCAGGCCTTCATCCCCGGCCCGCGCCGGGGTGCCCGGTGCCGCGACCAGGGCTCCCGCCATCAGACATGTCAGTGCGCCGGTGCGCAGTGCCCTCGTGCAGTAGCTCATTGTGAGAGGTCCCTACCCGTGCTGCCCCTGAGATATGCCGCTATCTTGGCCGTCGCGATACTGTTCACCTGCCTGTGGTTTGCGGCCCGGGATGTGGGCTACGCTCCCGCCCCGCTGTACGAGCGGCTGGCGGAGCGCTGCGAGGGCTTCGGCCTCTATGGCTATGCGATCACATTGCATCTGCGGGCCTCGGAGAGGTACTCGTCCGGGGATGGCGAGGCGGGGGGCGTGGCCGCCGCGGCGAGCCTCGAGCGCGCCGCCCGGCTGCTGCACAGGCACGCCGGTCCGGAGTCGGCGGCAGACGTGCTTCTGCGGGCCGGCGAACTGGACCCCGCGCGCACCGACCTGCGGGTAGAGATCCTGGAGCGCCGCATCGCCGCCGGTGACCAGGTCGCGGCGGCGGAGCTCTTCTCCCTGGCCTTCTCCGAGGAGAATCCCGACGCTCTGCGGGCCGTGGCGGAGGAGTACCGGGCGGCGGGCAAGACCGCGGACGCCATGGGCTGTCTGCGCCACGCCGCTTCGGCCGCTCCCGGGCGGCATGCAATCCGTCTGGCGCTGGCCCGGCTCTGCCGGGAGACGGGAGACCTCCGGGGGGCGAAGGCCGAGGCCGTGGCGGCTGCGGGGTCGGCGGCCACGTCCGAGCAGAAGGCGGCGGCCCGTGCACTGCTCCGCGAGCTTGGCGAGCCACTCCCCACGGCGGCACAGGACCTGTGGCGTGACCGCTGCGACACGTACCTGCTGCCGTTGGCCCTGCTCGTCGGGTTTCTGCTGGTCGTGTTCTCGCCCTGCCTCCTGCGCGTGACCCGCAACCTCGGCACGCGATCTGCTCGCGGTCGAGCGGCGTCCCCGGTCGCGGCGTCTTCCTCGGCAGAGTAGCGCGATCGTCGGTGCTTCGGGGGCGCGGGTCTCCCGGCGTGGCCCGCGCGCCACCCGCCGGCAGGCCCGCAGCGATGCCGCCCCACCGCCTCACCTCCGGCCCTCGCGCCCCCTTGTTCCCCCCGCGGTCTTGCCCCCTCCGGATGCGGCGCCCGGCGCACAGACGCCGGCGACAACCGGCGCAGCAGCGGCCCCGCCGGTGAGATCCGTCTCAGCGGCCGGTCCGTCGCAGAACGGCACATCCACGTGGGATGGTGAGAGCCTCTCCCGGCGCAGACAGGTGCGCGGCGCCGGGCGGGCAGGTGAGGGGAAGGAGGATGCGGAAATGCCCCGTCGACGGCTGTGGTTGATGAACGGCCAACCCGTGCCCTTCGGAGGTCTCGATGCGTCGCGATTTTGACAACCCGCCCCGGGAGTATCGCATGCTGCAGATCGTGCACGGCTTCCCGGCCGGCGATGCCCTTGAGCAGTTGCTGGACAACCTGGTCGAGCGTGGCTATGGCGGAGTGGTGTGCAATGTCGGCTTCCAAGACTACCTTGAGAGCGAGGAACAGTGGGAGCAGTTCCTCCGTGGGTTCGAAGGCTGTCGCGAGCGGGAGCTGCGGGTCTGGTTGTACGACGAGCGCGGCTACCCCAGCGGTAAGGCGGGGACCCTCGTCCTCCGCGATCACCCGGAGCTGGAGGCCCGCGGCCTCGTGCAGGCCAGGACCGAGGGAGAGGGCCGTGTCGTCCACGAGTTTCCCGCCGACGAGCGCATCGAGGGTGCGCCGATCGCGGTGCTGGCCGTGCCCTACCGAGACGACACGCTGGACCTGCGCCGTGCCGCGGACCTCGGCGCGCAGGTGACGGAGGGCGCCACCTGCGTGGAGCACGAGGCGGAGGGCAGGTGGGCGGTTTTGTCGTACCATGTGCGGAGGATGCGCGAGGGCACCCACATCGTGTGCAACTACTCCGACGACTATCCGTACATCAACATCCTGGACCCCGCGGCGACGGCGCGGTTCATCGAGGTGACCCACGAGGCCTATGCGGAGCGGCTGGGCGAGAGGCTCAAGGAGGTGGAGGCCATCTTCACCGACGAGCCGTCGCTGATGACGATGTACCTCAGGTCCGAGGAAGGCCTGCTGCCGGCGTTGCCCTACTCCTCGGAGCTGCTATCGACCTTCGAGGCGGAGAAGGGCTACGACCTGCGGCCGTATCTGCCGGCCCTGTACGCCGACTGCGGTCCGCGGTCGGCCCGGACCAGGGTGGACTTTTGGCATGTAGTGTCCGAGCTGGTGGAGACCGCGTACTACGGCCAGATTCAGTCGTGGTGCCGATCGCACAATCTGTCCGCGACGGGCCATGCCATCACCGAGGAGCACCTGTTTTGGCACGTGGGGTTTGAGGGCGATCTGTACCGCGATCTGCGCCGCATGCACGAGCCCGGCATCGACATGCTGTCATCGGACCCCACGGCGCTGGTCCGGGCCGGTGAGATCCCCGTCCCCAAGTTTGTCAGCTCGGTGGCTCACATGAGCGGGTCGCAAAGGTGCATGAGTGAGACTTCCAGCCATTCACAGCGCATGGCGGGACAGGAATGCAGCGACGACCAGCGTTTCGGGACCATCAACTTCCAGTACGTGCTGGGGGTCAATGAGATCACCTCCTACTACGGCATGGACGAGATGGCGCCGGAGGTGACGAAGCAGTTCAACGACCACATCGGGCGCCTGGGGCACATGCTCACCGGTGGTGCCCACGTGGCGCACGTGGCCGTCTACTATCCGATCCAGACGGCGTGGGCCGGCTTCGTCGCCGACGTCGCCACGGCCTATGAAGGCTGCCCGGTCTCGGGGGCGGCGGTGAACGACTCTTTCGAGAGTGTCTCGCGGCAACTGCTCTGGAACCAGGTCGACTTCGACTATCTGGACGACACGGCGATCCAGGGGGCGAGGATTCAGAACGGGACCCTGAAGCTGCGAGGGGAGGCCTTCAGTGCGGTCGTCCTGCCGCGTACCGAGGTGATCCCGTACGCCACCTATCGCAAGCTCTCGGACTTCCTGCGGTCCGGCGGCTCCCTGGTGTTCCACGGCGTCCTGCCCTCGATGGGTCTGGAGTCGCGGGATGACAACAAGGTGCGGTCGTTGTCGGGTGAGCTCAAGGGCCACGTGAGGGTGGAAGTGGCGGAGGAGGCCCGGGGGGTCGCGGATGCACTGGCCTACTTCGTCGCCCACGACCTGAGCGTTTGCGGCGAGTGCCCGGACCTGCTGTATCTGCACCGGGTCAAGCAGGGGCGCCACATCTACTTTCTCGTCAACTGCGGGGAAGAGGCGATCGAGCCGCGGGTGACGGTGTCGGTGCGCGGCCTGCCGGAATTGTGGAACCCCCGGACAGGAAGTATCCAGCCGGCCGAGGCGCAGGACGATCCGTCGGGCACCGTCGTGGAGCTGCGCCTCGAGGCCTACGAGGGCGTCTTCTTGGTCTTCCCGGAGGACGCCAAGCCCGCGGGGGAGGCTGGAGACGGCAACGGCCGCGCCTCCGGGAAAGAGGGCCAGGGCGGCAGGCCGGGCGGGAAGAGGGGGGCGCGGAAGTGAGATTGGGGCGCAGTGTCAGCAGGCGACCGCGGTGTGGGGTGGCAACCAATTGAGCCCCCGCCCATGCGACACGATCAGGCTCCTCATCGCCGACGATCACGCCATCGTGCGCGAGGGTCTGCGGCGGATGCTCGGTGGGACCGAGATTCTCGTGGCCGCCGAGGCCGCAACGGGATCGGAAGCCGTGGAGCTGGCCCGTCGCCTCGAGCCCGACGTTGTGCTCTTGGACATTCGCATGCCCGACATGGACGGGATCGCCGCACTGCGCGAGATCAAACGCGAGCGCCCGCAGATCCCGGTGGTGATGCTCACGGCCTATGATGACCCGACCTGGTTGGTGCAGGCCGTCGCTTTCGGCGCCGCCGGGTACCTGCTCAAGAGTCTGGAGCCGGCGGAGCTCGCTGCGTCCATCCGTGGTGTCGTCACCGGCGATGCGCTCATCTCCCCCTGCGACCTGGCGGCGATCATCCAGCATCTGGGCACAGAGCAAAGCGAGATCACCGAGCCACTCACCGGAGACCTGAGTAAGCTCACCTCCCGGGAGTGCGAGGTGCTGGCACTCCTGGTGGAGGGGCTGACCAACCACCAGATCGCCGACGTCCTCGGGGTGGCGGCCAGCACCATCAAGACGCACGTGCAGAACGTGATGCTCAAGCTGGGCGCCTCGGACCGCACGCAGGCCGCGGTCTTCGCGGTGCGGGCCGGGGTCGGGCGGCACGGGTGAAGCCCGCAAAGGGCGGCTATCTGCCCATATGGGCGCGTTTGTTGACGTTTGGAGACGGTCCCGGGGCCGCAGTCTCGTCATCCGCAGGGCGGCCGTGGCGCCGCGACCCGAGGCGAGCCTCCGCGCCGTGCTCGTCGGTCTGAGGCGAAGCTTCGCTTGCAGTACAACCGTACCTGTGGGTTTTGTCGGGCGGAGATCGTCTGAAGACCGAGGCCGGCTTTGCGGGCCGGTTTGGCGGGTCCCGCCCCACCGACTGCCGTCCAATCGCCTCAACCCATGTGCGGTTGTGGTGCTGGAGACACAGGCACGGCCGTCGCCGCCCAGGACCGTCCTGCCTTTGGGATGGAGCACGGCGGCTCCGTATCGACTTGTCATCGCGTCTTGCGCCGGCGCCGCCTGCGGCCCCGACGCGGTCGGGACGCGACGACGCATCTCACTTCAGGAGAGCTATCATGGCCGAATACTCACTCGCCGCGACGCTGGGAATTGTCTTGCTGGTCTGCGCGACACTTCCGGCGCAGGAAGTGCCGGTGGCACCGGAGGACTTCGTCATCATGCCGTGGGGCGGAACCCCTGCCGATCCCGCCGTGCTCGAGGGCATCGCCGAGTGCGGGTTCAACCTGGCGGGTTTCGTGGCGCCCGAGGGGCTCGATGCCGTACAGGCCGCGGGTCTGAAGGCCCTCGTCAGCGACGGCCTGTGCCACGTGGGCAATGCGGAAGCCGAGCTGGACGACGCGGAGATCACCAGGCGCGTGGAGGAGGTTGTGGCCAAGGTCAAGGGGCATCCGGCCGTGTTCGGCTACTATCTGCGGGACGAGCCCGGGGCACAGCCATTCCCCGGGTTGGGCAGATGGGCGGCGGCCTTCGCCGAGGCGGACCCGCAGGGATTGCCGTACATCAACCTGTTCCCCAACTACGCTTCCGCGGCCCAGTTGGGCGCGGCCACGTACGACGAGTACCTGGAGCGGTTCGTGGACACCGTCAAGCCGCGGTTCATCAGCTACGACCACTATGCCCTGATGGATGATGGTTCCCTGCGGGGCGGGTACTTTTCCAACCTCGAGTCCGTGCGACGAGCGGCACTGGCAAACGACCTGCCGTTTTGGAACATCGTCTTGTCCAATGCGCACTTCCACTACGCCGAGCCCACAGAGGGCGGCCTGCGCTTCCAGGCCTACACCACGCTGGCCTACGGCGCCCGGGGCATCTCGTACTTCACCTACTTCGCGCCCCATATCGGCAACTACCGTCTGGCTCCGATTGACCAGTTCGGCCACCGGACGGCCACCTGGGACATGCTGCGCTCTGTTAACCTTCAGATCCAGAAGCTGGTGCCCACCTACGTGACGCTCAAGAGCCTCAACGTCTTCCATCACCCCGATGTGCCGGAAGGCTGCCGCGGGCTGGATACCAGCGTGCATTTGACGGCTCTGTCCGGCGGCGACCTGATGGCCGGCGAGTTCGAGGGGCCGGAGGGGGAGCCGTACGTGCTGGTGGTGAACAAGGACCTCCATCGCTCCACGAACTTCGGCCTGACACCGAAGGCGGCCGGCGCGATCAGCGTGGTGAGTGCCTACACCGGCCATGTGACGCCCTTCGCCGGGGAGCAGGTGTGGCTGGCGGCGGGGCAGGGCATGCTGCTGCGGCTGGGGGAGTAGCGGGCGTCAGCGAGCTGCTGCGGCGCCCCCTATCTCCGCGGCGCCCGGGCTCTTCCGAGCGATAGCTCCCGGGCCGTTGTGTGTGCCCACCACTTGGCCGTGCCACCCGTCCCATGCGTTGGGTTCAGATCATCTTTGCAAGAGGCCTGCGATGAAACTCTCCGTCGACAGCTTTGACAGGGCGAGCCGGTTTGTCCGCACGCTGGCGCGACCTCTGGAGCAAGCCCTTTTCTCACACCATTTCGAGCAGCCGGCTGCGGAGGCCGTTGTCGAGGCCCTGGACGCATTCCGCAACCCCGACGGTGGCTTCGGCAAGGCCCTCGAGCCCGACCTGCGCTGCGACGACAGCTCGGTCCTGTGCACCACCACCGCCCTGCAGACCCTGCATGAGCTGGACGCCGCCCCCGACGAGCCCATGGCCCTGGGGGCGGTGCGCTACCTGATGAGTGCCTACGACAAGAAGCTCCGTGCCTGGCCGATCATCCCGGCGGAAGCCAACAGGGCGCCTCGGGCTCCGTGGTGGCATCACGGCGGCCAGAAGGGAGCGACGGAGCACGACCTGGGTAACCCGCGGCCGGAGGTGCTGGGCTACCTGTGGGAGTACGCCGAGGAGAGTGTCGGAGCCGGCCTCCGTGACAGCCTCACCGCCGCCGTGGTTGGCCACCTCGACACCCTGGGCGACGACATCGAGATGCACGAGCTGCTCTGCTACGTGCGCCTGGCCGAGGCCCGCAACCTGCCTCGGGCCACACGCGGCAAGCTGCTGGGCAAGCTCACCCCGCAGGTGACGCGGCTGGCGGCGGCACAGTCCGCGGCTCTGGCCGACTACGGTCTGCGCCCACTGGACGTGGCGCCCACGCCCGAGTCGCCCTTCGCCCGGGCGATGGCCGACCGCATCGAGGTCAACCTCGATCACGATATCGCCACCCAGCACGAAGACGGCTCGTG
>CAZXDD010000114.1:0-16107 GCA_964639415.1 uncultured Armatimonadia bacterium
ATGCCGTCACTGAATACCGACGCTCCACAGCCGTGAGCCCGTGAGGCTTAGGCTTTGACACGCGATTTTGCGCTGTGCTATACTCCGGGCCAGACGAAGCGGAGGCTCCGTGTGTTTGGTGATTCTCAAGGAGGGGACACTAAAGTGCCCATGCGCCTTGCTCTTGTCCTCCTGGCGATCGTCCTGGCGGTGCCGGCGTTGTCCAACGCGACCGTGCTGACCACCGGAAACGGCCTCGACCTGAAGATCGATAGCGAGCATCCGGTCCTGCAATCGCCGCAAGGGGCGCTGGTGCGCGGCACCATCTCCGTTATGCCCTCCCCGATCAAGCCCGTCTGTGACCGACTGGTCTTCTACGTCGACGGTGAGGCCAGACTGGCGACAGACGCTTCCAGCCCCCGGCTGGTGCTGGATACCACCGAGATGACCGAGGGCGAGCACGTCCTGCGTCTGGAAGCCGAGCGCGACGGCAGGCTCTTCGTCAGCTCCGGAGCCGTCTCCATCCGTGTCGGCAACGAGGCCGGCGCGGCGGTGCTCGGCGAAGCCATCCAGGTGCCAGAGAAGGCGGCACCGCCCTTCCAGAAGCTGTACCGCACCCCGATCACCGACGAAGCCATCTGGTTCAACGGCCTCGAGGGCGACCTGGAGAAGAGCGCCTTCAAGAAGAGCGGTCGGCTGTATGTGAGCCTCACGGACCTGCTCCGCCACATCGGTGGGCAGATCATCTGGGGGCCCAAGTCGAGCTACGTCGAGGTACATCGTAACGATGTCACGTTGCGCATCACCCCGGGCAGCTCGAAGGTCCTTCTGAACAACAACCCCGTCAACATCAAGTACGCCACGGTGTTCCGGGATGGGCGGACCTTCGTTCCGGCCCGAGCCATCTGCAACCTGTTCGATGTGTACATCGAGTGGAGCGACGCGGAGAAGCGTGCGTATGTCTACACCCCGCAGCCCGGCTACGGCGTAGAGGTACGCTCCTACCCGTGGATCTCTCCGGTGACGGGCAATGCCCTGGCGCTCAATCCGGGCCAGATCGTTCTGCGCAACTACACCGGCCTGCCCGTGCATGTGCTCCTGCAGGGCAATGGGTTCCGCCTGGACTACCAGATCCACGCCCACAGGGCCATCGGGCCGCTCCCCATCCCGGCGGGGACCTATCGCACCACCGTCTGGTCGCGCCAGGGCGAGGACTTCGACACCTACCTGACTATCGCTCCCGGCGCCAATGACCGCTACGATATCACCCATCACACCATCAGCCTCGGCGCCCACTAGCCTTTTCCGGACAGGGCGGGAGTTCCGACCTGAGCATGACGCCAAAGCAGACAGCCCCGGCAATCCGCCGGGGCTGTTTCGCTTCGGGGCCACAGACGCCACGGCGGAGGGCCCGCTCCGGCCCGGTTAGCCGCTTTGGGTCTCGCCGGCCCCTAACCTTCACCCACGCAGTACAGGTTCTGCTCCCCGCGGAGGTAGATGCGTCCACCGGAGAATGCCGGGCTGCAGGTGGAGGGCTCGCCGAGCGCCGCTGTGCCCAACTGCTCGAACCTATCGCCGGCGCGGACAATGAACATCTGGCCATCCTGGCCAAGCAGGTACAGTCTGTCCGCGCACAGGCTCGGGGAGGAGCGGAACAAGGTGAGGAAGTCGTGGTCCCACAGCTTGACCCCCGTCGCCGCGTCCAGACAGGTCAGGATCCCCACGGAGGTCAGCAGGAAGACGAAGCGGTCGGTGGCCAGTGGGCTGCAGGTGTCGGGCAGGCTCTCTTCGAAGCTCCAGAGCAGGCTCTCGGTAGGCAGCTCGCCGCTGCCGGTGGGGTCGATGGCCGCCGCGCGCCCGTTGACATTGGCGACGAGGACGCGGCCGCCAGCGTAGACCGGGGAGGCGGCCACATCCCCTCCCAGGACCGCGATACGCCAAAGCTCGGCGCCGTCGGCCGGGGAATAGGCGATCACCCAGGGGTTGGCGCAGGTGATCAGTTGCTCCCTGCCCCCCGCCTGGATGACGATTGGAGTAGCCCACGAGTTGGGCACATTGCGCGCCGCCTCCCACACGACATCGCCGGTGGCGCAGGAGAGGGCCATGAGCTTGCTACTGCCCTCTTCCGCGCCCCCCTGGTCCATCAACACGACCAGTAGCTCCTGCCAGACAAGCAATGAGGAGGCGTGGCCGTAGACGTTGTCCGGCATCCCGAGACTCCTGGCCCAAACGGGCTTGCCCTCGTGGTCGTGGCAGGCCAGGTCACCGTTGGCAAAGAGGCTGTAGACGCGGTGCGCGTCGGCCGCCTGAGTCGGCGCGGCGTAGCCGGTGTCACTGCCCACTTCGGGGGCTTCGGTCGGGCTGCCCGCGATGCCTGCGACCTCGGCCGTCCAAAGCAGCGTCCCGTTGGCGGTTCCATACCCATACACCTGCCGCTGTTTCTCGGTGGCACCCGTCAGGAAGACGCACTCGCCCCACAGAACCGGTGAGCTATTGCCCGGCAGGGGGACCGGTGACTTCCACAGGACGCCCTTGCCCGAGGGGCCATCCCAGCTCACGGGGGCCTCGGCGCCGCCGGCGATCCCCAGCCCGCCGGGACCCCGAAAGCGAGGCCAGTTGGTCTCGGTGGGCGCAGTGGCCAAGGTAGGCGGAGCCGCCGGTGCCGGCCGTGCAGTGGGACTCGGCGTGACGGGTGGCCCCTGGCGGCTGCAGCCGATGAGGCCGACAAGGAGGGTCAGTGACAGGATGACTGAGAGCAGGCCAGAGGCAGTGGTGCCATGGGAGGTATGGGACCCGGAGTCGGGTGCCGTGCCGTTGCCGTCTGCCCCGAAGGGGCAGTGCATGCTGGCCACGAGTGGAACCCGCGGGACCAGGCCCCCGTGTTCCCTCCTCCCTGTTGCCCGCGCGGTCCGCGAGGATCGCGCGCGGCACGATGGCACCCAAAGCACCGCTATGGACATGGCAGTGGGTCGCATGGGAAGTGGTCCCTCGGTTTGGGGGTGCTGAGGCGGACGGCAACGGCGGCAGGCGGGACGCCCGCGGTCCCAGGAACGACGGACGGCAACGGCTGGCGACGGCTAGTCGCCGCGCATGCGGCCGGACTGGCTACGCCAGCGGCCGAGGCTCTCGGTGTACGGGGGCCGGGCCACTCCCGCTTCTGTGATGATGCCGGAGATCAGCGCGGCGGGGGTGACGTCAAAGGCCGGGCTGTGGATCTGGGCCCCCTCGGGCGTGGCCGAGCGCTGCGCCAGTCCTGCCAGGTGGGAGACCTCCGCAGGATCGCGCTCCTCAATCGGTATCCCCTGACCGGTGGACAGCTCGTAGTCTACAGTGGACAGCGGCGCGGCGATGTACATGGGGATGTTGTGGTGTGCGGCCAGGACGGCCACGCTGTAGGTGCCGATCTTGTTGGCGCTGTCGCCGTTGGCTGCGATCCTATCGGCCCCCACAATGCAGCAGTCCACCCTGCCCTGCTGCATGAGCCAACCGGCCATGTTGTCGCAGATTACCGTGCAGGGGATGCCGCTTTTCATCAGTTCCCAGGCGGTGAGGCGTGCCCCCTGCAGGAGCGGCCGGGTCTCGTCCACCCAGACGTGGATGCCGCGGCGGATGCCGGCCGCCGAGCGGATGACCCCCAGGGCGGTGCCGTAGCCCGCCGTAGCCAGCGCACCGGCGTTGCAGTGGGTCAGCACGTCGGCGCCCTCGCCGATGAGCTCGGCGCCGTTCCTGCCAATGGCCCTGCAGCGCCGCAGGTCATCCATCACGATGGCCCCGGCCTCCTGCTTGAGGGCCTCGCGGGTCGCCTCCACCTCGGTGCTGCTCTCGATGACTCGAGTCATGCGCTCCAGGGCCCAGAAGAGGTTCACCGCGGTAGGGCGGGTGGCGGCCAGATCGCGGTGAGCCGCCAGGAGCTCGGCCCGCAACTGGTCGATGTCCGGGGCCGTGGAGCGCGCGGCGACGAGGGCGATGCCCAGCGCCGCGCAGCAGCCGATAGCGGGCGCCCCCCGCACGCGCAGAACCTTGATCGCCTCGCACACTTGGGCTACCGTAGTGCAGTCGATGATGCGCTCTTCATTGGGCAGGAGTGTCTGGTCGATCATGCGTACGGCGGGACCGTCCGCAAGCTCGGCCCATTCTACGGTCCTGGGGAGCATTGTCTCACCTTCCGAAACGACCGGCTTCTTCAGCCTGCTCGCTGCCGACCCGCACCATTTCCTGCGTCGCCGAGGCGGAACCTTCATGACCGCACTACTGCTGGACAAGACCACCTTTCTCGTCACCTGCGCCTCCGGCTGGGAAACGCGGGCCAAGGAGGAGCTGCACCGTGCCCTGCGCTCGGCCCACGCGCGCTCGCTGTTTTTGCGGGGCAACCTGCTGATGACCTGCGAGGAGAGTCTCGATGCCGCTGTGGCCGCCCTGGCCGAAGCGGACACGGAGTGCGTCGGCCGCATCGTGCCCCTTCAGGTCCAGTGCGAGGTGAGCAAGGACGTCTCCTCACCGGCGGCCCTGGCTGCGGCCTCCGACCTGCTCCCCGGCCCTGTGCCGGAGATGAGCTTCAAGGCGGTGTGCGACCGCCGCGGCGCCCACGACTGGACCTCCGGCGAGGCCTGCGTGGCGGTGGGAAAGCATGTGGAGCTCCGCACCGGCTCGCCCGCGGACTTCGAGAGCCCGCAGCAGATACTCTCCATCGAGGTGTTCCAGGATGTCGCGTACCTCGGCGTCTGTCGGACCGACCAGCTCCTGCGCAAGAGCATCCGCCGCATGCGGCGCTGGGCACCGGGGACGCGTCCTTTGAACCGCGCCGAACTGAAGCTGCGCGAGGTGATCGACCAGTTCGAGCTGGAGCTGCCCGCCGAGGGCCGGGCTCTGGACATCGGGGCTTCGCCGGGTGGCTGGACGAAGGTCCTCGCCGAGCACCTCGCGGAGGTCGTGGCGGTGGACCCGGGCGAGCTGGACCCCCGGGTGCTTGAGTTGGCCAACGTCCGGCACCTGAGCGTGCGGTCTGAGGCCCTGCTGCAGATTCCGGACATCGGCCGGTTCGACATCATCACCAATGACATGAACATGGATCCGGATAAGTCCGCCGACGTCCTGTGTGAGCTTGCGGAGTTGCTGAAGCCGGGTGGGATCGCGGTGATGACCGTCAAGTTCGTCACCGTCCGGCGCCGCGAGCATGTGCAGGAGGCTCTGGACCGCCTCGGCCGCTGCTTCGCCGATCCGCGGGTCGCCCGCGTGCCCCACAACGCCATGGAGACGACCATCGTGGCCAGGAAGCCTGCCGGGTAAGCGACGCGGCTGTACCCAGAAGCCTCCGCGAAGGTCGTTGCGCAGGTGTCGGACCATGCCAGGGAGAATGGTAGTTGCGGGAGAGGCACCTGCCCGTTCCCGGGTTACCGCGCCCACAGCCTCATTCGGAGGTCCAGACCTGATGCGTCTTCGTTGGCCCTGCGCGCTACTGCTGATAGTTGCACTGACCGCTCTGGCCGCGGTCGCGTACGTCTCGGGGTGTGATTCGTCCGATGACAACGGTACGGGCGGTGACGATGCCGCCGGACCGGACAACGCGGCGCCCACCGCGGTGTTCACCGTCACTCCCGCGTCCGGCACGACGGCCACCAACTTCGTCTTCAATGCCACGGCCAGTTGGGACCCGGAGACGGTATCCGAAGCCCTCCAGGTGCGCTGGGACTGGGACGGCGACGGCACGTACGACACCGCGTTCACGACGGTCAAGACGGCCTCCCATCGGTTCACCACGGCAGGGAGCTATCGGGTGACCGTCCAGGTGCGCGACTCCTACGGCGCCACGGGGACGGCGAGCAGGACGGTAGTCGTGGCGGCCTCGTAGGTTACCCACAGAGCCGATGGTCGGTGACGGGGCGGGCGCAGCGTGCCGGACCACCGTGCACCGGGCGCATCCGGAACACAGGAACCGCGAAGAGGAGGGGGCGCCGTGGTCATGCATCACAGGTTCGGCCTCCACAGCGGATGGTGGCCGGCGTTGGTGGGCATCTGCCTCGCTGTGACAGGATGCGGGTCCGGCGGCCCGTCGAACCAGCGGACAAACACCGCTCCGACGGCCGCGTTCACCGTGACGCCCGGGACGGGCACGACGGCCACCACGTTCCAGTTCGATGGCTCGGGCAGCACCGATGCCGAGGATGGCGGAGCCACGCTGCAGGTGCGCTGGGACTGGACGAACGACGGCACCTTCGACACCACCTTCTCGACAACCAAGACCGCCGGCCATCGGTACACGACGGCGGGAACGTTCACTTCACGCATGGAGGTGCGCGACAGCGGCGGGCTGACCGGCACTACCACCCGCAGCGTGACGGTCGCCTGCGGAGGAGGGTCGGCGGTGAGTGTTCTGTTCATACACCACTCGGTGGGCAATGATCTGGTGGAGCGCGGAGACGTGCGGGGGCAGTTGGCCGCCTACGACGCGGCCTACGGGACAAGCATCGCCTTCTGGGACCATGAGTACAACTCGCCCGGCCTGCGCAACCCGGCGGGCGAGTGGGTGGGGAGCTACAACATCCCGGGCGACAACACCGATCCGGACGGCTATTTCGCGCTGTGGACCGGCGCGGACGCCCAGTGGCTCGCCTGTCGCAACCAGATTCTCAACAACCACCGGGTGATTGCGTTCAAGTCGTGCTATCCCGCCTCCCGAATTGAGTCCGACGCCCAGCTTGCCCAGTACCGGGCCTGGTACCTGGCGATGCGCGGGTTCTTCGATACCCGCACGGATCGTCACTTCATCGTGGTGAGCCCACCGCCGTTGCACCGGCTGTCCAACCACCCGGCCTGGGCGGCGCGGGCCCGGGCCTTCGCCGACTGGCTGGGCAGCGACGCGTACCTCAGCGGCCACCCCAATGTCCACTGCTACGACCTGTTCGACGCCTTCGCGAAGGCCGACGACGGCAGCCCCACGGCGAACACGCTCAAATACCAGTACGAGGGCTCCCACGAGGACGGAGACTCCCACCCCAATTCGCTGGCCGACGAGACTGTGGGGCCGGCGTTGGCCCGGTTCGTCGGTGACATCGTGTCGGGCCTGTAGCGCGCTGTCTCCGGAGGCGGCACCCGGTTCGCACTCGTGGCGCCCGCGGGGCCGCCCGGCGCCGCAACGTTTTGCGCCCGAGGAAGGGCCGGGGCGCAGGCGTGTGGAATGTGCTTTGGCCTGCGCCCGGTGGGCGCAGGCTTTCTGCGTGTTCGCCTGTCTCGCGTGCCGCGGGCCCGTCCCACCGGCGAGGTGCCGCCACCGGGGCACTCGCCGGCGGCGCGCCGCGACCAGCCGTGCGGGAGAGAAGCATGCCCAGCTACGATGCCATCATCATCGGCGCCGGCCATAACGGCCTCACCTGCGGGGCCTATCTGGCCAAGAGCGGTCTCAAGGTCCTGGTACTGGAGCGCCGGGACATCATCGGCGGGTGCTGTACAACGGAAGAGGCCATAGCGGGCTGCCCGGGGTTCCGGATCGATCTCGGCGCCGTGAACCACCAGCACATGTGCGCCGGGCCGGTGGTGCAGGAGCTGCCATTGGCCAGACACGGCCTGCAGTACCTGTGGCACGAGCCGTTGTGGTTCTTCCCCTACGATGGCCGGGCCGGCTGGCTGGTGTGGCGTGATCTGGACAAGACCTGTCACGAGCTGTCGTCCTTTGCCCCCGGGGAGGTGGAGGCCTACCGGCGCTGGCACGACTTCTGGGAGAGCGCCCTGCACGTGCTGGAGCCCCTGGATCTGGCCCCTCCGCCCACGCCGGCGGACATGATGCGATCCACGGAAACGGCACGGATGCAGGAGTTGTGGCGAGCGCTCCTGACGCCGCCGGGGGTGCTCATCGACCGCTACTTCCAGGACCCGCGGGTACGGGGCACCATGGCCTGGTGGGCGACGCAAAGAGGCACCGGCCCGCTCCAGGCCGGGTCTGTTCTGGCCCTGAGCCTGCAGTCGGCCGGCCACCTGACAGGCGCTGCCCGTCCCAGCGGCGGTTCCGGAGCGCTGTGCGAGGCCCTGCGGAAGCTCATCATCGCCGCGGGTGGCGAGGTGCTCGTGGGCACACACGTAACACGGGTGCACATCAAGGCCGGCCGGGCCACGGCGGTCGGCACCGAGACGGGGGAGCTCTTCGAGACCTCCGGATGTGTGGTCTCATCCATCGACGCCGCGAGGCTGTTCCTGGGCCTGCTGGACGAAAGCGACGTGCCCCGGGGGCTGATCGGCCGGGTGAAGCAGGTCTCCGTGGCGAATACGGCGCTGTTCAAGCTCGATCTGGCGCTGTCGGAGGTTCCTGTGTTCTACCGCCACGGGTCGCGGCCGGAGCAGACCATCGCCTCGCCCGTCCTAGCGCCGTCTTCGGACTACGTGCGCCGCGCCTGGGGTGGCATCCTCGCCGGCCGGCCATCCGAGAGTCCCGTTCTGTGGGCCGCTTGCCCCACAGCCCTGGACCCCTCTCTGGCTCCCGAGGGCGGTCACACGCTGTGGCTGGCGCAGTTTGCGCCCTTTGCCCTGGCGGGCGGACGCTCATGGGACGAGGTCAAGCAGGATGTTGCCGACCGGGCGGTGGAGACCTTCTGCCGCTATGCCCCCAATACGCGGGACGCCATCCTGGGCCGCCTGGTGACCTCGCCCCTGGACCGAGAACGGCTGACGGGCAACACCAACGGCTGTCCCTGGCATGTTGACATGGGGCTCCACCAGTCCTGGGGGCTGCGGCCACTGCCCGAGCTGTCGCGGTACCGCACGCCCATCGCCAACCTCTACCTCACCGGCAGTGGCTGCCATCCGGGAGGCGGGCTCACGGGCCTTCCGGGGCGCAACGCCGCCCTGGAGATACTCCGGGACGCCGGGCGCAAGGCGAGGTCTGCCACCCTGCGTTCCGCTGCCAGGGACTACGCCGGGCTACTGAAGTCGCTTCTGAGCTTCAGGAGATAGCCAATGGGCCGTCTCCTGGCCGGGCCACCGAACCCGCAGGCCACGGGCCTGCCCAAAGCACCGGGAGGGTAATCGACGCGCCTATGCAGGTAGCACGGGAGTTGGAGGCCTCTCCGGGCCCCTATCAGGTATGGCGCGCCCCCCGGGACGGACAGGACCTGTCCACCAATCCCCCGGTGTTCGTCTGGCTGCCGGTGGCCGGCGTGGAGCAGTACCTGCTGCAGTACTCGCGCAACCCGGTGTTTCCCGACGCCGAGACGTTCACGGTTGCCGTGGAGGAAACGACCCTCTATGCCCCGGCCGAAGTATTCCCCCCGGGGCGCTGGTACTGGCGCTATGGCTACGACTCGGGCCCTGCGTGGGGAGTGAAGTTCAGCCGAGCCCGTGAGTTCCGCATCGGCGACAAGGCGCTGCAGCTTCCGTTCCCGGATGTACAGAAGGTCATCCAGGGCATCGGCGCGTCACATCCACGGATCCTGGTCACTCCCGCCGATCTCCCCGGCCTGCGGGCCCTGGGGCGCGGGGAGTTGCGCGTCGAGCTGGAGGCCCTCAAGCGTGCCTGTGAGGCGTACCTGGGTGAGCCGTTGCCGCCGGAGCCTCAGGTGCTCTTGGCGGGTCCCGAGCGCGCCCTGCAGTATGCCCGCACCTACCAGGCCACCCGTGTGCTCAACGCCGGTGCGACTGCCTGCGCCGAGGCGTACCTGCTCAGCGGAGAGCAGCAGTTCGGGCTCGAGGCCCGGCGCCGGTTGCTGCACGTGATCTCGTGGGACCCCGAGGGCGCCACCGGGCTGGAGAGCAACCCCGAAGCGGCCGCGGAGATCGTCCGCGTCTACCCCGGGGTCTACGACTACATATACGACCTGCTCAGCGACGAGCAGCGCCATCAGTGCCGCCGGTGTTTCGCCGCCCGCCTGCCTCAGGTCTTCGACGCCCTGCTGGCGATCCCGTTCGAGGTCCGCCCCTACGAGAAGGCCGCGGTCGGCCACTATGTGGGCGACCTCCTGGAGGCCTCCGTCGCCCTGGCCAATGAGGTGGACGTCGCCCAGTGCCTGGAGTACTGTCTCAGACTCCTGTGGGCCCCGTTCTACCCGCCGTATGGCGGGGAGGACGGAGGGTGGGCGGACGGCCCCTTCTACTGGCAATGGTCGACCCTGGGCTTCTGCCGTGCCCTGCGTCTGGCGCACCACATCACCGGCCTTCCGGTGCACCAGCGCCCGTGGCTGAAGAACACCGGGTACTTCAAGCTCTACAGCAATCCCCCGTACTCCAGGATGTCGCCGTTCGGCGATGGCCAGGCCTCGCCCGCCGGCGGCGGGAACACCATGTGGGCATTGGCCACCACGTTCCAGGACCGCTACCTGGCCTGGTACGCGCAGCAGATGAGGTACACTCCCGGCGGTCTGGGGGCCTTCGTGGCCCACGGGAGGCAGGTGGCGCCCAAATCGCCGGGGGGCCTGAAGCAGGGCCGCTGCTTCGGCGACGTCGGCCTGGCCTGCATGCACAGCGATCTGGCCGACGGTGAGCGCAATGTGCATTTCATGCTGCGCAGCTCTCCCTTCGGCTCCATCGGGCACAGCTACGCCAATCAGAACGCCTTCGTGCTCAGCGCCTACGGCGAGCCCCTGGCGATCTCCTCCGGTTACCAGCCGTTCTACGGCAGTCCCCACCATCGCGAATGGACATGGCAGACGAAGGCCAGCAATTCCGTGGGGGTGGGCGGCGAGGGGCAGAGGGTCGGCGACTGGCACGCCACGGGCCGCATTGCCCAGTTCCACACCGACCGCTACTGCCACTATGCCCGGGGGGAGGCGGCCGGCGCCTATCGCCGCCGGCTGCGTCGCTTCGACCGTCACGTGCTCTACATCCGCCCCCTGCAGCCGGAGATGGCGCCGGTCATCGTCATCCTCGACGACCTGCGGACGGCCCCGGAGGTCCGGGGGACACCGGTCCTGAGCACCTTCCAGTGGTACCTGCACGCACTGGAGGAGATCGAGGTCGACCATCAGGCGGGTGAGGCCCGGATCCGACAGGGCAAGGCCGGCCTGGAGGTGAGCTTCCTGTCCCCGAGCGATCTCAGCTTCCACGTCACCGATCAGTTCAGCACTCCGCCGGAGGGCGACTATCCGAACCAGTGGCACCTGACGGCCTCCACGCTCGAGGCCGCAGAGACCTGCCACTTCCTGACGGTTCTGTTGCCGTACCCCGAAGAGACCGCCGCCGACCCGCGCAGCGCCAGACTCTTTCCCCTGCGGGGCCATATCGCCGCCGAAGTGGTCGCCCAGGACCGGCGGCACGTGATCGCCTTCAGGACCGGGGCGTGCCCGCAGGGAGGCCCACTGCCACAGGGGATCGACCCGGCGGCCGACATCGCCGCCGCAACGTGGGATCAAGCCGGCGGCCTTCTGGGCTCGGTAGGACTGAAGAGGACGGGGTGAGGCGACGGCCCGTCTGCGCCGCGTGAATCGGGCCGCAAGGCCCGACGGCAACGACCGCGGCCGCTCGTCCGCCGGCAGCGCGGCCGGCTCGGTGGTCGTCCGCACCGCCGAGCCGGGAATGCAGAGCGCAATCCCGCCACGGCGTGAGGCCGTCAGGCACGAAGAAGCGAGCCAGACGACACGAAAGGAAACTCCCGGATGGACACCATCAGAGTCGGGATGGTCGGCGCCGGCTTCGCCGCCGACTTCCATACGCTGGCGTTCCGTGAGGTCAGGGGGATCAGGTGCGACGTGGTGGCGGTGACCTCGGCCCGGCCGGAGAGCGCCGAGGCGTTCAGGGCCAGGCACGGCATCAAGACCGCGTATCGCGGCCTGGAGGAGATGCTGCACAGCGCCGACGTCGACGTGGTGGACCTGTGCGTGCCCACCAATGTGCACCTGCCCATGGCCATGCAGGCCGTGGAGGCGGGCAAGCACGTGATCGTCGAAAAGCCGCTCACGGGGTACTGCGGGGAGGTGGGAGTGACCGGCGAAGACGAGTTGATCGGAGAGACGGTGGCGCGCAGCCGCATGTTGGACTCGGTGATGGAGCAGTGCGGGAAGCTCGAGCGACTGCTGGCGCAGACAGGCCGCCGGTTCATGTATGCCGAGAACTGGGTGTATGCGCCGGCGGTGCAGAAGGCGCGCCGGCTCATGGAGCAAAGTGGCGGCACGGTGCTGCGCATGGTGGCCGAGGAGTCGCATCCGGGCTCACACGCCTCGTACGCCAGGTACTGGCGCCTGGCCGGCGGCGGCTCGCTACTGCGCACCGGTTCACATCCGGTGGGGGGGGTGCTGTACATCAAGCAGGCCGAGGGTCTGGCGAAGTTCGGTACGCCGATCCGGCCGCGGCACGTGGTGGCGGAGACGGCGTTTCTCACCCGTATCGAGGCCTTCGTGCAGGAGCCGGAGAAGCACCTGAAGACGGGGCTGGCGGACTGCGAGGACTGGGGAGCGGCGCTGATCACTTTCGAGGACGGCTCCGTCGCTTCCGTGTGCTCCTCGGATGTGGTGCTGGGGGGTATCTACAACCACCTGGACGTGTTTCTGTCCACCGGTCGGATCCAGTGCCGGATCAATCCCAATGATGCCTGCATGGCCTACGGGCCGTCTGAGGGCTCCTGGGGCGAGGAGTACCTGGCCGAGAAGATCTCCACCCGGGCGGGCTGGAACTACGCCTCCGTCGACGAGCACTGGGCCAGCGGGTACTCCCAGGAGATCCAGGACTTCGCCGAGTGCATCGCCCACGGCCGGGAGCCTCTGTCGGGCTGGCTGCTGGCGCGGGATGTGATGGCCGTCATCTTCGCCGCGTACGTCTCCGCCGCCGAGGGGCGGAGGGTAGAGGTGCCGAGGTGAGGGCATCCCGGCCGAGCCACGACGCCGGCCTCACCCCTCCTCATCGCCCCACACCCGCACCTCTCCGAGGGTCATCGAGTCCGCCTTCTTCGTCGCCGTCAGACGCACGTAGCGGCCGACGCCCTCCACGTCAATGCGGAACTCCCCTTCCGGGCCCAGCGTGGCCGTCGGGCAGTCGCCGATGGCCCCCAGGGAGGTGAAGCTGCCCTCTTCCCCACTCTCACTGACAAAGACCTCCAGCGTCTGCACCCGGTTCTTGTCATTATCCTGCGACCCGGCGAAGACATCCACGCGCCGGATACGGTAGGGCCGCATCAGATCGAAGGTCACGTCTACCTTGCTCGGGCTCCAGATCCACAAGTTCACGTACTGCTGCTGGTAGCTCCAGCCACCATCGGTGAGGTCGCCGCCGATCTGGTTCTCACGCTGCTTGCCTTCGGTGGCATCTGCCGCGTCGAACCACACCTTGCCCTCGGTAGCGTCGCACTGCTCGCGCCACGGGTGATTGGGGAAGGTGGAGTAGGTATAGTACCCGCCGGTGCGCACGTTGTCCGCGCGCGGGCCGCCGTTGCCTGTGAGGCACCTGGGCACAGGCCGGGAGAAACTCGCCAGCATCGCCGGGTCGACCTCGCCTGTCGCGGCGCCCAGGTCCAGCAGGGCTTCCAGCACGAGGCCGCGCTGCCTGTCGGCGGCGGCCGTGTCCCCAGCCTCGGCCAGTGTGGCCCGGACCGCTGCGTCCAGGACCCCCTGGGCCGTCCTTGCCGCCTCCGCCTCGCCCGTCTCACCGGCTCGGGCGATGGCCTGCTTGAGCAGCAGCAGGTACTTGTAGTCCTCGGCGCCCTCCCGCGTGGCCTCCCAGCGCACGCTGGAGATCGCCCCGTCCGTGCCCTCGTAGTACACCGCGTAGTCCGAGACGCTTCCGTCTGCGTCGTCCCACACATCGCCGTCCACGCTGTCGTAGGCCCAGAAGCCGAAGCCCGTGAGGCCATCGTCGAACACTCGCCACTGGGGCAGCCGGTAGGAGCCGTAGGGGCTGCTGATGCGGCTGAGCACCAGATATGACCACACCCGTTTGCCGTGCTGCTTCATGTATTCCAGATCTTCGGGGCGCAGGCCGCTGAGGTTGGGACACCAGATATCGACAGCCTCGCCCATCATGCGGATCTGCTCGGAGGTGGTGCGGTTGTAGGGGTTGGCGAAGATCAGAACCTGTGGGTCCGCCTGGTGGGCGGCGTCGGCGAAGGTTCTCACCCGCTGAGCGTACTCGTCGGTGGCGGGCTCGTCGATGGGGTAGAAGGCCCAGCGGTCGTAGCCGACGCCCAGCCCTTTGAGGTGGTCACGGATCTTACCCGTCCACTGTGTCACCGTGTTCTGGTACTGGGCCGTCCCGGGCTCCAGTCCGGCCTTGAGGTCCTGGAACCAGTTGAGGACCAGGTACAGGAGGTAGAATGACCCCTCGGGCAGGAGCCGCACTCGGGCGTCAAACTTGGCGAAATCCAGCTCCCGGGTGAGGTTGCCTGCGGCGTCCACTTGCGGCCAGGGCAGGTCGGAATGCTGGATGAGGTTGACATTGACCCCGTGCTCCAGGAGATCTCGCGAGGCGGCCTCGGCCCATCCCAGCTTCTGTGCCCCGCTCAGGACCGCCCAGTTGTTGAGGAATGGCGGTCCGCCCCGGGGTAACTGAACGGGACACACCTGCAGGTTCAGCCGCACGCTGCGACGCTGCTTGCCGGTGAGCGGCAGCAGGTCGATGCCGGCGTTGTAGCTGCCCGCCGGCAGGTCTCGGGCATGCACCGTCACCCACAGCACCGCATTCTCGCCGGACGGGACCACCAGTCGCTGCGCTCCATCCAGCCCCGGCAAGGCGTCGCGCACCATCCCGCCGCTGCGCGTGCGCATGCTGACTGCCTCCCGCAGCGCGATTCGGCCGGTCGAGGGAAGCTGCAGGCCGTCGTGCCACTGCAGAAGGTCGGTGGTCGTCACGCGGTAGGCCAAGGAACGCTCGGTGAGATTGCACACCGCCAGCGCGAGGGACGCGTGTCCGTCCTGCGCCAGACGGACAGAGATATCCTGAGTGTCCTGTGTCCCCGGCTCCGGGAGCGCCTCCTGTGCCGGCAGGCGCCAGGGCTCGACTCGCCACACGAGCGCCTCCTGGCCACTACGGGCGAGGCGGTCGAACTCCTTGTCAAGGGCGGCGACCGTGGGTCTCAACTCCCGCCAGTCGCTGCTGCCAAAGGGCTCACGGGCAGCCACCACCTTGGCCTGCGCCAGAGCCTGGAGAGCCTTGTCCAGCACTGCGGACCCCTCCGCAGCGGCCCGAGCCCTGTCGGCCTTGCCCTCCAGACGCTCCAGGCTTTCAGCCACCAGCGGCGCGTAGCTGAAGAACACCAGCTCACCGAAGCGCGAGGCATTGTGGAATGTGCCGCCGGTGAGCGACCAGCAGCTCAGCTCCTTGTGGGGCGTCTCCTCCCGGCAGACGTTGAAGCGGATCGACTGCCCCTCTCGGACCCCGGCCAGCCTGACCTCGGCCAGGGGTATGGCGGCTTCCAGACACCAGCGGTCGGCCCCTCGGCCGACGGCCAGTTGCCATTGCGGCGACCAGTCGATGGGGCCGCCGCTGGCGATGGCGTCGTAGCGCGCCGCTCCCGCGCTGGCCGCCAGGTGGAAGTACTCGCCGGTCGCGGGGTCGGGCTGGACGAAGATCTCGACGCAGTCTTGGGAGAACACGTCGCCCACATCATCCGCCGTCTTGTCGGCCCTGAGCGCGTCCATGGAGCTCTCCAAGAGCTCACAGCCCACGAAGAGAGTCTGGCCATCGGAGCACGTGCGCACCGAGGTCTGCTCCTTGGCCGGGGCGGTGCCGTCCAGCAGCGTGAAGGGGCCTAGTTCCTCGGCGACCTGCCAGCAGGCGTCGTCCAGCTTGCCGTCGACGTTAGGGGGCTGCTGAGCCAGAGCGCACAACCCGACGGGCACTTCGGGCTGCTGGGCCGGAGCGATGGACGCAGCGAGACAGAGCAGCAGGGCGATGAAGAGGCGCATATCGGGGCGACCTACCTTTGGGAAGCCTGCCGGTCTGGGATCATCCTCTGTCGGTTCGCCCCCGAGAGCCGTCAGGCCTCCTGAGAGCGCAGAGGGCGCCGGACAACGGAGGGACGGCGCATTGACGTCGGGCAGCCACGGGGGCTATCATAACCAATGAGGGTGCCGAGATGAACGGCGGCGCCCCGGACGCGGTTGGAGGACGAGACCTATGTGCAGACTGCTTCTGGCCATGGCGGCGTTCGGCGTCGCTGCGTGCTGCGTGACCGGCTGCGCCGGCGTCGCCGGCGCAATCGCGGGTAACCTGATCGACGACCTG
>CAZXDD010000115.1:0-16096 GCA_964639415.1 uncultured Armatimonadia bacterium
ACACCCTATCCTACACTCTTTCCCTACACGACGCTCTTCCGATCTGTCTGCTCCGCCGTGAGCCGATGCGCCGCTTCGGCCTTGCGCAGTTGCTCGCGCGCCGCCACTACCCCCTGCTCGGCCTGCCTGATGTGGGCCAGCGTCTGCTTATCCGTCATGTGCGAGCCCTTGACGGCCCGGTTCAGACCGGCCTGGGCTCCGGTCACCCCGTGCTCCGCCTGGATCCGCTGCTTGGCCACCAAAGTGGTGTCCATGCGGACCAGGAGCTGGCCTCTGGTCACGTGATCGCCCACGTCCACCAGCACCTTCTGTACCTTCCCGTTGACCTCGGGGACCACATCGGTCTCCTCATAGGCCTCGCACGTGCCGGTGAGCTGCAGCACGTCGGCGATGCTCTCCTGGCGCGCCATGACCACCGAGACGCGGGTGATCCCCTCCTGGCCCTTGTCGCCGGCCTTCCCCTTGCCCTTGTCCTTGGGCTTACCACAACCGCCCGCCGTCACCACAAGGGCGACGGCGAGAGTCAGAGCGATCCCCAGGCCCACAGCGTGCCTGAGACCCCTGCGCGTCTTGTCACTAACCGCCGGCATGTTCATTGGCCCCCACTCTCGTTGCTGCCGCCCCACCAGCCCACTGCCGAGCGCAGTTGGGCGATTGCCAGTTGCAGGTTGTACTCCGAGTTCACGACCTGAACCCGAGCCGCCGCCAGCGCGGTCTCGGCATCGAGGACCTCGACACCCAGGGCGATACCATTCTCATAGCGGACCTTGGAGATCCGCAGTTGCTCCTCGGCCTCCACTACGCCCTGTCGGGCGACCTTCAGACTCTCGGCGGCCTCGTCCAGTGCCAGGTGGTACTGGGTGACTTCCAGCGCGATGCCGTGCCTGGTCTTCTCCAGGTCGAGCCTGGCGGCCTCGAGCTGCGCCTTCGCCGCGTCCACTGAGCTGGCCTGGGCGTTGCCGTCCATCAACGCCTTCTCGAAGGCTAAGGCGATCTGCCAGTTCAGCCCGCCGCCGGTGGCAGCGTTGGTGTGGTTCAGCGAGCCCAGCAGGTTCACGTTGAGGTTGTTGGCGGTGCCCGCCACGTCCACACCGCTCTCGGCCACGCGGACGACGGCCTCGCCCACGGCGGTCTCCGGCCGGTCGCGCAGGGCCTGGGCGATCAGGGCCTGACGGTCCACGGTGGGCATGTCATAGCTCATGGCGGGAGCCACAGCTATCGGCGTGTCCTGCGGGAGTGTCAACACCCGGCGCAAAGCGGCCTTGGCCGTCTCCACCGCCGTTCGGGCAGAGATCACGTCGCCCTGGGCCCGGGACAACTCCGTCTCCGCCTGGACGACCTCGAACTTCGCCACCACGCCGCCGTCGGCGAGTTTGCGGCTGAGGTCCAGGTGGGCGGCCACCGCGGTGGCCTGCTTCTGTGCCACGTCCGCCAACTGCTCGGCCCGCAGCACACCGAAGACGGTCTCACGCGCCGCCAGATCCAGCGCCCTGGCGACCACGGGGCGGCTCAGGACCGTGGCCCGCAGGCCCCGGCGGGCAAGCTCCTGGCTGTGCTCGATGGCCTTGCCCGTGTAAAGCGGCAGGGCCGCCGAGAGAGAAGCCGACTCCACGAAGGACTTGCCGGTCACGATGCTCATCTCGCCCACGGTCATCTTCGATTCGGGCTGCAGGACGAGGTTCAGACCGGCCGTCAGCCGCAGGTCATCAAGACCCAGGGCCTTGCGCACCTGAGCCTCGGCCTCCGCGATGGAGGTCGCCGTGATCTTCAGGTCGATGCTGTTTTTGACCGCCAGCTCGGCGGCCGACTCAGGGGTGACCTGGATCGCCTGGGCGACGGGGGCCGTAGGCGCGGCGGTCGCGGGGAACCCGATGCCCGCCGGCGTCGGCGACTGGGTCGGGAAGCCCGCGCCGGGGGTGACGGCTCCGGGCGTCTGCACCGGTACCGTCGGCCACTGCGTCTGCGTAGGAATCGCCGGGACGGCCGGCTGTGCGCCGGGCACGGTCACCGGCTGCTGTGTGGCCGGCCCCGTCGGGAAGGCCGTGGGCGGACTGGCGGGCGCAGGCGGCGTCTGCGGGGCGGCGGGCGCCGGGAACGGGATGGCCTGAACCTGCCCACCAGCCTGCGCCACCGTCACCGGTCGGCCCTGGCCGCCGGGGAACGGTACCGCCGGCGTCGTGTAGCCCACGGCCGCAAGGGCCACAGGAGGGCCGGACACTGCGGGGGCCGAGGTCGCTGAGACCACGGAGGCGCCCAGGGCGCCACTTGCGGCGCTCTGCAAGGCCGTGGCGCTCGGGAGTGCGGTGGCCCCTAGGTGGGGCGGCAGTTGGGCGGCCGCTCCGGCGGTACCGCTGATGAGGCGCACGCCGCCGGAGTTCACTGTTGCGGTCGGGGCCAAGACAGCGTCACCCGACGACTGCCCCGGAATCTGGGGGCCTGCACCCGCGGCACCGGACGGTAACGGGCTCTGCGACCGAGAGTCGGTCTGTCCGGGGATCGTGACAACGGCCGCATCCGCCGGCAGCGTGGCGGTGCCTGCGGCACCCGCGAACGCCCCCGTGCTTCTGGGGCCGATGATGACGCGGGGGCCGGCCGAGTAGGCCTGGCTCGGCGCGGACGTCGCGCTGCTCCCGCCCGTGCTGGGGGTCGGGGCGCGATCTTCAAAAGTCGTCTGTGCGGCTGAAGTGGGACCCGTCACCACGGGCGCGCCCTGACTGCCGGGCGCGTCGGTCGTGGGACGAAGGCGACCGTCCTCGGTCGCCTGTGGCGTGGCTTCGGTGACTGCTTCGGAAGATGGCTGCGATGCGGTGCGGGGAGCTCGCTTGAGGCCCGCCGCCGGGGTGGGTGTGGGCACGAATGCAATGCAGAACATCGAGGCTGCCAGGCCCCACCCCAGCGCCCTGCGGCGCGGAGTAGGGGTCAACACGGTTACCTCCCTAACGGTCTTCGGCGCTGTCTTCGACCACGTTCTGGGGTTCGGCTCCGGCGCTTTGGGCCTCCCGGATCAGTGGAGTGAACCGGTCCACCAAATCCTGAAGACCCTCCAGTTTCATGAACAACACGCCCATCCCGGAGGGGTGAGCGAATACCAACAGCTTCTCTCCCGGAGTCACACCAATCAACTCGCGCACCACGGCCGGAATGACAACCTGGCCTCGTTCGCCCACCGTCACCGACCCATGGAAGGCATCCTCAATGTCAGGACGAGCCATCGGGATATTACCTCTCGCTACAGGTTCATCAATGCACCATGGGCTGCGAGACAAGGGGCGCGTATGATTGGTATGATTTGCATGATTCGTCTAATGCATTGGATACGACGCCCATTATACGGGCACACAAGACCCTGTCAAGCGTTTTGGCCCCTTTGGGAGCCCCGGAGCAGCCATTATGAGCGAGTTGTAATGTCCGGCGGGTGAGAGTGCGGCGTTGACCCCGGCCTGATCCTTCTCTGAACCCTTCCGGATGTGGTCTACGTATTGGGCCCGGGTTGGGTTGCATCGGTGCGAAAGAAGGACTCGCGGCAGGTCACAGCTCCCCCGGTTCAGCGACGCTCGGCGCCCGGGCGACAGATCACCCCGTACGTCTCGGGCCGTCGGTCGTCCAGGCGCAGGTCGCGTACCACCCCCACCTTGCCACCGTGGGTGACGCGGCCCCGTTCCGGGGCGTCCAGATCGACCTCTCTGACCACAGCGCCGGTGGCGCGTCCCAGATCGGCCAGCACCGTGGCGTCCGGCCCGACGATGCAACTCTTGCCCACCATCACTCCGGGCTCCCATACGTCGGTTGGCTCGGTGCCGTAGCTGCTGCGCACCACGTAGGCGAAGTTGTCGTAGGCTCGGCTTCGTACCTGCAGGTCCAGATGGGTCTCGGTGTAGCTCCGCTGCAGGGACGGGAAGAGGATCACCTCGGCCCCCTGCAGCGCCAGGATGCGGGCGGGCTCGGGGAAGCAGCCGTCGTAGCAGGTCATCACTCCCACGCGTCCGAAGTCCAGGTCGAAGACGGGATAGCGATCCCCGGCGCAGACCCCGAGTGTCTCGCGCTCGGTGGCCGTGGTGTGCACCTTGTCGTAGGAGCCGACGATGGTTCCGTCGCGGGCGAGGAGGAAGGCGGTGTTGGTGACTCTCCCTCCGGCGAGGTGGATCACGGGCACCAGGGCATAGGTTCCGTGGCGGGAGCACAGGGCCTGGAAGTCCACAAGGAAGGACGTGCTCTTGGCGGCCTCAGCACGGGCCTGCGGGTCCGTGAGCGCGACGGTATTGAGCGACTCGGGCAGGCAGATGATGTCGGCGCCCATCTCGGCCGCCGAGTAGGCAAGCTGCAGGGCCCGTGCCACGATCACCTCCTGTGCGCGCCCCGCGGTGGGGGCGGGAGGCTGGCATGTGGCCAGGCGTACTGGGCGACTCATGACCGACCTCCTTCGGCGGCAGCGGCCTCTGTAGGGCGCGGGCCCGTACCGCGCCGGCCGTTGGCGACCCACTTGGCGCGGTAAAGGCCCGCGCCCGACAGTGTGGCGCCGGGTGTTGCCGTTGTAGGGCGGGGGACCTGTGTGCCCCGCCGGCCTTTGGCGCCCCACTTGGCGCGGCACAGGCCCGCGCCCTACAACGGCCACGGCAACGCCGCCGCGTTACAGGTGCCCCGCCATCCCTGCCGTCACTTCATCTGCCGCGGGTGGGGCGTCTTGATAACCAGCAGGATCGCGGGCTCGTCTCCCTCATTGCTCACATCCATCGGGGTATCGAAGGGCACGCTGCAACTGTGGCCCACCGAGAACACCTCCGTCGCCTCGGGGGTCACAAGCCGGATCGTTCCGGCCATCGGCAGCAGGAGCACGTGAGAGTTGCTGTCATGATGCGGAAGCTGCTCTCCCACGGCCAAGCGAATGCGCATCACCTGCAGATGGTCGGTCTCCCAGACGCAGGTGCGGTCATTGCCGTCCGAAAAGTGCAGGTCAACAGCCTGTACACCGGGCATCTTCGTCACCTCACGGTACCTTCGCGGTGGTGCCGGCCCCGTTCAGCGGCGGGGCCGGGCGCGTCCGTCACCAAGCCGACGTGTCGCCCCTACTCCCTCACCAGTAGCACCCGGTCCACGTAGATCGCCTTGACGTTCTCGGGGCTCACGCCACCCGTGGTCCCGAACCACACGTACGTCTCGCCGTGCAGGTCGTGGGCGCCCAGGTCGTACAGGTGGTATTCCTCATCGCCCGCGCCCTTCGGCGGCGCCACGGTGGTCTGTGTCT
Organism: uncultured Armatimonadia bacterium; assembly: GCA_964639415.1. GTDB lineage: Bacteria > Armatimonadota > Zipacnadia > Zipacnadales > JABUFB01 > CAYRFY01. The sequence goes on from CAZXDD010000115.1 coordinate 5,243, forward strand.
CGATGTTGGGGTCCACATCCTGCGCTTGTCCCTTGTCCTCGAGGGTCACCGAGATGCCCAGGAGATTCGTCTTGGCTTCCGCGTCGTAGATTCCGCCGGTGAAGGCCACTCCGGTGTCCTTGACCTTCTCGCAGCGCACCGAGGCGTAGACGTGCCAGCGACCGGGAGGGACTTGCGGGCCGATGCCGTGGTACTGCACGGACCAGCTCAGCACCGCCGGGTCCATCTTGGCGGCATAGCCGTTGGAGGCCTTTGGGTCCGGCGCGATGGCGGCGCCGGGCGCCAGGCGGAAGTCGCCCTCCTGAGCATCCACGATGCGCCCGGCGGGGATGTCGCGCAGTGCCTCGGGCAGCTCGGGCGGGTTGGCGATGCTCTCGGCGCGCAGCCTCAGTGCCGCCGAGTACTGCTCCAAGCCGTCGGCGCCGTCCACGCGGATCCGCTCGCCCTCGTACTGCCGCACCCGGGCGATGAACTCCTCCGTCGCCGCCGCGACGTCCTGGGGTCCCAGGAACTCGGCGCCCCTGTGCTCGGCCTGCAGTCGGTAGTTGCGGTAGCCCCGGAGCCACTGGTGATCGAGCTGAATGCGGGCCCGCCTGACGCGGTCCAGCAGCGTCTCATCGCCGGCCACCGCCTGCTCGGCCTCATCGAAGAGCCTCGTGGCCTCGTTCATCGCCGCCAGGTCCAGCCACCCCGCGTCGGGGCCCGCCGACCACGAGGGCAGGCGCACATCCCGGGCCGCATTCGCCTGCAGGTCCAGGTACCGGCTGAGTACCGGCCCCGCCGGGCCGTAGTAGCCGTTGAGGAACTCGCGGACGATGTGCCTCTCGTCCCGGCTCGGATCCCACAGGATCTGGGCCATGAGGTAGGTCTTCAGTTCATCGAAGTCGCCCCGGGCGTCTCCTGCGTAGTGATTGCCCTCGAAGAAGATGCCCTTGGCATTGCTATCCACGTAGCTGCGAATGTCGGGGGCAAACACGGGGAGGTTGGGGTGCGGGGTGAAGGCCCCCGTCATGTTGGCGGTGTAGTCCCAGATGAAGAGGTTGGGAGCCGCGGCCTTCCAGGCCCGCAGGTCGGCCATCAGGCTGCGGTTCATCTCGCTGTCGATGGGGTGATGCCCCGAACGCTCGATGACGGCCAGCCGCACGATCACGTTGTTCCGCGGGCGCAGGTTCTTGGGCGGCCGGCGGGTATACTGGTAGGCCAACGTCTCCACCAGGAAGTCCGGGTACTGCTTCTCCACGGCCTCTGCCACCTTGTTCACGCAGTACAAAAGTGAGCCCGAGGGTGAGCCTTCGGCCTCGTCCAGCTCCCGGCACTTGTCGCATTGGCAGTTGCCGCCCCAGTCGTTTTGGGCCACGGAGATGATGCCCGCCTCCGGGCGCTGGGCGATGGCGGCCAGGACCTGCTTGCTCAGCTCGGCGATCATCTCGTCATTGGTGCAGCAAAGCTGCGAGTGCTCACCCTTGCGCTCGCCGTTGACCAGCGCGTACCACTCGGGATGGTCCTTGAAGTACCTGCTCGGCGGAAGGAACAGGTCGAAGGTGTGGCACCAGCCGATGAGGGTGTAGCTGCCGCCCCACTCGGCGGGGATCGCATTGAAGTGGCCGTTGTACTTCTGTCGCACGAGGAACTTCGCGCGGCTCGCCCCGTCCTCTGTGCCGCGGCCCGTGAGCGTGTTGTAGAGCGCCTCCCGGTACGGCAAGACAGGGACGTACCTGACATCCAGAGGCTCCACCGCCAGACTGGGGCAATGAGGAACGTAGGACGCGGTCTCTGTCCACCACCGCACTCCCAGGACATCCTCCAGGAAGCTGTACACGGCATACAAGGTCCCGCGCATGGAGCCCTCGGCGCCTGTGAGGACCAGGTGGGGCGAGACGGTCTTGATGACGATCCCATCATCGCCCAGCTCGGCCTTGTCCAGGGGAAGGTCCGCCGCCACGCAGCGCGCCGCCGCCGGTCCCACCGCGAGCATGGGGCGGCCTCCCACGCTCTCCGGGGTACGAACGGGAAACCGGGCACCGGTGATCTGGCGCAGGTATGTGGCCAGCTCTTCCGCGGCGTGCTTCTCGGGTGCCGAAGCGTCGGCGGCGACGGCGATGGTGTACCTGGAGGAGGAGTTCTTCGCCAGCGGGAGGCTCTCGGCGTGAACGATGGTGGAGCCGGCGATCAGGAAGATGAGTGCGACGATGGGCGCGGCGGGTCTGTTCAGGGGTAACCTCATGGGCTTTGGCCTCCGTGGGGGAATCTGCGCGGGGATCATCGCGGACCGGCTCCGGGTGCGGCTCGCCCGGTGGTGACGCACTAGACTTCCCTGCGGACCTGTCGGTTTCCTGCCCGGCCGCCTGCCTCCCGCCATCGTCCGGCGCGTGGGCCGGGGTGCCCTTCGGACCCGGTGCCCTGCGCTCTGAGGCAGGACTGCCGCGGGGCGTTGGCGAACCACCACGCACCGTGCCAGCCTCGGACTGTGAGGTGATTGCCGTGCCCGTTCAGGTTACCCGAGACCGCAAGATCTACAGTTTCGCCCGCGGGCTGGAGCCGGCCGTCACGGTCGATCCCGGTGAGACCGTGGTGTTCCAGACCAATGACTGTTACGACGGGCAGGTTCGCCTCGAGGGCGAGGAGCTGAGCACCGAGAGCGTGCAGCCGGGGTACTGTAACCCGGCCACGGGGCCGGTTGCGGTCAAGGGCGCTTTGCCCGGCGATATGCTGGTGGTCTCCATCGAAGGCATCTCCATCGCTTCGCGGGGGCTGATCTTCGGCTCCGACCGCCACGGGAGGAACGTGCGCGGCTGGCCGGTGGACATCGTGGACGGCCGGGCGAAGCTACCGGGCGGCGTCTTGCGCCCGGTGGACACCGTGATCGGGGTGATCGGGGTGTCGCCGGCGGGCGAGGCGGTACCCAACAGCACTCCGGGCGACCATGGAGGCAACCTGGACACCCCGGATGTGAAAGCGGGCTCTACCGTGTACCTCCCTGTGACGGAGGCCGGCGGGATGCTGGCCATGGGCGACCTGCATGCCCTGCAGGGAGATGGGGAGGCCTCGGGGCAGGGAGTGGAGATCGCCGGGGAGGTCACGGCAAGGGTGCAGGTGATGAAGGGCTCCATCGCCGACTGGCCGGTGATCCGGACTCCGACCCACTGGTCGGTAGTGGCCTCGGGCGAGGACCTGGACGCCGCCGTGGAAGCCGCGCTCTTGCGGGGACGGGACTTCCTCATCTCGCGGCTTGATGTGAAGGACTCGGTGGCCGCCGTCTTGCTCAGCACGGTGTGCGATGTGCGCATCAGCCAGGTGGTGAACCCCCTGCAGACCGTGCGGGTGTGCATCCCGCAGGACCTGGTTCCCGTCTGGTAGCCCCTTGGGGCAGAGTTGATGGAACTTGCCGCCCTTCCGGGCGTCCTTCCTAGAGCGGGGGAGGGGCGGCCTATCTCCGCCGCTTCCTCGGACGCACGAAGCAGCCCGCCCGACCCCAGGACCGCCGCGCACCCGGAGCATGATCCACGCCCGCTCCGGGCGCTGCGCCATGGGTCGCTTGTGGCACCCGCGGAGGCTGGTCTCGCCCATGTACTGCCGCCAGATGCTTGCCCTGTCGCTCCTTGTCTCTCTGCTCGTCGCAACGACCGCCGCATGGGCCCAGCCCGCGGCCCAGACGCGCCCCTGGCGCATCGGGGTGGCCGGCTCGTACTGCAATGGGCACTGGGGGATGCTGGGCAAGTACGGCCTGCCCCGCGAGCGCCTGGATGAGCGCAGGGCCGCCGACCCGGAGTACCTCCAGCAGTTCCAGGTAGTGATCCTGGCCAGCCCGCTCCAGGGCGCGGCGGCGATGTCCGCCGCCATCGAGCAGTTTGTCGCCCGGGGCGGCATCGCCATCACCGAGCTCACGGTGGCCCCCAGCGAAGCGGCCTTGCCCGGCCAGCGCATCTCCCAGGGCAAAGGGCCCAATGTGCAGTATGTCCCCGGTGAGGGACCGCTTCACGAAGGCTTCGCTCAGGCCAGGACCATCAGTCAGAGCCGTCGCCCCGCCTATTCCATCATCCCCCCTCCCGACCGCCCCGAGACCTACGTCCTGGCCCGCTTCACCGACGAGGGCGCCCACGATGACACCAAGGGCGTCTTCCTCGACGGCAACCAGGGGTCTCCGGCGATGATCCTGTTCCGCCACGGCGAGGGCTGGTGGCTTCACGTGGGCTCGATGATGGGCTTCTCGCAGGCGCTATCCGGGCCCCTTTTCACCCCCGTCATCATGAACTCCCTGCGTTTCTGCAGCAATGGCGAACTGGTGCCGCGCTGGTCGCTGGCGAGCATCGAGCCCTCCGAGCTACTCACCTCCCGCAAAGACCCGGAGATCACCACCAGGAAGCGTCCCGGCCGCGAGGAGCTCGCCGCACCCCCCGAAGACTACGAGGTTTGGGACGACGACCCGCGGCAGGCCGGGGACTTCGACCTCGAGGGCACGATCGGCCGGGGCGCCGAGGCCGAGGTGGTGGCCTCGTACTGGAACGCCGACTGGTACCGGGCGGTGCGGTTTGAGCCGGCCAAGGTCACCGTAGTCCGTGTGGAGAAGGGCCTTGAGACGGTGGTGGCCACGGCTCCGCTATCGAATCTGGCCGAGGGCGACCGCAGCGTGCATGTCCGCCGTCGCCACGGCCTGGTGCTGGTGCGCATCGACGGCACTCCGACGCTCACGGCCTGCGACGGCCCCGAGCAGGAGGGTGTCGTGGCCTCCAGAGGGATCGCCGACGTCATCTGTCAGCCGGCGATAGCAGTTGAGTTCTCCGATGGGTTCATGCGCACCGCCGACGAGGAGAGCGACTGGGAGACCCCTCTGGGGACCTGGGCCGTGCAGCAGGACAAGGGCGACCGCGAGGCGGGCGAGGTCAGCCAGAGTGCTAATCCCTTCCGCTACGAGGCCACCGCGGGGGACGACGGTGACGCCATCGCCGTGGTGGGCTCCTGGTTCTGGGACGACTACGCCGCCGAGGCCTCCGTGTGCCCGACCGCCGACTGGGTCGGCATGGTCTGCGACTATCAGGACTCCGACAACTACATCGAGTACCGTGTACCGGTGGCCAAGCAGCCCGGCGGCATGCCGGTGCCGCTTCTGATCGTGCACAAGGACGGCGAGGCCTCGGCCATCGCCGCCGGTCGCGGCGAGTGCATCTGGGACCAGTGGGCCAAGATCGGTGTGAGGATCTCCGGCGGCTACGTGCAGGGACTCATCGACGGCAAGACCGTTGTCGAGGGCATTGATGAGAGCCGGGGCACGGGTCAGGTCGGCCTCCTCGTCGGAGCGGGCACCGCCCTGTTTGATGATGTCGTCGTGACCCCGTGGGAGGCGATGCCCCGCACCTGCCGGGGAGACGGCGCGGCGAGCTGCTGGCTGGTGGACCGGGGCGTCTGCGAGTCCAGCGCCGAACAGCCCGGAGCGGTCTCAGTCAGGGGCAACTCGGCCGCCAGAGTGCTGTCGCCGTGGGTGGGCAAGTACGCCTACCGCTGCTGGGGGCAGGTCCGTCCCGGCAATGCCCCGCAGGCGGGGCTGTTCTTCCGCTACCAGGGGCCCCGTAGCTACTATCTGGTGAACCTGGTTCCGGAGGGCAACCGGCAGACGAAGCTCCAGCTCCTGCGTCCGACCCTGAACAACGGGGACGTTGTCGTCGCCGAGACCGTGTTGCCCGGCGGAGCCGCCGTGGAGCGCCATATCGAGGTGCGTGGCGTCGACGAGCATATCCAGGTCGCGGTGGACGGCCGACTGCACTTCGACCTGATGGACGAGGGGCCCCGCTGGGGGCGCGTGGGGATGTTCGTCGACGGCGAAGCGGCCGCCACCTTCCGCGGCCTCGGAGCCATGCCGGTGGAGCCCGAGCTGCACCTGGTAGATGACCTCACCCCCAGCTTCGCCGGCATCATCGACCGCCATAGCTGGGCCGGCAAGGCGAACTTCCTCGTCGCCGATCCCGACGATCTGCTGCTGTACTGGCATCGCGGGGAGTTCATGGGGGATGTGGTGGCCAAGGTCGGGGTGCGCGAGCAGCACGGCGCCCCCCAGACGGTCGTCGGGCTGTTCGTCGGCGACGGGCAGGACCCGGCCGCCGGCTACGAGGTGCGCCTCAACCGCACCTGGGGTCAGACCGAGACACCGGTGGAGATCCTCAAGCAGGGCCAGAAGGTCGCCGAAGGGGTCACCAGGATCTCCGCGGTCCGCTCGGCCTTCGAGGCCGAGGTGGCACGTATGGGCGCGGCGCTGGTGCTGCGCGTGGATGGGGCCGCCGTTTTGTCCTTCCAGGATCCCGAACCGCTGGACGTCCGGCGTGTGGGGATCAGGCTCACCGGCTCACAGCTCAACCCCGACGACACGCGGATCGAGACCACCCATGTCCGTGTGTACACCTTCGACACCGCGGCCACCGACTGGGTCACCGAGTGCGGAACCTGGGCGGTCTCCAGCCGCTGGTCCTGCTCTCCCGGCTGGACGTGGTTCTCAGGCTGGGACCAGGAGGCGGCCTGGACAACCAACAAGGAGTTCTTCAGCGGCGATCAGCGCATGGACATGTTCGTCGGGGCCAAGATGGTGGACATCCCCGGCGAGAACCGCAAGCAGGAGGTCCTCCGCGACATCTACATGGGCCTGTGCACCACTCCGGGCGATATCCAGAGCGGCTACCGCTTCCTGTTCGGAGCCAGGGAGAACAAGTGGACGGCGATCCTCAGAAACGGCCAGGTCGTCGCGGAGACCGAGCTTCCCGTGCCCCAGGGCGGGCTGCACAATGACTGGTCGCTCGTCGGTGTCGGCAAGCACGGGAACGTGGTCTCACTGTACTGGGAGGGTCACGAAATCCTCCGCTACGAGGACCCGGAGCCCATCGCGGGTGGCCATGTGGCGATGGGGACGTTCAACAACGGCCTGCTGATTCCGAAGGTGACCATCTACGGCAAGCCGGGGGCGCCGCCGGCGTCGGCGGCCGCTGAGGTCGCGCCCGAGCCGCCGCCGGCACCGCCGGTGGTGGTGGAGCAGGCCGAAGCCGCGCCCGAAGAAGCAACTGAGCCGGAGGAGGGGTAGGGGTGGCGGGCGCGTAAGTCGGGCGCCATCGCACAGGCCATTCCCGCAACGCAGAGTACCCAAAAGGGCCGAACGACAGGGGCACATCCCCGCCGTTCGGCCCTGTCTCGTTCTGCGTGCACTCGTCGCCATCGCACTGAAACCCGATATACTTCTGCATCAGCGCATCTTGCATTGACATACCGCGCTTTGGCGTCCATGATACCGTCTATAACAACCAGAATACGGCGTAATGGGGGGGCTTCGATAGATGGCCTACGGAATGCGTCGACGTGCTGCCGCATCTGGCCGTGTTGCCGCGTGCGCTCAGGGCCCCACCGTGGCGGCCATCTGTCTGGTGCTCGGTGCGTTGTGCGCCAACGCCAGCGCGGAATGGCTGTTTCGGCCTCTCGGCGCCGACGGGGCGAGCGACCTCTGTGCCCCGGGGCTGGACGACTCCGGCTGGGAGGCCGTCACGCTGCCCCACCGCACCTGGGATGATGCACAGCCGCGCAACTACGTCTACGGGTGGTACCGCTATCACTTCACCCCTGACCCCGCATTCGCGGGTCGCGACGTTGTGCTGAAGCTGGGGATTGTGGACGATGTGGATGCGACGTACTGCAACGGGACGCTTGTGGGGAGCACGGGAGCGTTCCCGCCCAAGACCGCGTCGGCGTACAACCAGGACCGCGAGTACGTGATCCCGGCCGGTCTGCTGACGTTTGGGGCCGACAACGTGCTGGCGGTCAAGGTGTACGACACCATCGGGACAGGCGGGGTGCTTGGAGATGGGCGCCTGGGCTACCGCCTGGCGGAGGGCGACACCTGGCTTGTGAAGTCGATGGGGGGCGACGCCGCAACCGACCTGTCCGTTGGGGGGCTGGACGATAGCGGGTGGGAGCGCGCCCCCATGCCCGATGGGGAGTGGGATGCCAGGCAGCCCGGCGCCAACGTGGTGGGGTGGTACCGGTTGCACTTCGCGGTACCTGAGGCCTGGCGCGGGCGACCTCTCGTGGTCGACCTGGGGATGGTGCTGGACGCCGACGAGACCTACGTCAACGGTCGGTGCATCGCCAGGAACGGAGGGTTCCCGCCGGCCCCCGTCTCGGCCGCCGGCGAGCCACGGTGCTACGAGATACCTCCTGAGGCGCTCCGCTATGGCGCCGGGAACGTGCTGGCGGTGAAGGTCTTCAACGGCGAGGCCCGAGGGGGGATCTGGGGCATCCCCGCGGTACTCATTGCCGGCGATGGCGAACCAAGCGGTCTGCTACACGCACGGCGCCTGCGGTACGCAGGCCACGTGACCGCGGCGTGGCAGGTGCTGGCCGGACTGTGGGAGCACAGCGATGAACCCGACGTTCGGGCCGACGTACTGGACGAGTTGACCTCCGTCTACCACGCTCTTGGGCGTGACGACGACGCACTGGAGAGCTTCTCGCTGCTGATGGCTCAGTACCCGCAGGAGAGCTGCTCGCGCGATGCGGTGCGTGCTGTGGCGGCCATCCAGACCGGTCGTGGAGCGCTGGGGCCGGATGCGCTATCACTCGGAGAAGACCGGCTGACGAAGGGCGACTGGCGTTGCAGCTACGGCAATGACGGGTTCTGCCTCTGCGCCATGGGCTGGGACTGCGATGTGTACGGGGAGCCCGGATGGGCCTCCTTCAGCGACCCGGGCGCGCACGGCACGACTCCACAGAACTCCCCACTACGCTACCGCGCCGTGCTTTTCGGCGAGCCGGATGAGACGCCGTACAACTGGTCGCAGGATGGACCGGCGGCGGGCGATGCGAGGCTGTTGAGGGACCCCATCACGCGGCGCCAGGTGTGGGCGTGTTGGGACGACAAGGGTGAGCGGCATCCATGCGACAACAGCGGACCAGACATAGGGGCCCGGGTTGAGGTTCCCGACGGGTGGTGGCGGGTGTCGGTGTACCTGCTGGACTGGGATTGGGCGGGGACCTGGCACCCGCGACAGTACGGGATAGTGCTTCTCGACGCCGACAACCAGGTGCTCGCCGCCCAGGATACCGGCAAGTTGGGGGCAGGCGCATGGGTGCGCTTCGCGGTGAGGGGGCCGCGGGAAGTGACGGTACGGGTGTGCAAGAGCCGCAGCGCCTCCGCCACCGTCTGCGGAGTCTTCCAGGACAGGTGGTTCGCGCCCGAGCCGCTGCCGGAGTCGCTGGTGGCCACCGCGGATGAGCGGCCCCTGGCCGCCGCGTATGCGAAGATCAGCGCGGCGCGCGAGCCCGGCGGCGAGTGGCTCACGGCGGTCGCCGGCCTGGAGGCCCAGTTGGGTGCCCGAGCCGACGCAGGACAGCCCGCGAGCCAGGTGACAGGCTGGATGGCGTGGCAACTCCAGTCGATCGTCAGCCCGTTGTCGCCGGCGGCGAGGGCTGGGCTCCACGCGTGGGCTGAGGGTCTGGGCGAGACGGCGTCCCAAGTGCGGCTCGAAACTCTGGGCGCCTTGGCCGACTCGCTGTACTCCCAGCGCCGCTTCGGCCCGGCGCGCGCCGTCACTGATGAGCTGGACGCGGCCATGGACCCGTCCGGAGATGCGGCTGTCGATGAAGTCAAGGCTCTCGCCGCGTCGGTGCAGCGCTGGGCGGAGGTGGATGACGAGTACGCTCTGTCGCGCTTCGACCGTTGGGTGGCGCGGCTACAGTCGCTGGACGAAGGCCGCGCCGCCGATCTGCTCGCGGCCGCAGCCTCGGTCCTCGCCGATGTACCGGACATCTGGTGGCCTCGCCTTGAGGGTGAGTTCCGGCCCGGGCGCACCGGGGACAACCACGCGCCGCAGCCCATCCCGACACCGGTGTCGCGCATCGCCCGGTGGTTCGCGGCCCGCGACCCTCAGCTTGCGCAGGCCCACGCAGCGGCGTTCTTCCAGCGCCGGGGGGAGGAGGCCGTCCGGGCCACCGAGGAGGCGTATGGTGCGTTCCGCTGGGGTGAGGTGATCAGCGGCGCCACCACGGCCCTTGAGGCCCAGCGTCTGCTGCCCGATGCGGTCACCGTGGGGCGCGCTCACGTCCAGATGTGCCGGGCACTCGAGGTGATCGCCGACGCCGACCAGATCTGCGAGCAACTGGCGGCCACCAGCGCCGTCGGGCGCCGCACGCCGGAGGAGGCGCTGTACCGAGCGCTCCTGTACTGCTCCATCGGGCTTCCGGAGAGCGCAGCCGCCGAGGTGGAGGCGGTGCGGGGGCAGTTGTCCGCCCTCTGGGCCGGCCAACAGTGGACGGCTCTCGAGGCGCTGGCACGCGCCCGGTTCGTCCTGGGTGATCCCGAGGCCGCCGAGGCCGCGGCTCGCGACGGGCTCGCGGTCGCGGAAGCCCCGGATCCCCCGGTTGCCAGGGGGCCCGTGACCTTGGCCGCTTACCGCGTTCTCGCAGCCCTGTACGCGTATCGCGGCGACAAGGAAGGCCTCGAGGCCCTGACTGGCGACGTCGAGGCCGTGCTGCAGGCGGTGGTTCCCCCGGACAAGGCGGCTACGTACCTTGAGGGCCTGCGGACGGAAGTCGAGGCCGCAAGCGGGTCGGTTGCGGGGCAGGCGTCGGCGAGTTGTGGGGTCGGGGGCGTGGGGCCCCGGATGGCCGCGTGGGTCGCCGGGGTGCACAGGGAGAGCCCCTGCGGCACCCTGAGGCGGACTTCCGCGACTGAGTGCCGGGCGTCGCGCGGCGACGTCATCGGTTGCGCACGGCACACCGGGCGCCTCGCGGCCACCGCACCGGAGGGTGATGTGCATGATCACGTATCAGTTGGCCGTCTGTCGCGGAAAGCACGCAGGCGCGATGGTGGTCGCTGTCGTGATGCTG
>CAZXDD010000116.1:0-9186 GCA_964639415.1 uncultured Armatimonadia bacterium
TCGACCGTTCCGGACGCGCGAATGGCGAAATGTGGCCCCAGTGCGTTCATGCATAATGTCAGAACTCCTGACATGCCATGCCGGGGGCGGCAGGAAGCCCTGGTAGAAGTGGCTTCGCTGGGCCACCATTTCGGGAGATGAATGTCTATTGCGCAGTCAACTCAGACTGCCCGACCTACCCAGAGACCGACTGGCGCCTCCACTTCGAAGTCAGGGATGACGAAGACAGACATCCCGCAACTACTGCGTGTCAGGAGTTCTGAATGTGAGTTTCCCGCGTGGGTGCCGACGCGGTCTGCGTCGCGCCTGTCGGGGTCTGCACGGGTCGTCTATCACCCGGCTGTTGAAGCGACCTTTGGGGATTGACATTGGTGCGGGTTTGTGCCACAATCCGACTAGCTGCTGTTCTGGCTGATTTGAAGACGGCGCATGGGGGCTGGTCGACGAGAGTCTGGCCAGCCTTAAGTGCTGTAGGCCGCCGAGTATGTGCCACAATTCACAAGCCGTCTGCGTCTGGCTTGTTTCATGAGCGATGATGGGTTCCTGTATCTCGGTTGAGTGACGTCAGCGAGCTGGCAGGAGACTGGCCGGAGACGGAGACGGCCAGTTCCTGAGTGTTTGGCCCCAGATATGTGCAACAAATCACAAACTTGGCTGCGCCCCCTGCAGCCACCTTCGTGTCCGGTCGGTTGTGTACCATCCCACTAGGCGGAAAGCCCGGAGGCGGGGAGTTCACCGGCTCGGGGGGCGTCGGGGTCACGAACCCCGGAGCCACCGCGAGGCCGGCCCCGTGGCGCGGCAGTGTTTCGAGCAGGCTCTGGCAGATACTGTCAAAGACAGGTGAGAATCGATGTCGGACATCACACTGACGATTGATGGGGTGCAGGTCACGGTCCCCAAGGGTACCACGATCATGCAGGCGGCCGATACCGTGGGGATCCGCATCCCCCGGCTGTGCTATCACCCGCGGCTGTCCATGGCGGGGGCCTGCCGCGTCTGCATCGTGGATGTCGAGAAACAGCGCAACCCGGTGGCCTCCTGCTGCTTCCCGGCCGCCGAGGGGATGGTCGTCAAGACGCACACTCCCGAGATCCTCCGGCTGCGCCGGGATATCGTGGAGCTGCTCTTGGACAACCACCCGGAAGACTGCAACACCTGCGAGCGCGACGGCAACTGCGAGCTGCAGCGCCTGGCCAACACCATGGGCATCCGCGAGCGGCTCTTCGCCGGTGAGCGCAAGCGCTACGACAAGGACCTCTCCGGAGCCGCCATCATCCGCGACCCCGAGAAGTGCGTGCTGTGCGGTCGCTGCGTGCGCATGTGCGGCGAGGTGCAGGAGGTGGCGGCCCTCGGTCAGGTCGGGCGCGGGTTCGGTACCGTGGTCATGCCGGCCCATGACGCCCCGGTGCCGGAGACGGTCTGCACCGGCTGCGGCCAGTGCATCAACGTCTGTCCCACCGCGGCATTCCTCGAAAAGGACGCCACGGCGGGCTTTCTCAAGGCCATCGAGGATCCCGAGCTCATCGTGGTCAGCCAGATGGCCCCCTCGGTGCGCGCCGCCATCGGCGAGTGCTTCGACCTGCCGCCCGGCACGGCCTGGGAGGGCGAATCCTTCGCCGCACAGCGGCGCATGGGCATCGACTACGTGTTTGACACCCAGTTCTCGGCCGACCTAACGATCATGGAAGAGGCCGCCGAGTTCGTGCAGAAGTTCAAGTCCGGCCACCTGCCCAATATCACCTCCTGCTGCCCAACATGGGTCAAGTACTGCGAGCAGTTCCACCCCGACATGATGCAGTACCTGTCCAGCGCCAAGTCGCCCATGAGCATGCAGGGCGCGGTGGTCAAGTCCTTCCTGGCCGAGAAGCTCGGAGTGGACCCCTCCAAGATCTACAGCGCGGCCTTCATGTGCTGCACCTGCAAGAAGTTCGAGGCCACCCGACCGGAGCTGTACGTCAACGGCGTGCCCGCCGTGGACGCCGTCCTCACCACCCGTGAGTTCGGCTGGTTGGTCAAGCATATGGGCATCGACTTCGCCTCCCTGGCCCCGGAAGCACCGGACTCCCCTCTGGGCGACTCCACCGGCGCCGCCGCGATCTTCGGCGTCACCGGCGGGGTCACCGAAGCGGCCCTCCGCACCGCCTACTGGATGATCTTCGATAAGGAACTGCCCGACGACGCCATCGTGTTCAACGAAGTCCGCGGGCTCAAGGGTGTTCGCGAGGCCTACCTCGACTTCGAGGGCGTCAAGCTACACATCGCCATCGCCCACGGCCTGGGCAGCGCCAATACGCTGCTCGAGCGGATGCGGGCGGGCGAGGAGTTCCACTGGATCGAGGTCATGGGGTGCCCCGGCGGCTGCATCGGCGGTGGCGGCCAGCCGTACGCCGGTGCCGACGCGATCCCGCTGGACGAGTCGATCCTGGCCAAGCGGGCCGAGGCCCTCTACAGCCTGGACGACGAGCGGGCCATCCGCAAGTCACACCTCAACCCCGACATTCAGAAGCTGTATGCGGACTACCTGGGCGAGCCCATGGGCCACAAGGCTCACGAGCTGCTCCACACCCACTACTACGCCCGGGTGCCGGTGGGCATCCGACCGCAGGAGGCGCAGGAATAATGCGCTATCAAAGGCAGATCCTCGAGACGCCCGAATGGTGGAACAGGCTGGACGAGTACATCGCCGGGCAGAAGGCCAATAACCCCGGTCACGTGCAAAGCGCGCTCATGCCCGTGCTGCACTACGTGCAGGACCTGTTCGGCTACGTGCCGGAGAAGGCCATCAACCACGTGGCCCAGTCTCTCGGCGTGCCCACCGCATACGTGGCCGGTGTGGCCAGCTTCTACTCCTACTACTCCCTGACACCCAAGGGGCAGTACACAATCAGCGTCTGTCTGGGCACCGCCTGCTATGTGCGGGGCAGCCAGGCCGTCCTGGACGAGGTCTGCAGACAGCTCGACGTGGAGCCCGGAGAGACCACCGACGACGGGCTGTTCACCATCAACGAGGCCCGCTGTCTGGGGGCCTGCGGCCAGGCGCCCGTCGTCATGGTCAATGACCGCGTCCATGCCAACGTCTCGCCCGACGAGGTCGCCAACATCATCGCCCACTACACCGCCGAGGCGCACGCCGAGCTGCAAGGCGCCCAGGTCTAGAGGCCCGGCCGAAAAGCCCGCCTTCGCCGAGATTGCCATTCTCAGAGCGTCCGCTCCCGGTAAGGGCAGCTCGAAGAATCTCCTGGCATTCAGTGAGATTCCTCGCTGTCTCGCTACGCGAGATGGACGCTCAGGATGACATCTGTACGGCGGGACCCGCTTTCCGGCCGGACTTCCAGCGCCCGAAGAGGCTTCAGGGCCTGCGGGCATGTCCGGCAAGTGACGGCCGAGGGCACCGGCCTTCCTGGTGTCCTCGGCCGGACCCATCCGGCCCGTTGCGGCCCGGTCTCGCGTCTCTCCGGACGCTGTAGCAGTGGGCTGCGCCAAAGATGCCTGAGGATCCATGGACCTGCCGCTGCGCACCAAGTTGCTGGTCTGCTTCCTGTCCGTGGCCCTGCTGGTGGGGCTGTTGGCCGTCGTGGTGGGAAGCGTTCAGATCAATGAGATGGTGGTCGGGGAGGCGCAGCGCAGGGTCGCTGTCGCCCTCAAGACGGCCCGCGCCGTGCTGCAGCAACGCCTGGACGAGGGGCAGAAGAACTGCGACGTCATCGCCGACTGGATCACGCGCCAGCCGGAGTTGTTCGGCAACGGCGTGTCCCAGGGCGTGCTCGAAGGCCTGCGCGAGAAGTCGGGCTTCGACTATCTGCAGGTCCTGGACCAAGAGGGTGTCGTCGTGGCCACCGCCCGTGGGGACGCCCGGGGCATGAAGGTCGCCGATACCCCGGTGGTGCGCGCGGCACTCAAGCAGGGCCGCGCCGCCGCCGGAACACGACTGATGACCCCCCGAGAGCTCAGCGCCGAGAGCGCACAGTTGGCCTCGAGGGCCTATGTCGAGGTCGTCCCGACGGCGCGGGCCAAGACGGGAGGGCCCGAAGAGATCCGCGAGGCGCTGGTGATGGAGGTGGCCGCTCCCATCATCCGGCCGCCGGGGACGATCACCGGCGTCGTCAGGGGCGGGGTCGTCCTCACCCGCAACTTCGGCCTCGTGGACTTCATCCGCGACAGCATCTTCACCCAGGCCGTCTACAAGGGCAAAGACCTCGGCACCGTGACGATCTTCTTGCGCGACGTGCGCGTCGCCACCAACGTCATGGGCCCCGACGACGAGCGGGCCATCGGCACGCAGGTCTCCGAGGAAGTCCACGACAAGGTGCTGGGCCGTGGCGAGACGTGGATCGGTCCCGCTTTCGTGGTGGGCTCCTGGTACGTGTCGGCCTACGAGCCCATCAGGGACCCGGACAAGCGCACCATCGGCGTGCTGTACGTCGGGGTCCTCAAGGACCGCTATGACGAGATGAGCCGCCAGGTGATGGCGGTGTTCGTCGCGGTGCTGGTGGCGGGCCT
The DNA here is from genome assembly GCA_964639415.1 of uncultured Armatimonadia bacterium. Taxonomy (GTDB): domain Bacteria; phylum Armatimonadota; class Zipacnadia; order Zipacnadales; family JABUFB01; genus CAYRFY01. Next base: position 4,501 of record CAZXDD010000116.1, read on the forward strand.
GATCGTCGCCGTGGCGGTGAGCACCTGGCTCGCGGGGCGACTGGCGCGGCCCATCATGCGCCTCAACCACGCCGCCGCCCAGGTGGCTCAGGGCAATTTGGCCTATCGCCTGCCGGAACCAACCAGCGCCCGGCAGGATGAGGTCAAGCGGCTGACCGTCTCCTTCAACGAGATGCTGGCGGCCCTCGGAGGGCGCGACGAGAAGCTCCGCCACAGCAATCAGGACCTCGAGCGCGCCGCCGGTGAGCTCAAACGCTGGAACCAAAACTACCTGGACACCCTGGAGTTCATCACCCATGAGCTCAAAAACCAGGTAGCCGCCATGAAGATCAACCTGCTCGCCCTGCGCGACGGCTACGTGGGCGCGCTGTCCACCGATCAGGAGGATGCGCTGGGAGACGTGCTCCTGGCCGTGAACCGCACCGAGGAGATGATCCTCAACTACCTGAACCTGTCGCGCATCGAGAAGGGCGAGCTGGAGGTGCGCACCCGGCCGGTGCAGGTGGAGGTCGACGTGGTGCGGCCGGTGCTGCGGGAGATCAAGGCGCGCCTCGACGAGAAAGCCATGGAGGTGGAAGTGGACCTCCCCGAGGACCTCATGGTCCAGGCCGATCCGTCGCTTCTGCAGATCGTGTACGAGAATCTGCTGAGCAATGCGGCCAAGTACGGCAAGGACCGGGGCCTGGTGAGAATCTGGGGCTCGCGCAGGGATGGCTGGGTGGAGCTCCACGTCTGGAATGAGGGCATGGGAGTTCCTGCGGACCAGGTCGGCGAGCTGTTCCGCAAGTTCTCACGCCTGCAGCCGCCGGGTGAGCAGGAGCGAGGGACGGGGCTGGGACTGTTCATCACCCGTGAGATCGTGCACAAGCTGGGTGGGGAGATCCGCGCGGAGAGCGAAGACGGTCGCTGGATCGACTTCATCTTCATCCTTCCCCGACCCGACACGCTGTTGGAGATCGAACCGGTCGGACAACAAGAGCAACTGTTGTAACAGCCAGCGGACACAGGTCCCGAGTGGAGTGACCCCCCAATGAGTGCAGGAACCAAGAGAATCCTCATCGTCGACGACGACGTGGACTTCATCGCAGCCAGCCGGGTAGCCCTCGAGGCTTCCGGGTTCGAGGTGCTCTCGGCCAACGACTCCCGGCAAGGCGTGGAGACTGCGCGCGCCGAGATGCCGGACCTGATCGTCATGGACCTGATGATGGAGAAGCTCTATGCCGGATTCTCCGCCGTGGAAGCCCTCGCCTCCCACGAGGAGACCAACGCCATCCCCATCATCATGGTCACCGGCGTCACCACCGAGACGGGGTTCAGGATCGACTCGGAAGGGCAGAAGCCCGAGTGGCTCAAGGTCCTGGAGTTCGTGAACAAGCCCGTCGACCCAGTCGAGCTCGCCAAGAAAGCTCAAGCCATTCTCGAACAGTAGAAGTGAGGCCCGCAAGCGATGAAAGCTGCAGATAGTTACCAGAAGCTGGTGGAAGCGGCCGCTCCGGCCGTGAAAGCAAAGCCAGACCGGGTGCAGGTCCTGGTGGGGATCGCTACCTGCGCCATCGCCGCCGGTGCCCAGGATGCCATGGATACGGTCCGTGAGGCGCTCAAAGCGGCCGGCAAGGCCGATGAGGTCGATGTCATCCGCGTCGGCTGCGTGGGTCGGTGCAGCCTGGAGCCGTTGGTGGAGATCCGCAGCCCCGGTCTGCCCCCGCGCATGTACGTCCAGGTCACCACCGAGATGGCACGCGAGATCGTCAAGCGTGACGTCCTCGGCGGAGAGCCGATCGCCGAGTGGCTCATCGACGCCGGACAAAGGCCGCAGCAGACGGCCTCCGATGAGCCCGAGATCATCAACCGCTTCGCCAGGGACTGGAACCACCTGGACTTCTTCAGCCGCCAACTGCGCATCGCCCTGCGCAATGTCGGCCGTGTCGACCCCGAGAAGATCGATGACTACATCGCCGTCGGGGGCTACAGCGCCCTGGCCAAGGTCCTCGACGAGATGTCCGCCCAGGACGTCATCGAGACCGTCAAGGCCTCCGGCCTTCGCGGCCGCGGTGGCGCCGGATTCCCCACCGGCATGAAGTGGGACTTCACCAGCAAGTACGAGGGCGACAAGAAGTTCATCATCTGCAACGCCGATGAGGGCGACCCCGGAGCCTTCATGGACCGCAGTACCCTCGAGGGCGACCCCCACTCCGTGCTCGAGGCCATGATGATCGCCGGCTTCGCCGTGGGCTCCTCCCAGGGCTACATCTACGTCCGCGCCGAGTACCCCCTGGCGGTGGCTCGCCTGGAGAAGGCGCTGGCACAGGCCCGCGAGAAAGGTGTCCTGGGAGACAACATCCTCGGCACCGACTTCTGCTTCGACATCGAGCTGCGCCTGGGAGCCGGCGCCTTCGTCTGTGGCGAAGAGACCGCCCTGATCGCCTCCATCGAGGGCAAGCGCGGCATGCCGCGCCCGCGCCCGCCCTTCCCGGCGGAAGCGGGACTGTGGGGGCAGCCCACCTGCATCAACAACGTGGAGACCCTGGCCAATGTGCCGGCCATCATCCTCCTGGGCGCCCAGTGGTATGCGGCCATCGGTACCGAGAAGTCCAAGGGGACCAAGGTGTTCGCCCTGGCCGGCAATGTGGAGAACACCGGCCTGATCGAGGTCCCCATGGGTATCACGCTGCGTGAGGTCATCTTCGACATCGGCGCGGGGATCCCCGGGGGCCATCAGTTCAAGGCGGCCCAGACCGGCGGACCCTCCGGCGGCTGTCTGCCCTCGCAGTACCTGGACACGCCCATTGACTACGACTCCTTGCGCGAAGCCGGCTCGATCATGGGCTCCGGCGGTCTCATCGTCATGGATGACCGCAAGTGCATGGTGGATATCTCCAAGTTCTTCCTGACCTTCACCTGCGACGAGAGCTGCGGCAAGTGCACCCCGTGCCGTGAAGGCACCAAGCGCATGCTGGACGTGCTCACCCGTATCACCGGCGGCCAGGGCGAGGAGAAGGATTTCGAGCGCCTCGAGCGCCTCGGCGCCGTGTCGCAGCGCGGCGCCCTCTGTGGCCTGGGCCAGACCGCGGCCAATCCCGTCATCAGCACCCTGCGCCACTTCCGCGAGGAGTACGAGGCCCACATCTACGAGCAGCGCTGCCCGGCCCACGTCTGCCGAGACCTGATGCGCTTCGTCATCGACGAGGACAAGTGCGTGGGCTGCGGCCTGTGCAAGCGGGCCTGCCCGGTTCACTGCATCAGCGGCGAGCCCCGGCAGCCCCATACCATCGACCAGGAGCGCTGCGTACGCTGCGGCGCCTGCTTCGAGGCCTGTCGCTTCGGCGCGATCAACAAGGAGTAGCGGCCCATTCCGAGCACCGCTCTGAGCACCGCCGGGGGGAGCCTCTCGGGGCTCCCCCCTCACCGCGCCCGGTGAAGACGGGAGTGTCGCGATGCCCGGTGCCACCCTGCCCAACCACCTGCGCGTGGTATTCGTCGAGGCCAAGCCCTGGGAGACCGATCTCTTCCAGGGCCTGCCGTGTGTGGAAGAGTGGGATTGCAGCTTCTCGCCGGCAACGGCCGCCGAGATTTCGTCGGAGCAGCGCGAGACGGTCCAGGTCCTGTCTTGCTTCCTGCGTTCACGCATTGACGCCGAGCTCCTGCGGACCTGCCCGGCCCTGCGCCTGGTGGCCACCCGCTCCACCGGGACCGATCACATCGACCTGGAGGCCTGCGCCGCCGCGGGGGTCACGGTGTGCAATGTCCCGCAGTACGGCGAGAACACTGTGGCCGAGCACACCTTCGGCCTCATTCTGGCCCTGTCGCGGAACATCTGGCAGGCCACCGACCGCATGAAGCGCGGCGACGCCGGCATCGATGGCCTCCTGGGCTTCGACCTCAACGGCAAGACGCTGGGCGTCATCGGGGCCGGCAGGATCGGTCTGCACGTACTGCGCATCGGTCTGGCGATGAACATGAAGGCCCTGGCCTTCGATGCCCGGCCGCAGCCGCTGATCGCCGAGGTCATGGGCTTTGAGTACGCGCAATTGGAGGACCTGCTGTCACAAAGCGACGTGGTCAGCATTCACGTGCCGCTGCTGCCCGCGACCCATCATCTGATAAACGCCGAGAGGCTGGCGCTCATGAAGCCCTCGGCCGTACTGGTCAACACCGCCCGCGGTGCCGTGGTGGACAGCAAGGCCCTGCTGGAGGCCCTCAACTCCGGCCGCCTGGCGGGAGCCGCGCTGGACGTACTGGAGGCCGAGGAGGTCATCAGCGAGGACGACGTCCTGCTCCATGACCAACGGGCCTCGGTGGACACTCTGCGCCTGGCCGTGGAGGCCTACCAGCTCATGCACCATCCGAAGGTGCTGGTCACGGCGCACATCGGGTTCTACAGCAAAGAGGCCCTGGGCCGGATCCTGCAGACAACCGTGGACAACATCCGGGCCTTCCGGAGCGCGGACCCGCGGAATGTGGTGGTGAGCGGCAAAGGCCCGGGCACCTGGGGGGCCGGCGGAGAGCCCCGCCTTCGCCGGGAATGACAGGAACCGGACCGGCCGGGCTTTGCGCTCACACTATGCATGAACGCATTCAGGCTACACCCCACCACGGTGAGGCCTCTATCGCTCGCTGTAATGCGGTTCTCCCCCCTCCTCCCGTCTTGCCGGTCGTATCGGCGAGTAAGGGAGAGGGGGGTCGGGG
>CAZXDD010000116.1:9196-16050 GCA_964639415.1 uncultured Armatimonadia bacterium
CTACCCCGCCAAATCCCCCCGTCCCCCCCCCCCCCCCCGCCGCGCGGGGGGGGGGGGGGGTGGGGGGTTGGGGGGGTGGGGGGGGGGGGGGGCGGGGGGGGGTGAGGCGACGTGAGTCGGCGCCCGCCCAGAACCTGCATAGTCTGAGTTTCCGGCCCGACTCGGCGATCCCCTTGCCGGATCGCCGCCTGGCACGACTTCGCAATACACACAGCCTGCCGGGAGGCGGCTTGATGGATGGCATGGCGGGAAGCACCGGACAGCCAACGGACTCAGAGCGTCGTGCGCACCGACTAGGGTACCACAAGGTGCTTGTGGTCGACGATGAGGTCGGCATCCGTAAGGGCTGCCAGCGGGTCATGCGTGCCGAGGGCCATGAGGTGCTGCTGGCCGAGACCTCGGAGCAGGGCCTGGAGCTCTTGGCCGAGAACCCCGATACCGATCTGGCCCTGGTCGATCTGAAGATGCCCGGTATCGGCGGCCTGGAGTTCCTCTCCCGTGCCGTCGAGCTCGCCCCGGAGACCGTGCGCGTCGTCATGACCGCGTACGCCACGATCGAGACCGCCATCGAGGCCACCAAGCTCGGAGCCTACGACTTCCTCACCAAACCCTTCACCCCGGACGAGCTGATCCGCGTCGTGAACAAGGCCCTGGAGAGAGCGCACCTGATCCGGGAGCGCAACCGACTGCAGGCCGAGCGCGAGCGGCGCATGCTGGAGCTGGCCACCGAGCAGAGCCGTCTGCGCACCGTCATCAACTGCATGTCCGACGCCGTCCTGGTCTGCAACGACGAGGGCGAGCTGGTGCTCAACAACCCCCGGGCCCTGCGGGTCCTGCCCCGCCTGCAGCCGGGACGCGGGGTCAGGAAGCTTGGGGAGGTCATCGAGCCCGCCGAGCTTTTCGAGATGATCGGGGAGGCCTCCGAAGGCCACCTGCGGCTCTCCCGCGAGATCCAGCTCTCTCACCTGAACTCCTCCGACTGGGTGCTGGCGGCCGTGGAGCCCGTGATGGATGAGGCCTCCGACCAGGTGCTAGGGACCGTCACGGTGCTGCGCGACATCACCGAGCTCAAGCGCGTGGAGCAGGTGAAGGCGGAGTTCGTCAACATGGTGGCCCACGAGCTGCGTGCTCCGCTGGCGGCCGTGAGCGGGTACCTCTCCGTGATCCTCCAGGGAATGGTACCGGACGCCGCCAAGCAGACCGAGATGCTCCAGCGCTCCGACCAGCGTCTGCGGGCCCTGCTCGACCTGGTCTCCGACCTGCTGGATGTGTCCCGCATGGAGGCCGGGAGCGTCCGCCGCGAGATCGCCGCCCAGGATGTGCCCGGAGTCCTGCACGAGGTCGTCGACCTCCTGCATCCACTGGCGGACGAGAAGCATGTCACGCTCAACGTGGACGTGGACCGGCCGTTGCCCAAGGTCGAGGCCGACCGCGAAGAGCTGATCCGCCTGTTCAACAACTTGCTGAGCAATGCGATCAAGTACAACCGCGAGGGCGGCTCGGTGACCGCCACCGCCACCGAGGACGGTCCGTATCTGAAGATCTCCGTCGCCGATACGGGCGTGGGCATCAGCGTCGAGGGCGTCAAGCGCCTGTTCACCGAGTTCTTCCGCGAGAAGCGGCCGGAGACGGCGTACGTCACCGGTACGGGGCTGGGACTCTCCATCGTCCGCCGCATCGTGGACTTCTACCACGGCCGCGTGGAGGTGGAGTCGGAGGAGGGCGTGGGGTCCACGTTCACCGTGTGGCTCCCATACCGCTTCGACCCGAAGGCCGAACCCACCCCCGCGCAGGAGCCGACCCCGGCCGCGCAGCCCCAATGACGCGACGGGAGCGCACCGGACGCGCCGCCCCACAGGCCCCGCTACCTCCTTTCCCACAGGCGAGCATCAATGACCCGCGACCGGCTGATTGCGTACATCCAGGCCACAGGGGAGCAGGCCCGCGAGCTGCGGGCCGAGGCCGACCTTTGCCGCGCCGCCGTCATGGGCGATGCCGTCCACCTGCGCGGCATCATCGAGTTCTCCAATCACTGCCGCCGACACTGCGCCTACTGCGGCCTGCGGGCCGAGAACGGAGCCGTCCGTCGCTACCGCATGACCCCGGAGGAGATCGTGGCGGCCGCCCGGCACGCCGAGGCCCTGGGCATGCGTACCGTCGTCCTGCAGTCGGGAGAGGACGACTGGTGGACCGCCGGGAGACTGGCGGACGTCATCGCCCGCATAAGGACGGAGACTCCGCTGGCGGTGACGCTCTCCGTCGGCGAGCGCCCGGAAGAGGACTATCGCCTCTGGCGGGAGGCCGGAGCCGACAGGTTCCTCCTGAAGCATGAGACCGCCGACCCCGAGCTGTACGCCACCCTCCATCCGGACGGCACGCTGGCTCAGCGAGTGCGGTGTCTGGAGGTCCTCGCCGAGCTGGGCTATCAGATCGGCACAGGCTGCATCGTCGGCCTCCCCGGCCAGACGGTGGAGTCCTTGGCCGATGACCTCCTGCTCGCCCGCTCCCTCAACGTCCACATGGCCGGCATCGGCATCCTCATCCCGCATGCCGACACTCCTCTTGCCCAGCTCCCGCCCGGCTCGGCACAGACCAATCTCAACATGATGGCCCTGGCCCGGCTCCTGATCCCCGATCTGCTGCTGGCTTCCACCACCGCCCTGGAGACCGGCATGCCCGGAGGGCGCCTGGCGGGCCTGCAAGCGGGGGGCAATGTGATCATGCCCAATGCCACTCCGCGGAAGTACGCCGCCGACTACGACATCTACCCGGGCAAGGCGGCGCCCAAAGACATGATTGAGCGAGACGTGGCCCGGGCCAGGGACGTCATTGCCCTTGCGGGCCGATACGTCGCCACGGACCCCGGCCATAGCCCGCGTTGCCCGGTGGCCGACAGGCCCGCTTAAGCAACCATTGACCCCGGGTTCACCGTGGCTTGACCGTGCCCGGTGACAATGCGGTCTCCCGGCTCGCCCGCCTCGAGCGGGTCGGCACAGGTTCCTCTGGCGATGCCGCCAATGCCGCGCGGCGTCGCCCTGCCCCACATCATACTGCGGGCCCCGGCCCGCTGAGGAGTGATCGCATGAACAGGTCTCGACACAATGCCCTCCCTCTTCTGGCGCTCTTCCTGTCGCTCCTAGTGGCTGTGGCCGCCTGCCACGCTCAGGAGCCCCCGGCCGCGCCCAAAAACGTCATCATCATGATCAGCGACGGCTGTGGGTACAACCACATCGCCGCCACCGGCATGTTCCTCCACGGCGAACCCGGGACCCTGTCGTTCGAGCAGTTCCCGGTCAAGCTCGCATGCAGCACCTTCCCACTGGGCGGCTCGTATGATCCCGGGAAGGCCTCGGCCGACATGGCCTATGTCAAGGAGGGCCCCACCGACTCGGCGGCGGCGGCCACGGCCCTGGCGACGGGCGCCAAGACCGCCAACGGCAGACTGGGCGTAACCGCCGACGGCGCCGCCCTGTGGAACCTGATGGAGGTCGCGGCGGCCCGGGGCAAGCGCACCGGCGTGGTCACCAGCGTCCCGCTGAGCCATGCCACCCCCGCGGGCTTCGCCGTGCACCAGGCCTCCCGCGCAAGCTACGCCGCCATCGCCGCCGAGATGCTCCTCGACAGCCGCCTCAACGTCATCATGGGCTGCGGCCATCCCGACTACGACGACGGGGGCCGGCGGGTGCAGCCACGGGCCGAGGGCGATGAGAAGCGGTTCGACTATGTGGGCGGCCCGGACCTCTGGCGCGAGCTCCAAAAGGGCGTCGCCGGTGGCGATGCCGATGGCGACGGCTATCCAGACCCGTGGACCTTCATCGAGACCCGCGAGCAGTTCGAGGCGCTCACATCGGGAGCGGTACCCCCGCGGGTGGTCGGCGTGGCACAGGCCGCGTCCACTCTCCAGTCGGGACGCCCGGCCACCGTGGACTGCAATGGCGACGGCGAGCTCAACTCCGAGGACATCAAGATCGCCGCCCCGCTGCAGATCCCGCTCAACACCAACGTCCCCGACCTGGCAACCATGACGCTGGGGGCCATCAACGTGCTGGATGCCGGCCCCGACGGCTTCGCGCTCATGGTCGAGGGGGGCGCCGTGGATTGGGCCGCCCACTCCAACATCCTGGGGCGCGTCATCGAGGAGCAGATGGACTTCACCGCCGCGGTGGATGCGGTCATCGCCTGGGTGGAGGCCGACAGCAGTTGGGACGAGACGGTGCTCATCGTCACCGCGGACCACGAGACCGGCTACCTCACCGGCCCCGGTTCGGACGAGAAGCCGCAACCGCTTGAGAACAACGGCAAGGGCAAGCTGCCCGGAGCGCAGTTCCACTCCGGCGACCATACCAACAGCCTGGTGGGTGTCTACGCCAGGGGCTGGGGAGTGGAGAAGCTGGCGGCCCGCGCCACCTCACAGGACCCGATACACGGGGCGTACATGGACAACACGGACATCCCCAAGTTCGTGATCGAAGCACTCAGCGCGAAGTAGGGCAGAGGCCGAGAGCGGCAGGGAAACCTCTTCCCGCCGAGACACGGATTGCACGGAGCTCCACGGAGAGGACTGGATGTCTACAGGGCGCACTTGTCGACGTTTGGAGCAAGTCGCGGGCCCGCAAACCCGGCGTTCGTGAGCGTCCCGCCCCGTGGCTTCGGGCTCTCCACTCACATTCAGAACTCCCGACATGCGCATGGGAGGCGATGTCTCTACACGCCCGGGGCCGGCGGCGAGCGCTCACCTCTCCCAGCCCGCGCAGCGGGCGTCCGGGAGAGGTCGGCAGACCGGCCCGCTGCGCGGGTCCGATCTGGCGGGTGAGGGCACGCCCTGCCGGGGACCTTCCGCGCTTGCACCGGGGACGCCTCCGTCACAACGGAAGACGAGACGCCTATCTCCCGAAAGGCCGGCCCGGCGGGGCCACTTCTGCCTGGGTTTTCTGCCGCCCCGGATATGGCGCGTCAGGAGTTCTGAATGTGAGTGCACAGTCTGAGCTGCTGGCCCGAGACGAGCCTCCGTGCCGTGCTCGTCGGCCGGGCCGGGTGTGCGGGCGACGATTCGCGTCGCATCGACGGCACACCCGGCCCCTCCATCACGAAAAAGGGCGCGGCGAGCGGCCTCCTCGCTACTCCTCGGCCGCCGGGCGCTCCTTGGCCTTGTCCGCCTCCGCCGCCTGCTTCGTGGCCTGCTCGCGATCCGCGGCCATTTCCTCAACCGTCTTGGTATGCAGGCGCGCGGCTCCGGCGTAGCCCGCCCTGGTCGCGATCAGGTTCCCGCTTTCCAGGCGCCTCTTGGCCGCCGCGATGGCGTCCTTGTACTGCGGCAGCCACTGCTCCCCGGCAACGAGCATCTCATCCACAAGCTGCCAGATCTCCGGCGGGTTGCACACCGCGCCCGTGAGCGGGTCCATCAAGAAGGCCTGGCGCAGCAACTGGTCGTCCCCGTGCACCGCGGCCTCCACCGCCAGGCGCTGCACGCTGATGGAGGCATTGCACACCGCCGCCGGGCCCGGCGGCAAGTCTCCCACGATGGGGATGCTCAGCCCGTTGCCATCCACGTAGCCGGGGACCTCCACCACGCAATCCGGCGGCAGGTTGGTGATGCAGCCGTTGTTCTGCACATTGAAGTGCCCACGGTACACCCGCCCGGTCTCCAGGCCCTCCACAATGTGCGACCCGTGCTCCCCGCCGCGGTCCTCGGGCCGGAACGTATACGGCGGCGCCGCCATCCAGTTGGGATAGTCGTGCTCGAACCAGTTGCGCCCCTCGGTGCAGACCCGCAGATACCCTCCGGTCTCGCCGTTGATCCACACCCCCAGGTCGATCCAGTCCCGGATCTCCTCGGGCCGCTTGCGGTACCACGGCACATACTCGCTCAGATGCCCGTTGGATTCCGTGCTGTAGTAGCCGAAGCGCCGCAGCATGTCGATGCGTACCTTCTCGGTGCGGCTGTACTCCGGATGCTGCTCGAAGGCCTCCAGGAGCTTCCCCGTCAGCTCCTCGCCCTTGTGCTTGACGCTGATGTACCACGTCTGATGGTTGATGCCGGCGCAGATGATGTCCACCTCCGACACCGGCAGACCCAGCACCGTGGCGATCTGGTGATGCCCGCCGCTCACGCCGTGGCACAGGCCGATGAACTTCACCCCATCCCCGTACTTGTTGCAGGCCCAGGTGTTCATCGCCATCGGGTTCGAGTGGTTGATAAGCACGCAGTCCGGGGCCGAAACCTCGCGGATATCCCGGCAGAACTCAAGCAGGACGGGAATGGTGCGCTGGGCGTACATGATCCCGCCGGGGGCCAGCGTATCGCCCACACACTGGTCGACGCCGTATCTGAGCGGGATCTCGATGTCGGTGGCGAAGGCCTCCAGGCCGCCCACGCGCACGAAACTGAACACATAGTTGGCATCCCTCAGCGCCTCGCGGCGGTCCGAGGTCGCCGTCACCTTCGCCGGCAGGTCCGAGGACGAGAGGTCCCGGTCCACGAGCCGGTAGACCATGTCCAGATTGCGCTCATTGATGTCGGTGAGGGCAAACTCCGTGTCCCCAAGCTCGGGGATGCAGAGAATGTCCCTCACTTGCCCTCGCGTAAAGCCAATGCTGCCCGCGCCGATGATGGCCACCTTGATGGGCATGGGTGTGCCTCCGTGTTTCCGTGGGCCCGGAAGGCCCTTTCGCCTTCAGTCCGTCGGGCATCGCTGCCGCGCGATCCCGCACCGGGGTTCGCCGCCGGCCTGTCCGCCACCTTGCGGCCGGTCCCGGTGGGCGCGCCGTAACTGTCAGTCCTCCCCGGATCAAGGGTTACGTCTAAAATAAGTAATCACCCAAACCGCCTGAATATCTGTCTGTCTTCGCCAACC
>CAZXDD010000117.1:0-16047 GCA_964639415.1 uncultured Armatimonadia bacterium
ACGGCCAACGGCCAACGGCCAACGGCCAACGGCCAACGGCCAACGGCCAACGGCAACGGTACCGCTCCGCGCCCAGAACCACGCGGCACGGCCGTTTCCGCCGTTCCGTGCCGGCCTCTACTGGGGCTGCCGGGTGAGCTTGGCCTCCCCGGCGGCGCGGCGGATGGCCTCGCGGGCCAGGACGGCGTTGGAGTTGACCACCGGAATGCCCTTGATGTCCGGGTCCCTGATGGCCAGGGGAATCTCGGTGCAGCCCAGGATGATGGCCTCGGCGCCGTCGGCGATCATGCGCAGGGCCGCGGCCTTCAACGCGTCGACGGCCTCCTTCGTCACCGGGTCGGACTGGGCCTTGATGCCCCAGTCCGGATGGTAGATGGCCTCCTGCACCTGGCGCTGGCCGCTCTCCGTGGGGTGCAGCGGCTGGATGCTATTGGCCGCCAGCTCGTCGGCATACACCCGGGTGTTCAGCGTGCCGTTGGTGCCCAGTACGCCCACATGGGAGGCGCTGGGGTAGTTGCGGACGATGAACTGCACCGTCAGCCTGACGATGTGCAGAAGCTGGGCATCGGTCTGCCCGGCCTCGACGGCGGCGGCGAAGCCGGCCTCCACCTCGTTCCAGATCACCGGGGCGTGCGCCGTATTGCACGGCACGCAGAGTATCTTGGCCCCGGCCTCCCACAGCACCCGGAGTGACTGGAGGATCTTGACCGCCGGGTTCTCCGGCGCGTCGCCGAAGATGAAGTCACCGCGATCGGGAACGGTGGGGTTGGTGTACAGCAGGATCTGCAGATGGTCGCTGTCGCGCACGGCCCTGGTATTGGCCAGGATTTTGGCGTGCAGGTTTTCTCCGGCCTTGGGGCCAAGACCGCCGACGATTCCGATGATTTGGCTCATATATGTGGTCACCGCGGGCCATGATAGGATTCCGCCTGCGCGCTGTCAACTGATGCGATGTCCCCAGGAGGGCAAGACGACGGTGCGCCGCGGTGGCCGGGTGTGGCAGGAGAAGGCGCTCCGGCCGTAGATGACGAACGTGCCTGAACGCAGGAAACTGGGGTCGCGGAGATCGCAAGGCGCCCGGCCCCCCGGCGCTGCTCATGAGGAGCCCATGGCAAGAAAGCGCGCACCAAAACCGGTCCACGCACCGGAGCCCCCGGCCGAACAGACGGGCATCACCGTGCCTGTGGAGACGGTGGTCCTTGTGCTCACGTGCCTGTGCTATGTGGCCTGCTCGGCGTACCTGTGCACGGCCATCGTCCGTGGCGATTCCCCCGACGAGGCCGCCCATCTGGAATACATCCACCGCCTCGCCGCCGACTTCCACCTCATCGACTTCCGGGGGGAGCCCAAGGGGACGGAGACCCATCAGCCGCCGCTGTATTACGCCCTGGGGGCGCTGGTGGCTCTCGCAAGCGGGCACTCGCTGCTTGCCCTGAGGCTGCTGTCCACCCTGTGCGGCCTCGGGTCGCTCTGGCTCGCCTACCGTCTGGCGCAGGCCTGGCTGCCGGGGAGGGGCTTTGGGCTCCACTGGGCCTGCGCGGTGGTCGTCGGGTTCCTGCCCATGAACCTGTACGTCTGCTCGGCGGTGAATAACGATCCCCTGGTGAACCTGCTGGTGGCCGCGGGGCTGCTGTGTCTGTGGCGGAGCCGGCGGGGCGCCGGCGGGGCGCGCAGGGCGCTTATGTGTGGCGGCGTGGCGGGGCTGGCGATGCTGACCAAGTCCACCGCCCTGGCGCTGGTGGTCTGCGGGGCGGTGCTGTACGTCGTGGAGGTCCTGTCCGTTCCCCGTGCGGAGCGCAGCTTCCGGCGCCCGGCGGCGTTCCTGGCGGGTTTCCTGGCGGTGTGGGGCTGGTGGGGAGTGCGCAATACGCTCCTGTACGGCGACCCGCTGGCCGCGGCGGCGTTCTCGTCGCTGGCGGCCGGGGCGCCCGCCCAGGAGCTGGGAGCCCCCGGTGCCGCGTACTGGCTGGGGATGGTGGCGCCCTTCACCTGGATGACCTTCTGGGGCGCCTATGACCACCTCATCCACCCGGATGACTTCATGCCCACCTGGTGGTACCTGCTCTTGGCGCCCGTGGTGGCGGTGGCCGCCCTGGGGGTTGTGGAGAGGTTCCGGCGCGGCCTCGAGCGCGAGGCGCTGCCCTGGGTCCTGGCACTCGCGGCCGGGCTCCTGGTACTGCTCGCGGGATTCGTCGGGTTCAACCTCAACGTCTTCCAGGCGCAGGCCAGGTACTTCTTCTGCTTCCTGCCGGTATTGGCGATCGCGCTGTGTGCCGGAATGGTGTGGTGCGGGAGGCATGTGGCCAGGGCGGGCGTTATCACCCTACTGGTACTACTGGCCTACGGCAGTCTCGAGGGGGTGGCGTGGCGCATGTGGTTCACCGGTCCTTGAGCCGTCGCCGGCCGGGGAGAGCCCGCGGGTGCTCTTGACCGCGGGCGGCTCGATGCGGTTCAATGGGTTCCTTAGTCGGGCACGGGCCCGCTGTCTTGCCGCAGCCAGCGGTGTTTTGGGCTGGGTCCTGGCCGCCGGGGACGGCCGTGGCGCGTGGTTCGTGGCGCGCAACGGCGGAGGGCATGCGGGTCCCGCCCTGCGGAGACCCGCGGTCCCAGGAACGACACACGACAATGCGGGCGAGACGCCCGCGGTCCCAGGAACGGCTGACGGCTGACGGCGGCAAGTTGCAGGAGAGCGTGAGACTCTTGAAGGTAGCCCTGTTCGTGGGCGGGCGCGGCACCCGACTGCTGGGCGACGAATCCCCGCTTCCGAAGGCGCTGTTCGAGGTGGGCGACAGGCCGATCGTCTGGCACATCATGCGCTCGTTCATGGCCGCCGGCATGAACCGCTTCGTCCTGCTCCTGGGCTACCGTGGCGACCTGATCGCGGACTACTTCATCCATCACGCGCCCTACGAAAGCGCCGATGTGCTGGTCACCGCCGGCAGCGGGGGAAGGCCGGAGGTGGAGGTCATCGGCCCCGGAGACCCCGGCTGGGAGATCACGCTGTGCCCCACCGGGACCGACACGGAGAAGGGCGAGCGGCTGCGCATCGCCCGGCGCTACCTGGAGCAAGAGCCGGACTTCATGGCCACCTACGGCGACGGCCTGTCGGATATCGACATCCGTGGATTGGCGGACTTCCACCGCTCCCACGGCAAGATCGCCACGGTCACGGCGGTGCGGGTGAACTCGCAGTGGGGCCATCTGGAGCTGGACGGCGGCGGGCTGGTGACGGGCCTGATCGAGAAGCCCCCGCTGGACGGCTGGGTCAACGGCGGGTTCTTCGTGTTCAAGCGCGAAGTCCTGGACTATCTGGACCCCAATGACACGCTGGAATCCAACTGCCTGCCGCGGCTGGCGGCGGACGGGCAGCTCATGGCCTACCGCCACGAGGGTTTCTGGACCGCCATGGACACCTACAAGGACAACCTGGCGCTCAACCAGCTCTGGGATAGCGGGGTGGCCCCGTGGAGGACCTGGGGATGAGGGGGCAAAGGGTGCTGGTCACCGGTGGCGAGGGCTTCGTGGGCAGTCACCTGTGCGCGGCGCTGCTACAGCAGGGCGCCGAGGTGGTGAGCTTCGGGCACGAAGGCGCCCCGCGCGGGTACTTCGCCCGGGAGGGGCTGGCAGACAAGGTCGAGGTTGTGCGGGGAGACGTGAGCCGTCCCGACGATGTGTCGGCCGTGTTCGCCGAGCGCCACTTGAGCTACGTGTTCCACCTGGCGGCCCGGGCCATCGTCGGAGACGCCACTCAGGCCTCGGCGGGAGCGCTGGACAGCAATGTCCGCGGCACGTATCTGGTCCTGGACCGGTGCCGGGCTCTTTGGGATGAGGGCCGCGGGCCTCTTGGGGGCGTGGTGGTCGCGAGTAGCGCCCGGGTCTACGGCCGGGCGCCGTCGCCGCACACCGAGGACATGCCGCTTTGCGCACTGGGGCCCTACGATGCCTCGAAGGTCTGCGCCGATGTGCTGACGCGCAGCTATGCCAGGAGCTTCGGGCTCCCGGCCGCCGTGGCCCGCTGTGTCAACGTCTACGGGCCGGGAGACGCCAATTCGTCGCGCATCGTGCCGGGAACGGTGGCGGGCGTGTTGTCCGGGCAACGGCCGCGCATCCTCAGCGACGGCAGCCCGCGGCGCGACTATCTCTACGTGGCCGACGCCGTCTCCGGGTATCTGCGGATCGCCGCCTGCTGCGGGGAGGACGGTGTGCGTGGCGAGGCGTTCAACCTGTGCACCGGTGTGCCGACCTCCGTGCTGGAGGTGACTTTGGCCGTCTGCGCCGCGTGCGGCCGGACGGACCTGGAGCCCGAGGTGCTGGGCGCGCCCGGCGGGGTCGAGGACAGCGACTGGGCCTCCTATGACAGGGCGCGGGAGGCACTGGGTTGGCGGCCGCGGACGGACCTGGAGCAGGGATTGCTGCTGACGGTCCGCGGGCACAGGCGGTATGACACCGGAGGCCTCAAGAGCCCGGCCGGTACTGATGCAGGTAGCCCTCCATGAAACTCAGCGTAGTGATGCCCGCGTACAACGAGATCGACACCATCGATGAGATCGTGTCTCGGGTCCGGGCCGTGCCGGTGGACAAGGAGATCATCATCATCGACAACTGCTCCACGGATGGGACGCGGGAGAGGATCCAGGCCATGGCCTTTCCCGAGGTGCGCACCATCCTGCAGGAGCGCAACATGATGAAGGGCAACTCCGTCAAGAGGGGTATCGCCGCGGCGCAGGGCGAGTTCGTCATCGTCCAGGACGCCGACTTGGAATACGATCCGATGGACTTTGTGCCTCTGCTGGCGGCGGCCGAGCAAGAGGACGTCCTCGCCGTGATGGGGTCGCGAGTGCTGGGGATGCGAGAGCGGGGCCAGAAGCTGCCGGTGGGCATCTACAGCGCCGGCCGCACGGCGATCAACCTGTTTTTCGTGCTCCTGTTCGGCAGCCGCCTGACGGACATCGCCACCTGCTACAAGCTGGCGCGACGGCAGGTCTTCCAGGACATGACCCTGCGCTGCGAGAGCTTCGACCTGGATTTCGAGCTGGCGGCCAAGTTCGTCAAGGGCGCCAGGCGCACGGGCCGGCGCGTGGTGGAGGTGCCGGTGCAGTATTACCCGCGGACCGTGGAAGAGGGCAAGAAGATCGGCTGGAGAGACGGCATCGCGGCCCTGCTGACCATCCTGAGATTCCGCTTCACCGACTGAGGCCCGAAGGCCCATGAGACTACGTCCCAGTGTTCTGGTGGCGGGGGGCGCCATCCTGATCGTCGCCGTCGCCGTGATCGTCGGCGTGTTCAGGACGATCACCCGGCCCCCGGAGCCGCCGGAGAAGGAGAAGCCCGGGCAGGAGGCCCCCGCAACCCATCTGGAGATGGAGGGTCTGAAGCTTAGGGACACCGACGAGCAGGGCCGGCTCAAATGGGAGGTCGAAAGCTCGGGGAAGTTGGACGTGGACCCCGACACCATGACCGCCACGGGCCGGGATGTGAAGTGGGTCCTGGTGCGCGGCGACGGCAGTCGCCTTGTCCTGCAGGCCCCGGAGTTCACGGCGAGCCGGGAACAGATAGCCCTCACCAAGGGCGTCACCGCCAGGAGCAGCGACGGCTCTTTGGACTTCGAGGCCTCCGGGGTCACCTTCGACACCCGGACCCAGCACCTCCACGCCACCGGCCCGCTGAAGGCCAAGGTCGGCGACTATGAGCTCCAGGCCGACGATCTGGGCTTCGACCGCCCGAGCACGAGCATTCGCCTTGTGGGGCATGTAGTCTTGGGCTACCAGCAGTACGAGGTGACGGCGGGCGCGGTGTCGGTGGAGCAAAGCCAGCGCTACGCCCTGCTCACCGGCGGCCCCCGTCTGAGCCACGCCGATTACTCGGCACGCGCCGATACCATCAAGGTGGACGGGGTCAAGGAGGAGGTCCGCCTCATCGGCAAGATACGGATCGCGGCCGAGGGCCTTGAGGCCCGGGCCGCCAGGGCGACGCTGCTGGGCAAGCAGCGGCGGGCGGAGCTGACAGGAGGCGTGTCCATCAGCAGTGACGCCCTGGAAGCCCAGGCCCAGAGCCTCACCATCGACTTCGCCGCGACGACGGTGACGCTGACGGGGCGCGTGCGCGGCACGGCCTCCACGCGCCTGTGAGGCCCGGCCGGCCCGCGCCACCTCATCCGCGGCGGCGGCCGACGGTGGCCACCGAGGACAACGATCCGGGCCCGCCGGACGGCGGGGCCTTCGAGAATGGAGAATGAAGCAATGGGACGTGCGATCAGTCTGGCGCTGTGCCTAGTGGTTCTCTGCGGCGTCCTGCCGGCCGCCCGGGCGGCCGAGCAGAAGCTCCGCGACGCGAACCTCAGCGCGGACAAGCTCAAGTTCAACTACAGCAAGAAGACCATCGAGATGACCGGCAACTGCCGGGTCTCGATCAAGAACGCCGACCAGGCCATGATGCTGGCCCCGAGGATCACGGCCAGCCTCGACCGCAAGACCAGCCAGCTCCAGGGCGTCACGGCCACCGGCCCCGTCATGTTCGTCATCACCCCGAAGAAGGACGCCGACGGAGTGACGCGCAAGATAGACGCTCAGGCCAAGGGCGCCGCCAGCTACGACAGCGCCAAGCGCCTGGTGACGCTGTCGGGCGGGGCCACGGCGACGATCATCACGCTCCCGGAGGAGCCCGGCCTCGAGCCCACCCGCTTCACGGGCAAGAGCCTGACTCTGAACCTGGACACCTTCGACATCGAGGGTGAGGAGGTGGAGATCCAGGCGCAGCTTCCGGCCGAGGAGGAGCCCACCGACGAGGGCGGCGCGACGCTGAAGCAGGAGGAGTGAGCGGCCTGCGGTGACACAGGCCCGCCGCGGAGCGGCGGGAGCCGATGGCTGAGACGCGCACGGGCACCGGGCTCTGCACAGGGACGCCGGTGTTTCCTACATCAACCACGGACAAGCTGATCTCCTATGACGCTGGTTGCCGAGGGACTGCGCAAGAGCTACAGGGGCCGTGAGGTCGTCAAGGGCGTCGACTTCGACGTCAAGCGCGGCGAGATCGTCGGCCTGCTGGGGCCCAACGGCGCGGGCAAGACGACCACGTTCTACATGGCCCTGGGGCTCGTGAAGCCCGAGGGCGGCCGCGTGCTGCTGGACGGCAAGGACCTCTCCGGCCTCCCCATGCACGTCCGCTGCCGCCAGGGGCTGGGGTATCTGGCTCAGGAGCCCTCGGTGTTCCGCAAGCTCACCGTGCTGCAAAACCTCCTGCTGATCCTGGAGATGCAGAAGCTCTCGGGCGCCGAGCGCCTGTCGCGCGCCGAGACGTTGCTGGAGAAACTGGGGCTCTCGCACCTGAGCGACTCCAAGGGCATCGTGCTGTCGGGTGGCGAGCGGCGCCGGGTGGAGATTGCCCGGGCTCTGTGTACGGAGCCCTCCTTCATCCTGCTGGATGAACCGTTCACGGGGGTCGACCCCATCGCCATCGAGGACATCCAGAGCATCGTCGTGGCCCTCAAGTCCGAGGACATCGGCATTCTCATCACCGACCACAACGTCAGGGAGACGCTGGGCATCACCGACCGGGCCTACATCATCTCCGAGGGCCAGATCCGGACACACGGCTCCTCGGCGGACCTGCCCCACGATCCGGTGGCGCGCAAGTACTACCTTGGCGAGCGCTTCCGCATGTAGGGGTCCCGGGCTCACACGCCATGCGACTGACCGACAGGTACATCTTCTCCAGCTTCATGGGCCCCTTCATCGGCGGGGTGGGTGCCTTCCTGGCAATCCTGCTGGGCGTCAGCGAGCTGTACTGGCTGGTACGCCTGGTCGTCAATGACGGTGTGTCCCTGAGCATCGTCGCGCAGGTGTTCTTCCTGCATCTGCCCACCACTTTGGCCATGACCATGCCGATGGCCACGGTGTTCGCCGCGGTGATGGCCTCGGCGGAGCTGTCCAACCACGGGGAGATCGTGGCCATGCGCGCGGGGGGTCTGAGCCCGTGGCGCATGTCGGTACCGGTGCTGCTCGCGGGCCTGGCGGTCTCGCTGTTGGCGTTCTTCTTCAACGAGGGCATCGGCCCCGCCAGCTATCGCCGGGCGGCGGACTTGGTGGCGGACTTCCTGGAGGACAGCGAGAACGTCGAGAAGAGCATCACCCTCACCATCCCCAACGAGCCGCCGACCAAGCGCATCATCACCTCCGACCAGATCAACATCGCCAGGCGCGAGATGCAGAACGTCTCGATCATCGAGTTTGAGGACCACAAGCCGGTCTACGTGCTGCACGCGGAGAAGGCGGTGTGGGAGGAAGGCAAGAAGTGGCACCTGAGCGGCGTGTCGCGGCTGGACACGTCCCAGGGCGAGCCGGAGCAGCGCATCGACAGCATCTATTGGGACATGGGGCGCTCGCCGGAGGACCTCAAGCAGGGGGGCGAGCCGCGAGTGGAGTCCATGACCCTGGGTGAGCTGATGACGGAGGTTCAGCGCCTCGAGAGCCTGCCGGATGCAAGCCGGCGGGATCGGTACCGGGCGCGCTTCATGGATCAGCACTATCACGTGCGCATTGCCACACCGTGGGCGGCGCTGTGTTTCGCGCTGCTCGGCTTCCCGCTGGGGATTCGGCCGCAGCGCACCAGCGCCGGCGTGGGCTTCGGCATCGCGCTGATCCTCGTGTTCGCGTACTTCATCCTCAATACGCTTCTGCGGGCCTTCGGCGAGCAGGGGAACCTCTCGCCGATGGTGGCGGCGTGGGGGCCCAATCTCGTGGTCTTCGGGGTAGGGCTGGCCAAGATGCTGGACCTGTCGAGGTAGGGGCGGAGGGCGCCTGTCGGGGTGCTCCCGCGCGCCGCCCGGAAGAGGGCCGACGGCGAACGGCAGGCGGCAGGCGACGGTACGGGGGCGACACCGGCGCGCGGTGACCCGCCCGGCCACTGCCGGTCTGGATAGCTATGATCTCGAACCTCACTATAGCATTGGTGCTGCTGCCCATCGTGGGTGCGGCCATCGCCTGGGCCGGTGACGTCATCGGCTCGGCTCTTGGCCGCAGCCGGCGCAGTGCCTTTGGCCTGCGGCCGCGCGCCACGGCGCGCCTGGTGGCGGTCATCGTCGGTGCCGTCCTGCCGCCGGCCGGGCTGGCCTTCGCCATGGCGATCAGCGAGGAGGCCCGGGTGGCCGTACTGCACCTGGACGAGCTGCGCCAGGAGGCGGGGAGGCTCTCGGCCGATAACCGGCGGCTGGAGACCTCGGTGGCACGGGCGCGCCGGCAGGCGGCCGAGGCCGATGCCAAGGCCGGGGCCGCCGAGCAAAGGCTGCGAAGCACCGAGGAGGTCCTGCTCACCAGCCGGGACGTCCTGCGGGACACCCAGGCCGCTTTGGACTCCAATCGCCTCAAGCTCAGCGGGGTGCAGGGAGAGCTCCAGGGCACTCGCGGCCGGCTGGGCCAGACCCGGGGCGAGCTGGGGGATGCCCGCAGCAGCCTGGCCGCCGCCCGGGGCGACCTCACCGCCGCCCGCGCCGACCTGACCGCCGCCCGTGCCGATCTGGCCAGCGCCCGCATCGACCTGACGCAGGCCAAGGAGAATCTGGAGACCGCCAAGGCCGGGCTGGAGGCCACGCAAAAGAGCCTGCAGGTCTCCAACAGGAGCCTGGAAAGCGTTACGGCGGAGCTCAAGCAGCTCGACACTCTCGAGCGCAAGGTGGCCGGGGCTCAAGAGTACCTTGCGGAGGCCGATGACCGCCTGGCCGCCAAGCAGCAGCAACTGGAGGAGACGGAGCGGCGCCTGGCCTGGACCGAGCAGCTCGTGGAGGACTACAAGATCGCCTTCAGCGCCATCATCGAGCAGCCCATCGCGCTGGAAGCCGGGGAGGAGGTGATCCGGGCCTTCGTGGAGTCCGGCCTCAGCCAGGACCAGATCGAGGCGGCGTTGCAGGGATTGCTGAGACTGGCGGGCCGTGCCGCCGCCGAGCACGGCATCGGCCCCGGCCGTGGCGGCGCCTCCGTGGTGGTCGTCTCCCCCCTCCCCCCTGACCGCGGCCCCGGACGCGTGGACGAGCAGGACATCGTCAGCGAGGTGGCCAGGCAGATACGCGCCGGCGGGGCGCCCACCTATGTGGTGATCATCCGCGCCTGGAGCCGGGCCTACGAGCGCCAGCCACAGCCCGCGGCGGTGGAGTTCTGGGTGGCCCCCAACAAGACGGTGTTCCGCGCCGGGGAGGTCATCCTCTCCACGGTCATCGACGGCGGCCTGCCGCGTCCGCGGGTGTTCCAGGCGCTCTTGGAGACGACGCGCTCCATCCGGCGCGTGGCCGCCGCGCGCGGGATGCTCTCGGCACCGGAGACCGGCGAGTACGGCAAGGTTCCGGCCGAGGAGCTCCTGGCCGCCATGGACCAGATCCTGGCCATCGCCGGCCCGGCGAGGATCCGCTTCGTCGTCGTGGACGACGCCCGCGTCGCTCAGCCCAGGGACGAGCCCATGATCGTGCGCGTCGAGGTCTCCCGGGCGAGTGGGACGAGATGAGCCGGGACGCCCCGAGGGTCATCCTCGCCATCGACCCGGGACGCGACAAGTGCGGCCTGGCGCTGCTGGGCCCGGACTGTGTCCCCGAGAAGCTCGCCGTCGTGCCGCGGCAGGACCTCGCCCGGGTGGTGCTCGGCATCGTCCGGGAACGGCGACCGGCCGCTATCCTGGTGGGTGACCGCACCACCGGCAGGGCCGTGGCCGGCGCGATCGAGGCCCTCGAGCCCGGCTGTCCCGTCCGGCTGGTGCCGGAGCACAACACCACCCTCCGCGCGCGCGAGCGGTACTTCCAGGACAATCCCCCCACCGGCTGGCGCCGCCTTGTTCCCCGCGGCCTCCTGCTTCCCCCGCGACCCGTGGACGACTATGCGGCGCTGCTGATGGCCGAGGACTATGTGGCGGCCAAGGAGAGGGAGGGGTCAAGCGACGGTGAGAAGGGCCGGGGTTGAACGGGGGAACGGCAACGGCGGCGGCACCGCCGTTCTGTAGGGCGCGGGCCTGTTCCGCGCCGCCGTTGGCCGGTGGGACGGCACCAACGGGCAAGCGGCCGCCTCACCCCCCTGCCCCGCCTCTCGGCGTCTCTCCGAGCCGCTTGTACTCGCCCAAACGACGGGCGAGACGGGAGGAGGGGGGTGAACGGCGAACGGCCGTGGCGCGAGGCGCGCAACGGCGCCGGCACCGCCGTTCTGTAGGGCGCGGGCCTGTACCGCGCCGCCGTTGGCGGTGGGAGCGCAGCAACGGCAACGGCCGCCTCAGCCCCCCTGCCCCCCTCTCCCGGATACGGCCGGGAGAGGGGGGAACGCCAACGGCGTGCGGCTCCCTACAGCTCCACCACAGTCCCGGTCTCCCACGACTCGATGGCGCCCTCGATGATGAGCTGGGCCTTGAGCGCCTCCTCGCCCGATCCGTCCACCGCCTCCGGCGAGACACCCTCGGAAACCTGCTCCAGCCAACGGTGGATGCGACTGGCGAAGGTCTCGCCGAAACCTGTCATGCTCCCCAGGTTGGCATAGCTCTCCGTCTGCGGGGAGCGGCGGTCGTAGAAGGTGAGCAGCTCGCAGGCATCCTCGATGACGAAGCGCCCCTCGGAGCCCACGACGTCGCACTGCTCCAGCCCGTACGACCCTCCGGCGTCGTAGCTCCCCGTCAGGTGCCCGATGACGCCATTGGCAAACATCATGTTGATGTGGGCATTGGACCAGATCTGGCGGCCCTCGCCCTTCATGCAGAACATGTGCACCGCGGTGACGTCGCCGCAGAAGTAGCGCATCACGTCGATGGAATGCGGGTGCAGGGCGCGCAGGTGGAACCAGGGCGAGGACTCATTGGGGTTGTTGATCCACATGCGCATGTTGATCAGGTGCAAGGTCCCCAGACGCCCGGCCTGGACCCACTCCCTGGCCCGCAGGGCCGCCGGGGTGAAGCGGTGGTTCAGGTCGATGGCGTAGGGCAGGCCCTTCTGTTTGGCCAGAGCCACCATCTCCTTGGCATGCTCGATGCTGTTGGAGATGGGCTTCTCGCCGAGCGTGGGGATGCCGGCGGAGAGCAGCTCCATGGTGGGCTCGTAGTGGTCGCCACCGTTCTCGACCCCCGCGGTGCACATACTGGCGGCGTCGATCTCTATCCCGGCGGACAGGAGCTCGGCCACGCTGTAGAACGCCGGGACACCGTACTTCTCGGCGGCCGCGTCGGCGCGGTCCTTCTTGATGTCACAGACGGCCACGATCTGCGCGAGGTCATCGGCCACATAGCACCCGGCGTGGGTATTGCCGATATTGCCCATCCCAACGATAGCGATCTTCAGAGCCATTTGATCTCTCCTCCCTGCGCTTCGGCGCAGGAGTTCGTGCTTCTCTCGTGAAGCGCGGAACGGCAACGGCCGCCTCGGGTCCGTGCCACGGCCAGGCGGCGCTCCTGCAAGGCGGGATCGCCGAGCCGGGCTGGAAAGCCCGATCCCGCCCTGCGGGACGTTCACGAACGGCGGGATTACGGTCCCAGAACTTGGCTCAAGCTTCAAGAAGCACGCTCATGCAAGAGCCTGGTCCTTGCCTTTCTCCGTGGGACTCCGTGGTCTCCGTGGTCTGACGTTCGCCGTCCGCCGTTCTCGCCTACTCCCCCTCGGGGACGGCCATCACCCGCAGGTCATCGAGGTCCAGATGCCCCTCCCCGGGGATGCCGGAGGTGGCCACGACATAGACACTCTCCCATGTGGCGGGCTGCTTGAGGCCCTCGGGCAGGCGGGCCTCGAGGCGGCGCCACTCGTCGCCCCAGTCGAGCTTGTCGGCCAGGTTCACGGTGTGGCGGGTGCCGTTCCCATCGACCACGGCGGCCCGTAGCCAGGCGGGTGGCGTGCCCTTGCCCCTGGCCATGGCGGACAGCTTCAGGGCAACGCCGACGGGGCGGTCGAGGCGGACGTACGCGGCCCGGGTGGCGGTGGGCTCGCCGAGGTTGTACTCCAGGCGGCAATAGCGGGCACCTTCGGGGCTGCCTGTCGTGGGGTACAGGAGGCGGCCGGAGACGGCGTCTGTATCCGGATAGCGGGTGAAGCGCGCGGGCTCGGCGGCCTCGAAGCCCTCGATGGCAACGTCTCGCGCCACGTGCACGGGGGCCTGAGCGACGGCTTCGCCGATCCCGGCGGTGACGGTGGCGGTACCGCCGGCCTCGAGGGCGGCGAACTGCCCCGCGCCGGTCTGGCGGGCTCCGGCCCCCTCCACGGACCATTTCGCCACATCGGTGGGCAGCCAGATGCGGCTACCGTCCTCGGCGACGCCCTCGACCTGGAAGGTGGCGGTCTCACCGGGGCACAGGTACGATACGGGAGGCGTGAGCGCCAGGGCGGGGCAGGAGTCCACGAGCCGCACGGGCAAGGCCGCGGCGGCGCCGGGGTTGTCCAGATGCGACAGCGTCACGGTGGCCTCCTGCGCGGGGCCGGTGAGGGTCAGCACTCCGTCGGCCAGGGAGGCGCCCACGCCGTCGCCGGTGACGGCTACCTGGAGCCGGGAGGGATCGGCCTGCAGCGGGTTGTAGGCGTCGTCGGTGAACCAGATGTCCAGGGGTATGCGGGCGCCGGACATGGCGACGATGCGGTCGGGCCGCACGAGGACCCGCGACAGTGGCCCCTGATCGGACCTGAGCCGGAGCAGGACGGCATTGGCGATGCGCCTTTGTCCGCCGTCGGAGG
The DNA here is from genome assembly GCA_964639415.1 of uncultured Armatimonadia bacterium. Taxonomy (GTDB): domain Bacteria; phylum Armatimonadota; class Zipacnadia; order Zipacnadales; family JABUFB01; genus CAYRFY01. The sequence continues at coordinate 13,670 of CAZXDD010000117.1, forward strand.
GGCGGTTGTGCACCTTGCCGCGGACCCAGATGGTGGTCGAGCCGCCGCCGTCGAGGTTGAGGGCCTCGGTGCAGCCCAGCTCGGCCATCAGGCGCCCCAGCTCGCCGAGGTTCATGCCCACACTCCAGCCCCGCTGGCGGCCGTCCACGGTGGCGAGGACGATCTCGTGCTCATTGAAGCCCACCATCGTCCGGGGATGCCGGGGGTCGGTGCCTGCGGGGTCGTGGAGGACCTTGCCCTCCTGCACCAGCACCGGCCCGCCGCCGACGGCGAGGTTGACGGGTCCCTCGAGGCCCTCGGTTCGCACCTCGAGGGCTACCGGGGCGCCGATCTGCAGCGCGGCCAGGTCCGCGGCGGCCGCGCCCGCGGCACGAACCGCCAGCTCGCCTTCCGAGAGCTCCGCGGCCTGCCCGGCCACGAGCTTCCGCGCCACCGTGGCCTCCCAGCGCCCGTTGGCCCCCAGTGGGAGCCCCGGGACCGTCAGCACCACGCCGACACCCGGCTCCTCCCACGGGCTCCAGGCCGAGGTGAACAGGCAGGCGCCGTCCTGGGGCACGGCGCAGTTGATCCCGGCGATGGCGAGTGTCTTGCCGGCCACGGCGAGGCCGGCGGTGGTCTCGAACACGCCGATGCGCGGGGTGCCGTCGGCCATCAGGACGAAGGCCGGGCGCCCCCTGGCGGTGGTGAGCAGCTCGCCGTCGATGATGGTGAGTCCGATCACGTTCCCGGCCCGCGGGTTGCCGGCCATGACGAAGAAGTCGGCGTTGACGGCGGCAACCGTGGCGTCCTGGGCGTCGGCGTACTGCTCGATGATGTGGGAGAGCGTATCCACGCCGGGCAGGCGGCGGTGGGCGACGGCGCCCTGCAGGCGGACGGCCTCGGCGCCGCGCTGGATCTTGACCGCCCTAACCTCCCACGGCCCCGCCACCTGCCTGTGGGTGAGCAGCTCCACGCCCGGCGCGATGGGTCGAGAGTCTCGGCGGTCCACATCGCGGGCGCAGGAGACCTGGGCGAGGCAGAGGAAGGACAGCAGGAGCAAGGGAGCGAAACTCAGACGCCGCAGACGCATGTTGGGCCTCCATTCGAGGGATGGCCGGAGGTTCGCGGAGCGGGTGGGGGATACCTGCAGGAGGGCGGGGGAAGAGGCGCCATGGTGGTCCCCCTGTCACCGGCGAGCCGGACGCAATGGGGTAGGGTCCGGCGGCGCGCGGGCCCCGCGGCCGGGCCTCCAGGCCAGGGGATTCCTCGGGCCGCGCCCGCCAATCGCGATGGCCTTCGGGATGACACTGCCGGCCGGGGCGGGCTTCTCCGCCACGGCGCCATGGACACACACGCGGCCTCGGGCCGCCTCGAAGCGCGGCCGAGAAGCCCGCATTCGCATGGGAGTGTCGTTCTGAGAGCGTCCGCCATCGGAGAGAGCAGCTCCAAGAGCCTCCCGTGACCTCGCGAGATCCTTCGCTATCTCGCTGCGCGAGATGGACGCTCAGGATGACATCCTCACTGCAGGCCCGGCTTCTCGGCCTGACCTCTATGCAAGGAGAGACACACTACATGGCACGGATCAACCAGTCGCTTTGCCTCGGATGCTACCTTCGCGATGGCATCACCCTGGAGCAGCTCATCAAGTTCGCGGCCGAGACCGGCTTTGCCGCCGTGGAGTTCTGGGCCCGGGAGGGCGTGCCGTGCGAGGAGGTCTTCGCCCTCACCCAGCAGTACGGGCTCCGCATCGCCAGCATGAGCGGGCACGGCACCCTCACCGAGGGCATGAACGACCCCGCCAACCACAGCCGCATCATCGACGAGATCCACGAGAGCATCGACCTGGCGGTGAAGTGGAACATCCCGGGCCTGATCACCTTCTCCGGCAACCGGCGGGGAATGGACGACATCCGCGGGGCCGAGAACTGCGCCGAGTGTCTGTCCCATGTGGTCAAACACGCCGAGGAGGCCCAGATCAACCTGAACATGGAGCTTCTGAACTCCAAGGTCAACCACCCGGACTACCAGTGCGACCACACCCGGTGGGGGGTGCATGTGTGCAAGATGGTGGGCTCGCCACGGGCCAAGCTGCTTTACGACATCTACCACATGCAGATCATGGAAGGCGACCTGATCCGCACCATCGGCGAGAGCATCGACTACATCGGGCACTTCCACACCGCGGGCAATCCGGGACGCAGGGACATGGACGACACCCAGGAGATCTACTACCCCGCAGTGATGCGGGCCATCGCCGACAGCGGATTTGAGCTGTTCGTGGGCCACGAGTTCGGCGCCAAGGGCGAGGTCTTCGCCGCGCTCAAGGCCGCCTTCGACACCTGCAACGTGTAGGGGCACGAGCACGGGGGCGGGCGGGGGGGGCGTGCCTCGAAGGCGCG
>CAZXDD010000118.1:0-15967 GCA_964639415.1 uncultured Armatimonadia bacterium
GGGCGTAAGGGAGAGGGGGGCAGGGGGGTGAGGCGGTCGTTCGCCGTTGCCGTCATCGTCGTTGATGCCGCTGCGCGCCACGCGCCACGGCCGTCCCCGTCGTTCACCCCCCTCCTCCCGTCGCCCGCGGGTGTTTGCGGGCGTAAGGGAGAGGGGGGCAGGGGGGTGAGGCGGTCGTTCGCCGTTGCCGTCACCCACCCCCCACGCCACGTGACGACCTATTGCCCCAGCTCGAGGATGCGCCGGATCATCTCAGCCCGCAGTGCATCCAGGTCGGCGTCGGGATCGAGAGCCTCCAGCCACGCCCGGGCATCCCTGGACAGTTGCGCCTTGCCGCCGCCCGCCTGCTCCGCCTGCTGCATCGTCTGCAGCAGGGTGGACAGGTACCGCACGTCATCCACCGCCTCGCGGAAGCCCTCCCACTGGATGGTGCCGATCACCCCGTTCTCGGTGGGGTAGGCCATGGTGTGGTCCCGGTAGCTGGCGTTGTCGAAGTCGTTCCACTCGTGGCCGAAGGAGTGCTGGTACGCGTAGTCCATGGCCCCGTCATAGCCGGCCTTCCACAGCGCGAGCCCGAAGTTCCGTCGGTACGTCTCGGGCTCCTCCACGCCGCACTGCGGATTGCCGTAGTTGAAGATGCGGTGGCCGACGCCGTGGGCCTTCGCGGCCTCCTCGGGGTCAGGCCGTCCGGACCAGACGGGAAGATCCAGCAGGTCACCGACGAGGTCGAAGTAGTCCCGGTAGCAGGCCACGAACACCTTGGCCCCGCAGTCGTGCACCGCCGCAAAGGCGGTGCGCTCGGCCTTCAGGCCCTCACCGGAGGCCTCGTCGATGCCGTAGACGTACAGGGTGTCGTAGCCCCTGTCCTCGATGAATCGGACCCACGTGGTGACGGCTTCCTTGAGCTTGGCCACGGCCTCCTCGGTCTGCGGGGCCCCGGTGCTCACGCCCAGGGTCATCACCGGACCCCGGATGCCGGCGGCCTCGCGCAGCTCGAAAGCCTGACGGAGTAGCTGCTCGTCATAGCCCTGGTAGATGGTGGGGTTGGTCACCCCGTGGGCCACGAGGTCCGCCATTTCGGCCGCGTACTGCTCGGGCGACTTGGCCTCCGAACTGATGCTCCCGCCGCCACCGGGGGTGAGCACGCCGCGATAGTAGATGGAATACTCCAGCACAGGCTCGGCGAGAGTGAAGGGCAGGACGGTCACCGTCAGCGGAATGACGATGTCGTCGGTGTCCCGGGCGCGCACGGTGACCCGCCCCACGTATGTCCCGGCCTGGGCGTCCTCGGGGATGTGGGCCCTCAGCCAGAACTGCTTGAGGCTGCGGGCCACAATGGTGAGCGGGAGCAGCCTCTCGGCGTCGCGTGGCACGAACCCCGCCAGGTTCGAGGAGTCTTTCAGACTCGCATCCAGGTACTCCGTCGAGCCCGGCCGGGCGCGGACGAAGTTGGCCTGCTTCTCGTGGTCGACCCTGACGAGATCGTCGTCCTTGAGCAGCAGCTCCGGCGTCGGCAGCTTCTGGCCCAGGTCGGCGATGCCTCGCCCCGCCTGGTACCAGCTCTTCACGGCATAGGGATCGATGCAGGAGGCCGCAAGCGTGCCGGCGGGTCCCGCGAGGTCGCTGATGTCCAGAGTCACTTGCCCAAGCTCGCGCACTGCGTAGAGGCTGAACGTCGCCGCCTCGTACTCGCCGGGGCAGGCGGTGAGGCTCAGCTCTGACAGCGTCTCGATGTCCTTGGGCCAACGGTTGTCCACCAGCCGCTGATTGCTCATGGCCGGGGTGATGAACACCTGTGCCGCCTTCCGTCCACCGTCGGTGGCGGCCAGCATCGTCATCTCGTCCCGGGCGTCCTCGGCGTCCCGATCCAGGCGCGCGGCCCGGCGATGCAGGCTCTGCCACTGCTGGCGGAAGCCGTCCACCGTCAGCGCCCCCAGTCGGTGCCGCACGTTCCCCAGACGCCCACGGAGCCGCCCCGCGGTGCGCAGGGCATCCGGTCGCGAGCTCTCCGGGAGGCCGGCCGCCAGCTCCTGCGTCGCTGCGACGGTCTCCTCGATGCCGCTCACCAGCGGCTGAAGCAGTGCGCTCTTGACGGCCGCGAACTCCACCGCCGCGATCTGCTCTTCGGTCTGGGCCAGATCGGTGGTGAACACGATGCGCCCGAAACGGTCCTTGTCGTGGAACGTTCGCTGGATCGGAGACCAGGAGGTGTACTCCTTCTCCAGCCAGCGCGCCCGGCTGATATTGCCCGTCCAGGCCGCCCCGTCGCGGGCGGAGGTGCCCAGCTCCGAGAACGGGATCGCCACCTCCAGCTCCCAGTAGTCAGGGCCTTTGGCTCCCGCCGCCCGCCATTGGCCGTCATACGAGGTGGGCGCCTCGAGCCCGATCTCGTCGTAGATCGTCCCGGCCGAGTTGGTCACCAGGTGGAAGTACCGCCCGTGCTCCGGAACGTCCGCCAGCAGCGTGGAGTCCGGCGGAATCAAGAAGATCTCGATGCAGTCATCGCCAAACACCGCGCCATCGCGCCGGGTAACCTCCGCCCTGATCTTGTCCACGGCGGGCTCCTGGCAGTGAACGCCGATGTACAGGTTCTCATTGTCATAGGCCATGTACCCGGTGGAGCCGAAGCTCGCCGGGGTGCCGAGGGTGAGCTTGACGAAGGGCTCCATCGGACGGGTGCGCTGCCAGCAGGCGTCGTCCAGCTTGCCGTCAATGGCGGGCGCCACGTCTGTGCGCACGCAGGCGGTGACGACGAAAGGCAAGGCCGGCGGTTCGGAGGCTGTGGCAAGGGTAGCCCACAGCAGGCCCAGCGCCAGGATGGCAACGAGAGTCTTGGGGCCGGTCATGGTGGTACACTCCTGTGCCTCTGTTCGTGGTATCCACAGTCGATGCTCTGTGGGTGTCGGCCGTCTGTCTGTAGACTCCTACACTGGCGCGTTTCTTGTCGTCCGGAGCAAGCTCCGGGGCCGGGTCCCGGGCGTTAGCAGGCTTCCCGCAGGGCGAGATCGGGCTTCGCGGCCCGCGTGTGTTTGGCGCTCCGCGCCGTCGGGGGCGGGCCGTGTGTCGTGCGGCCCGTAGGGCCATCGGAGCCTCGTCGCGGCGTCTCTCAGGCCCGGACTTCAGTCCGGCATGTGTTGAGCGCTGTCTGCCGTCGGCTGGGCGGCGGGAGGCCGTCAGGTCCGAAGGACCGCGCGGCGCCGCGCAGCGGCGTCTCTCAGGCTCGGACTTCAGTCCGGGCCAACAGGGCCGGCGCGGTTGGTGCGCCCACGAGGGCGCTCGCTGTGCCGTTGTCAGAGACCCGGGCAGCCGGCAGAGGACCGGCCCTCCACCAGCACGCACCCCAGCGCCGGCACGCTCACCATCAGCGTGCCTCCGTCCATCTCGGCCTCTTCGGTCCCGCTGCCCCGCCCGCACGCATGCAGCAGCACCGTTTCCCCCAGACGCCCGTCGCTCAAGGTGGCGTCCCGGGCCTCGTCCGTCCAGTTGGCAAGGATCACCCCGTGACGGCCGTCCGGCGCCCCCCAGGCCGCGTGAGCCACCGCCGGGACCTCGTACCGGCGCCCATCGTGCTCCCAACGCAGGACCTCGCAGTCCACCTCCGCCGAACGCTGCATCCGCCCGTACACCAGGAAGTCGCGGCCCGCTCCCCGGCGCATGGCCGTGGCCGTGCGGATCATCTCCAGGCTGTCCTCGTCGCTACCCACCCGTGGCTCCCACTCGGCCCAGTTGAAGGTCTCGCGGTTCAGCAGCGTCCCGTCGCCGGTCATGACCGCTCCGGGGATCTCACCCCACACAAGGTTCCACGCATTGCGGATCGGCAGGGCATACGGCTCGCCCCCGGTGCTCATCATGCCGTGCAGGATCGTGCACTCGTGAAACAGATAGTGATAGATGGGCACGAAGTTCGCCAACCCGCTGGAAGGCGGACTGACCCGCACGTCGCTTTGCTGGAACAGGTTCAGGCAGAACTCATTGCACGGGTTCTCGGTGGACTGGATGACCCCGCTCTGGCCGGCCTCCTCCGCGAGCTTCCGGAACTCCCCGATCGTGTCCACCATCGCCCGGGCCATCCACTTGCCGGGCATGGGCGGGTGGTCGTGCTCGGAGGAGAAGCAGGGGAACGTGGCCGCCGAGCAGTTCTGGTCGAAGAACTGGATCGACTCCATGCCCCAGCCGATCAGGCGACGGACGAAGTCGACCGCAATGGACCTCGTGAGCTCCGCCGCCATGCAGCACGTGTAGCTGGGGCGCCAGCTCTGGTCCCAATGCTCCGCCCACGGATCGTCCTCGTGCGTGTGGCAGACGCTGCGCTCGCCGTGGTGTGCCTCGAAGTAATCACGGCCGTCATAGCCGTTGTACAGGTGCTTGGTCACCCACCGCGTGCCGTTGCAGAAGGACCCCACATGCCAGCCACGTTCCCGGGCCAGGCCGCAGAAGCGCGCCAGCGATTCATCGCCCCCAACGGGTGGGAAGCAGTCCGGGTACACCCACGGGCCCCCGCGCTCCCAGGACATCAGCACCGCCACCAGCGGCGCCTCCACCCGCTCGCTGATACCCTCCAGAAGGGGGATACACTTGTCGTACGGGATGAAGGGCTCAATCAGCGGCGCAGGGCCGGCGTCCACGTAGCCCTGCAGGCGGATGGTGATATGCGGCGGGGAATCCAGCAGCCACCGGGGCACGTCTCGGCGCTGCGAAAGCGGCGTGGCCCAGTGCTGTTGCAGGCTCCAGGTACGGTAGATGTCCGCCGCGTCGGTCCAGTCGCCCTCAAAGCAGCCTACAAGCACATCGTACTCCAGGGTCCGTGTGCCCTCGGTGGGCCAGTCGCCCACATGGGCCATGCCCAGGCGGATACCGGGATCGCGCCTCAGGGCACTGATGAGCTTCACATTGCCCTCGGTGTCCTCGGCGGCCAAGTAGACGCCGCCCTCGGGGCCGCACCAGGCCGCGAACTGCGCGAACACCCGCCCCGGGTAGTGGGGCGAGTTGCCGTTGGGCGGAATGAGCCGCCAGCGTTCCGGCACATCGAGCGGCAGGTCTCGCAGCATGTCGCCCTGCCACAGCTCCCCATGCCCCGCGGGCAGCAGGACGGAGCCGCCCTCCTGCTCCCGCACCACAACGAAGGGGAACTGGACGTCCACGATGCGCAGGCCGGCGCCATTGCGCACGGTGCAGGACCACCGGCTCATCGGTTCCGCCTCATCGGCCCGCACCGTCAGCGTCACATCCACATCCAGCCCCCCGACGCCAAAGAACGTGAGCACCAGAACCCCGTTGGCTACCTGGACCGACGCCTCGCGGGCGCTGTGTGAGTCCAGCATCACGAACTGTCGGTCCTCGGACAGGTACTGGAGGGCGAAGACCGGGTGCGCGGGCGAGGTGGACAACAGATCGACCTCGGGATTGCCGGCAGGGCGAAGCGAGACCGGCCGCCCCGTCTCGGGGTCGAAGTGCAGGGCGGCCGAGGCGGTGCGAAGGACAATGGGCGAACTGGGTTGCGCGCTGGTCACTGTAAGACTCCCTCCCCGGGTGACAGGTGGTCATCTCTGGCGTCTCGCCGCCTCTCCCGCCTTCCCAGGCCGTTGTCGGTGAGACCACGTGTTCTCCGTGTCTCTGTGGTCTGAAGTTCGCCGCCCGCCGTCTCCGCCGTTCTCTCGCCGTTTGTCTGCCGTGTCGTTCTCCGCGGGACTCTGTACTCTCCGTGTCTCCGTGGTCTGACGTTCGCCGCCCGCCGTCTCCGCCGTCCTCCGTCCTCCGTCCTCTTCGGCCTACCTCCCCGGCAGCACCAGGACGCCCCACTTTCCCAGCTCCACCTTCTCGCCCCTTTCCAGCCTCTTGTGGAACACGGAGACGATGTTGCCCTCGGAGGAGTCGAAGAGCTGGAACTCGGGGAGGCGTGCCTTGTCGAAGCCCTGCCTTCGCAGGCCCAGCTCGATGCTGTCGCGGTTGCGCTCGGGAAGCGGAGTGAGCACGTACGCCACGCCCGCCTCCTCGCACACACCGCCGGAGCCCTCGAGACTCGCGCGGATGAACTCACAGCCATCCAGCTCCGGCGGCAGCTTCGCCGCCTGGTACTGGCGGTCGGTGAAGAGCCGCACGCCCGGCACAAGCTTGTCGGACTGTCCGCCTTCGAGACTGACCTGCGCACCGGAGCCCGTCGGCAGCTCCTTCCCGTCCTCATTGCTCGCCAGACGGCGTTCCTGCACCGGGGCCACTCCGGTGGCCTGGTTGACCAACACCCGCAGCCTCACCTTGCCCGAGACATCGGCCTCGGCGGCCACGTCCTCCTCGGTGAATGTCGCCATCAGGATCTGCTTCTCGCCCTGGCGCGAGTAGTCGTAGATCAGGTAGATGGTTCCGTCCGGGGCCTGCACGCCGTCGGGATAGGAGACCCCGGCGCGCTCATCCAGCAGCAGCCCCCCGTACCAGCAGCGGCCGTCGTCGGCGGAGAGATGCGCCGTCAGGTGCGCCCGGGTCTTGCCGTCCGGCGGAGTGTGCTTGACCAGCAGCAGCTTGCCGGAGCTCAGGCGGCGGATGAGGAATCGGGCCGCCGGGATATGGGGTATCCAGGAGGGGCCGCCGGGGCTCCAGGTATGACCGCCGTCGGACGAGAAGCTCTGGCCGACGCCGTAGCCGGTGCGCACCAGCATCCACAGCCGCCCGTCGCCCAGCTCCACCACCATATGCTCATCGCAGGCCCGCCCCGGGACATCGGCCCCGCCCAGGAGCTCCCACGTCTGCCCCTGATCCCTCGAGCCCACCACGTTAGAGCGCTTCTCTTCCCCCAGGTCAAAGCGACGCGCCGGGTCCCGGGGGTGCGGGGCGTGGGGCCAGACCGCTGCGGGCAGCAACCACTGTCCGGTTGACAGAGCTGTGGGCTTGTTCATCATGATCCCGTTGCACAGCCGCCGCGGCGCCGACCATGCCGGCGAGGCCTCCTCGGGGTTGGGGCAGGACATGGCCCAGACCCCGCCTCGGCCGTCCCACAGCTCCCAGGCCTGGGCCCAGAACAGCCACAGGTGCCCCTCCGGGTCGATCCACAGGCAGGGGTCGAAGGCCCGCACATCTCCGGGAGGGGCGATCACCATCCTCAGGCCCGACCAGGTCTTTCCATCATCCTCGCTGGTGACCAGCATCACGTAGTTCCACGGCCCCTCGGTGGGGCCGCCACCGTACCAGGTGGCCCACAGGCGGCCATTGGCCGCGCGCTCCAGGCCGGGGATACCCTGGAAGATGCGACGGTCCTCAGCGTACTGCTCAAGGTGCGAGGTCAAGATGGGCGGCGGCGCCAGTGCCGGGTCCTGTCGTTCATCGGTCGTGGTCATGGGTTGGCTCACTCCTTGGACTACCGGGACGGCCAGCGCCAGCAGTGCGAGTATCGAATGGCCTCTGAGCCGGTGGACGTCTCGGGGCGTGGGCAATGTCGCGTCATCCTCTTCCTGTTAGCGGCACCGATCTGCGGCGCTTCAAGTGGTTAGCTTCCCCTGCGCAACCGGTTTGCCCTGCCTGACTTGTCGCGTCCGGGCCATCGTGCGTCTCCGCCTCGTGGAGGGCAGCCGCTCGCGCAAGCGGAATAGCTCCCCGAACCCCATCAGGAGGTAGCCTCCATGACTTCCCATGTCCTTCGCATTCTGACCGCGGTGCTGACCATACCCGCCGTAGCCGATGTGGTGCCCTTTGGCGTGTGCGCCCATCTGGGGGGCGGGGGCGAGTTTGAGGACCGCGAGCAGGAGTTGCAGCTCATGCAGGACGCCGGCATCCGCTGGGCTCGCGCCGATTTCACCTGGGGCGTCTTCGAGCCCCAGAACGATCGGTGGTCCTTCGACCGCTACGACCAACTGCTGGTCTCGGCGAAGGCCCACAACGTCAACCTGCTCCCGATATTGTGCTACAACGTGGACTGGGCCTATCCCGCCCACGAGCACCTGGACGACTGGTGCGACTACGTGCGCCACGTGGTGGAGCGCTACAAAGCCGACATCAAGTACTGGGAAGTGTGGAATGAGCCGAACATCGGCTTCTGGAAGCCCGAACCCAACCCGGAGCAGTACGCGGCCCTGCTGATTGCCTCGTACGAGACGATCAAGCAGACGGATCCCGAGGCGCAGGTGGTCTACGGCGGCACCGCCGGTATCCCCTTTGAGTACATCCGCAAGACCTTCGAGCACGGCGCTTTCGAGGCCTTCGATGTTATGGCGGTGCATCCGTACCGCTACCCGCAGGTCCCGGAGAAGGCGCGCATCGTCGAGGACCTACAGGCGACCTGGGCCCTGATGGAGGAGTATGGCGGCGGGAAGGAGCTCTGGATCACGGAGTTCGGCTGGCCCACGCACACCAACCCTCTGCTGGACGAAGGTGGGTTCGCCACCGGGCTCATCCTGCGGGCCGCGGAGCTTCGCTTCCCGCAGCGCACGCACTTTGATATGGGCGTGCTGGACGAAGAGGGCCTGCCCGGCGGCAGTGCTCTGGGGTCGCGAATCTGTGGGGCGCTGGACCAACTAGAGAACGCGAGCGCCCGTCTCGTAGGGCTGGAGGGCCTAGATGCTCTGGACCCCACCACCACCCAGGTGCTCGTCATGCCCACCGGGGAGCACTATCCGGCGGACTACTTCGACGAGATGGTGCGTTTCGTCCGCGAGGGCGGCCTGCTGGTGCACATGGGCGGCGTGCCGCTCTACTATGCCCAGCGCCTCAAGGACGGCGCGTGGGAGGGCCCCCACGCCCCGGAGGCGGCGCGCGAAGCTCTCCATGTGGGCTGGAAGGCCTGGTGGACCGAGGAAGGGCTGCCCCAGGAGGCCTCCCGGACGGAGCTGGTCGGCCCGCATGGCGATGGCCTGAGCCTGCCGCCCAAAATCAGCTCCACGCGCTGGCTCACCGACACCAAGCTCAGGGGGAGCGACCGGTTCATCCCCCTCCTCGCCGGCTACAATGGCGACGAGTTCATCGGATACCCGGTGGCGCTCTACCTGCACGACAGCGAGCTCAAAGGTGGCTTCCTGGGGATGGTGCTGTCCTTCGCCGGCTCCGGAGTCACCGACGAGATCCAGGCTCTGTACCTGCCCCGCGCCTACCTGCTCACTGTGGGGGAGGGGCTGCAGAACGTGTACTGGTATGAGTTCCGAGACGGCGGGGACGACGCCACCTACAACGAGCACCGTTTCGGGATCATCCGCAATGATCTGTCGCCAAAGCCCGCGTACCGGGCCTACGCCACACTCACCCGCGCCCTGGGGGAAGGCAGGCTGCTGGAGAAGCGCGAGGTGGGGGAGGGCAACTACTGCTACCTCTTCGATGCGGGCGAGACGCTGACGGCCGCGATCTGGCGAGCGGAGGGTGAGGCCGAGGTCACTATCGACGCCAAAGGGACGCCCACGGCCTGCGACTACCTGGGGGAGCCGGTGGAGCTGGTTGTGGGGGCAGGCAAGATCGCCGTGACGGCGCGGCCGGAGGTCACCTACGTGATGGGGATCGGCAAGTGAGGGGCCGAGGCCGGGGACGGGGACGGACAGACACGTCTCACCATGTAGACGCGGAGTTCCACGGGTGACGCAGAGAACGGGCGGATGGCCCAACACAGGGACACGCAGGCACGGGGGAGCAGCGGTGACCGTCGCTCCCTCGTGCTACTCAAACCAGCCCCTGGCCCTGAAGTACACCAGCAGGCCGGCGCCGATCAGGCCCATCAGGCCGAGCATGGCCCAGAAACCGGCGGGCTCCGCCAGGCCGGGCATGCTCGCGAAGTTCATCCCGTAGATGCCGCTGAGCAAAGTCAGCGGGAGGAACACGGCCGAGATGACGGTCAGAGTCCCGAGCCGCTTCTCCGTTCTCTCCTGAACGGCCAATAGGTAATACAGCCGCAACTCATTGAGGTGGGCCTCCAGCCTGGTCAGCGTCCGCAGCGCGTGCTCCAGGTGTCCGGCGAGGTCGTTGAAGTGGTCGCGCTGCGGACCGACGGAGAAGGCCGCCGACTGGGCGCTCATCAGGGCCTCGATGCAGTACAGTTGGTCCTCGCAGACGGCGGACATCGCGCTCAGGCGCCCTTTGGTCTGCACGATGCTCTCTACCCCCACGTCGTCGAGCGTCTGGTCCAGTTGGCGTGAGAGTGTCTCGACCTCGCAGCGCAGCGCCATACCGCGGTGCAGTGTCTCGTCGATCTGGTCGTCCAGCACCTGGTACACCAGAGCGCGGACAGTAGGGGTGACCAGGCGCATGTCGCTCTCCAGAGCGCAGGCGAGGCCGTCCAGGCGCGAGACGGCGTGGCGGTGCACCGTGATCAGCAGCGAAGGCAGGCACACGATGGAGATGTGCCTGCTCTGCTCGTCCTCCGGGAGCGTGGGAAGCTCGAAGAACACGGCGCTCTCGAAGGGCGCGATGCGGGCGTTGCGGCCCTCGTCCAGGAGGCCGTCCAGGACCAGGGGGTGGAGCTGCAGGGGGGCCAGAAGCGCGGCCAGCTCCTCCTCCGTCGCCCCCTGCACGTCCACCCAGCGATGGACGCGTGCCCGCGCCCACTCCGGGGCGATGCCGTCGGCCTCCTGAGGTCTGAGCAGCCGATCATCGGTGATTCTGTGGTATCGCGCCTGCATCTGTGCAGCCCTCCGGGGGGCGGTCTCGCGGTCCGCGTAGTCGCCGTCGGCCACCGTCATCCGCCGGGAAGCGGTTTCGGCGGCGGCGCCGCCCTGTCCTCCGCCGGCGTGGTGAGCGAGCGGTGGAGGGCAACCCCGTCGCCCTGACGAACCTGCACGCAGTTGAGCGGGGCCACGTTGGTCTGGGCCACGCATACGGAGGTAGCGAAGTGAGTATACTGGCAATCAACGGCGGCACTCCCATCCGCACTGCAGGCTATCCCACGGTCGGGGGGGCCGCCGGTCGCACTGTCGGAGACGAGGAGCTGGCGAACCTCACCGAGGTCATCCGCTCGGGCGCCCTGAACCGCGCCGGGGGCAGGTTCGTGCCCGGGATCGAGGACAAGTTCGCCCGACACCTGGGAGTGAAGCACTGTGTCGCCTCCACCTCGGGCACCGCGGCCATCCACGTGGCCGTGGGCGCCGTCAACCCCAATCCCGGCGACGAGATCATCACCGGACCGATCACAGACATGGGGACGGTGATCCCCATCCTGGCACAGAACGCCATCCCCGTCTTCGGCGATCTGCGTCGTGACAACATCGGCCTGGACGCCGACGACGTGGCCCGCCGCATCAATGAGCGTACCCGGGCCATCATCGCCGTGCACCTGTGCGGCAATGCCACAGACATGGACCCTCTGATGAAGCTGGCGGAGAAGCACAATCTCTACGTCATCGAGGACTGCTCCCAGGCCTACGGGACGCTGTACAAGGGCAGACATGTGGGCACCATCGGGCACATGGGCACGTTCTCCCTGCAGCAGTCCAAGCACATCACCACCGGCGATGGCGGCCTGACGGTGACCAACGACGACGCCCTGGGCGAGCGTGCGGTGCTGTTTGCCAACAAGGGCTGGCCCAACTACGGCACCGGTGCGCGCAACTACGTGATGTTCGGGATGAACTACCGCATGACCGAGCTGCAGGCCGCGGTGCTGGACGCCCAGATCGACAAGGTCAACTGGGTCACGGCCCGCCGCAATGAGCTGGGCGACCGCATCTGCCGGGCCTTGGAGACGCTGGAAGGTATCGAGGTTCCCGCTGTGTCCGAGGGCGGCCGGCACACGTACTGGTTCCTCCCGCTGCTGGTGGATCAGTCAAAGCTCGGTATCTCCACCTCCAGGCTGGCCCAGGCGCTGGCCAACGAGGGTGCTCCCTGCGGGGCCCACTACATCGGCCAGCCCATCTTCATGTACGACCTGCTACGGGAGAAGCGCATCTACGGCGATTCCGATTTCCCCTTCTCTCTGCAGCCCGAAGGGCAGCAGGTCCGCTACGAGCGCGGCGAGACGCCGGGCACCGAGCAGATCCTCGATGACCTGCTGCAGGTCTCCATCAATGAGAAGATGACCGACCACGACGCGGCGGACATCATCGCCTGCTTCGGGAAGGTCTGGGCGAACCTGGACGAGCTGCGGGAGTAGGAGCCGTCCGCCGTCGGCCTGGCACCATCCAGGCCGTCTGTACACACCATCGTCAGCCACCGTGCCCGCGGGTCTCCAGGCCCGCAGCCGTCGGCCGTCCGCCGTCGGCCTGGCACTATCCAGGCCGACGGCACACACCATCGTCAGCCACCGTGCCCGCGGGGCTCTAGAGCCTGTCGTGGAAGTCCCTGAGACCCGCCCCGGGGGCGCGGGCCGCTCGTCTTCTGCGGTGTTACTATGGCGAGGCGACCTCTATGCGCCAGAGACAACCCACAGATAGCCGTGACAACACTAAGTTGGCACCTGGACGGGGCCTACGCCACGGCGCGAAGGAGGCCCACATCCACCTAGCCGACAGGCTCTCCAGCCCGGTGGGCCGTTCACCGTCCCGCCGGCCCCGCGGCTCAGAACGGCCCACGGCCTCCTTGCGGCTCTCAGTTGGATCGATTGCCTCTGCGGGTCGTCAGCAGCAGATCCGCAGAGGCCGAATTCTCGCGGGACGAGAGACACAACGGCCGCTTGGGAGTACCGTTGATGCGCCAATCGATCACCGTCTATGAGCTGGCTCCGGCGGCCGATGAGCTCTGGGAGCTGGAGACCGATCCGACACGAGGCTGCCTGTGGCATCGCGATGGGTCCGTGGCCCTGCCCGATGTGGCCTCCGGTGCCAAACTGCGGCCCCACGTGAGCGCCGCCTATGCCAGCGGGAAGGCCACCAACATCGCCCGGGTGTTCGACGCTTTCCTGCGCCCCGATGCCCGGAGCGAGATGGCCCGGCGGGCGAGACTCTCTGTCCGCCCGCGATTGGTGACCTTCCTACCCGGGCAGCCCGGGGGCTATCGGAACCCCGGCATCCCCGGCGCGCTCCTGCAGCGGTTCACCCCCGGCGGCGCCTATCTCGCCTGCCTGCAGGCCCGGGACTTCTCCGCCGTCGACCTCGCCCTGGAGGTGCTCCCGGCCACCGACGGTATCCAGACGGACCGGCGCTGTGTGAACATGGTCGCCCGCGCCGGAGGGGAGCTGTGCAACTTCAGCCCCTATCTGCTGTGGAGCCGGGCCTGCGTCGATACGGTGCTCAGGGCCATCGCTTCCGGCCCGGTGGCCGACTTCGTTGGCCTCGCCGGCAGCCTTCCTCTGGTGGAGGGCGTCGCCGCACCGGATACCTACGCCCGGGTAATCCGCGCGTTGCGCAGCCGCCGGCCTGACACGGTGATCTCGCTGGACGTGGGTGGGGCGCCGCTGGCAGGGTGTCTGGAGCCGGGGACGATGCCGGACGTGGTCTGTGTCAACATGGACGAGTACGGGGCGGTCCCGCCCCGGGCCTGGAACGGGTTCGGCGGGCTGATCGCCGTCCATGACAAGCGCGGCTGCTGGCTCCTGCGGCGGGAGGCGCCCTCTCCCGAGGCCCTGGCGTTACGGGGCCCGGACGTACGGGTACCGGGCCGTGTCTCGGTCGTGCACACCATCTGCGCCGGCGACGCCGCCCACGGCGGCCTGCTCCTGGGGCTCATGCTGTACGGCACCGGCCGCCGCGGCGCCGGGCTGGCCGCGGTACTTAGCCAGGCCTGTGCCTTGACGGTTGTCGAAAGCCGCGATAGCATTCGTGGGCTCACCGCAGGTCGGGTTCAGAGCAACCTCCGTCGTTTCGCGACCACCTCACCCATCAAGGTCCGGGCCTAGATGCCACCGCCAGAGTCGCAGGCGCTGTCCTGCCCACTGCCGTCCTTCACACCGCGCGCCTTCGCCATCGGCCTGATCTCGGTGGTGCTGCTCTCCGTCGGGACGCAGTACGCCGAGCTGTGGGTCCACGGCACCCAGGTCACTCAGGCGACGCCGCCGATCAGCTCGTTCTTCGTGTTCATCGTTCTCGTCGTGGTGATGAACACGATCCTGTGGCTGGTAGGCCGCCACCTTGCCCTGCGCCGCGGCGAGTTGCTCCTGATCTACTCCATGCTCGTGACGGTCGGCGGC
Organism: uncultured Armatimonadia bacterium; assembly: GCA_964639415.1. Classification (GTDB taxonomy): domain Bacteria; phylum Armatimonadota; class Zipacnadia; order Zipacnadales; family JABUFB01; genus CAYRFY01. Next base: position 14,021 of record CAZXDD010000118.1, read on the forward strand.
CTGGCGGGCATCGGCCTGGTGCACTTCATCCCCTCGATGACCACCGCCCCCATCTACTACGGCTCGCCCGAGAATGGATGGGAGGACGTCTTCTTCCAGTACCTGCCTACCTCGGACTGGTTCGCTCCTCACGATGAGCTGGTCATCAAGTACCTGCACGAGGGCATGCCCCCCACCTGGCGAGTACCGTGGGGCGCCTGGTGGCGGCCGATCCTGACCTGGACCTTGCTGGGAACGCTCATGGCCTGGTGCAGCCTGTGCATCTGCGCGATCCTGCGCAAACAGTGGGTGGAGCAAGAGCGTCTGATCTTCCCGCTCAACTACGTCCCGCTGGCCATGACCGACCCGGCGCACGCCGCGGTCCCCACGGCCCTCCACCCCTTCTTCCGCGATGGGCTGATGTGGCTCGGCTTCGCGGTGCCCACGATTCTGCATGCCTTCAACAGCATGCACTGCTACTTCCCACAGATTCCCGCCCTGAATCTGCGCAATATACCCATGGATCAGGGCCTGACGGCCATGCCGTGGCGTGCGATGAGACCGATTGCCATCTGGATCTACCCCATGGGCATCGGCCTGAGCTACCTGCTCTCGCGCGACATCTCCTTCAGTCTGTGGTTCTTCTACTGGCTGGGGAAGCTTGAGCTGGCCGTGGGCGGCATGATCGGGATGACCTCCTCCCGTGGCGGGCCTTTCGGTGGTTTTCCCTTCCTGGAGGAGCAATGCGCCGGTGCGCTACTGCTCCTGACCGCCTCGGGCCTGTGGGTGGCGCGGGGGCATCTGAGGAAGCTTTGGCGGGCGGCGGTGGCGAGCCTCACCGACGAAGGTGACTGGCGAAACGAGATTCTCTCGCCGAAAGTGGCGGTCTTTGGGCTGGCGCTGGGGCTGAGCGGGATCCTGTGGTGGTGGCGGGTGGCGGGGCTGTCCTACGTGGGCTCCGGGCTGTACTTCCTGGTCTGGTTCGGCTACACCATCGGCTTGACGCGCATCGTCTGCGAGGGCGGAACGGTCTGGATCGGCACCCCGCTGGGGCCGCGAGACCTGATCAAGACCTTCATCGGCACCGGAGGTCTGACGCCTCGGGACTGGACGATGCTGTCACACCTGCGCTGGCTGGAGCACGACTGGCGCTGCCTGATGATGCCCAACATCATGAGCAGCTTCAAGCTGGCGGAGACCGAGGAGCTCAAGCCCCGTGGGCTGGCGTTTTCGATGATGGTGGCGGTGGTCGTGGCGGCGCTGGTGAGCTTTGCCACGGTGATCCGCCAGGCGTATACCTTCTCTGGAGGCGGCATCGGCCTGAGCACCTGGCGCTTCGTGGGCGTTCCGCAGGAGCCGTTCCGCGCCCTGACGGGGATCCTGCAGGCCGCGACGCCGCCCAACGCCATGCGCATCTGGTTCACACTGGGCGGCGGCCTGGTGATGCTGGCTCTCACGGCGATGCGCGCCAGGTTCTCCTGGTGGCCCCTGCACCCCATCGGCTATCCGATGGCGAGCACCTTTGCCATGCGGAACATGTGGTTTTCGGCCCTGGTGGCCTGGGTGATCAAGACCGTCATGCTCCGCTACGGAGGCGTGAAGACCTACGAGCGCAGCCGGTCGTTCTTCCTCGGCCTGATCCTGGGGGACTTCACCAACATCGGTCTGTGGCTGGTAGTGGAAGCCTTTACGGGCGTGCAGGACCACTTCCTGTACCCGTGAGCGACGGACGGCTACGGCTACGGCTACGGCGCCGTGGCCGTTGCCTCTGCCGTAGTCGTGGCCGTAGCCCTCTCCTGAGCGCCGTCTGCGAAGGAGAGGGAAAGCGGCCCGGCAGGGCCGCAGGGAGCGGCGCCGTGGCCGTTGCGGTAGCCGTGGTCGTGCTCGTAGTCGTAGACGTTGCCCTCTCCTGAGCGCCGTCAGCGATGGAGAGTGAAAGAGGCCCTTCAGGGCCGGATGGAGCGGCGC
>CAZXDD010000119.1:0-3271 GCA_964639415.1 uncultured Armatimonadia bacterium
CCGTCATTGAGCAGACTGACGCCGTAGCCGCCCTCGGAGAGGTCGGCCCATCTCTGCGCACAGACCTCGAACCGCTCCTGGTCCCAGGACGTATTGCGGTGGGTCGGACGCTCGACGGCGCCGAACTGGACCTCGAAGGTGGCCTTCTCGGAGTGCACGGCCACCGGGAAGGCGGCCTTGAGCATGGTCTGCCGCTCCTGCCAGTCTACACGTGTGCGGAAGTCGATCCGGGGCTTGTGGTCGTAGATCATGATGTCCTGCGTGAGCGTGGTGTCGCGGTGACGCCGGGTGACCCTGACCGTCGCCCGCACCGGCCCGAACTCCACGGCCTGCACGCTGCAGTCGCCTTCCCACGCATAGCGGCGCTTCTCGTAGGTGGCATGCACGTTCCAGGCCGCCTCGCGCTCGGGGCCATCCTGGAACAGTTGCATTTGGTTGAGCGTCTGCCCCTCCGCCACCACCTCGCGCGCATGCCTCTTGTCCCACAGGCTCGTGATCTCGCCCTCCTCATCGATCTCGAGGCGGAAGAACTGGTTCTCCAGGGTGTGGTCGGTGGCCGTGAGCAGCGAGGGAAGCGGGCGGTCCATCTGCAGGTCCAGGAGTACCCCGCCCAGGGATGGCACCCCCTCGGCGGCCACCAGTACCCGCATGCGGTCGCCGGTGCGGGAGACGATCTGCACGGGCACCGGCACTCCGGCCATGCTCCCCACGACATCGCCGCCTACATCCGGGATATCCAGCTCCACCAGGCCGTTACGTTGCCAGGAGAGGGAGTTGAGGACGCCGAAGCGCAGGGTGTCACCGGCTCTGCCCAGGATCGGCCCGAGAGCCTCCTGTCGCACGGCAGCGGAGGTGGCCAGGACCTGCGCGTAGTCCCTGTGGGTGTCCGTATAGACCTCCCCGATGGAGCTGCCGGGCAGGATGTCGTGGAACTGGTGCAGGAGCACCTTCCGCCAGGCTTCGCGCAGGGGCTCGACATCCACCGGAGTGCGGAAGCGACGGGCGGCCACGGCGAGCATCTCCGTGCCGCGGAGGGACATCTCGCAGTGTCGGTTCTCCCTCTTCGTCCGCGACTGCGAGGTGTACGTGCCGCGATGGGTCTCCAGGTACAGCTCGCCCACCCAGGTGGGGAGCTCCACGTCCGAGGCGGCAACCTCGGCGAAGAAGTCCTCGGCGACGCCCTGTCGACAGGCCGGGAGGCCCGGGAACGAGGCGGCACGTGCCGCGTACTCCATCATCATCTCCGTCACGCCGCCGCCGCCGTCGCCGTAGCCAAAGGGGAAGAGCTGCTGATCGTAGGTACCTTTCTGCACGTAGGTCTGCCAGGCGGTGGCCAGTTGCTCCGGCGTCGGATCGCCGTTGTAGCCGCCGCCGCCCAGTCTGGGGATATGGGCCAGCACCCGGCTGCCGTCCACGCCCTGCCACCAGAAGAGATGGTAGGGGAAGGGGTTGCGCGACTGCCAGTGCAGCTTCCAGGTCCAGAAGAACTCGATGCCGCAACCGGCCAGAATCTGGGGCAGCCCGGCGTTGTAGCCGAACACATCGGGAAGCCAGCACGTTCGCGGCCGTGTGCCGAACTCTTCCTTGAAGAACCGCAGGCCGTGGAGAATCTGGCGAATCAGCGCCTCGCCGGAGGCCACATTGCAGTCGGGCTCCACCCACATGGCCCCGGTGGTCTCCCAGCGCCCCTCAGCGACGAGGTCCTTGATGCGGGCGTACACGTCCGGATAGTGCGTGCCGGTGTAGGCGTAGAGTTGCGCCTGGCTGCATGAGAAGTGGTAGTCGGGGTACTTGCGCATCATCCATGCCGCGGTGGAGAAGGTCCGTCCGCACTTGCGAACGGTCTCCTTGATGGGCCACAGCCATGCGGTGTCGATGTGGGTGTGGCCGGTGAGAAACAGCCTGCCGCCCTCGGCGTCCGGGGCGATGTTGGCGATGCGCTCGCTCAGGAGCTTCCGCGCCACGGCCAGCTCGGCGAGGATCACTTCCCGTGGCGCCGCCAGGGTGAAGGCCACCATGGCATCCTCCAGCGCGGCCGCCAGCAGCTCCTTGCGGCGACCGTCGTCCATGGCCCTGCAGGCTTCAAAGGCGAAGCGAAAGTCGTAGTAGGCCGCCTCGACCTCGAGGTCGAGGAGCTGTAGCGAGCCGCCGCCAAAGCTGCTGGTGGTCTGGCGCAGGTGGGGCTCGCAGCGCGCGCGGGGCACGGAGTCAAACTCCAGGAGCAGTTCCAGCTCCCCAGCACAGGGCACGGGACACCGGCCGTGGTTGTGGTCGACGCCCGACCAGGTCGCCCCGTTGACCGACAGCAGGCCCTCCAGTGTCTCGATGCTGAAGCTCAGCATGGTGCGCTCCGCGTCCCAGTCCGCGGGCACCCGCGCCTTTGCGCGGAGAAACACCGTGACGCCCGCGGGCCAGCGCGAGCCATCGGCGACTTCCGTCCACTCGTCCAGGTAGCGGTACTCTCCCGGATCGAGGTACTCGGCGGTCCTGGCCTCCCAGGGACCGATGGGAATGCTTGCTTCCACGGAGAGGCCCTGCACCAGTTCGAGTTTCTTGACAATGATGCGCTCATCCATGGGAGATGCGAACCTCACTTGCATGTTGGTGGGAGAGATGAGGGGCAGGGCGCTGAACAAGACACAGTATTCGCGACGGGGGGGCAAGACACCTCTGGCGGCGCAAGGGGAAGAGCAAGACCGTCGGCTGCTATCGCCGTCAGCGGTTGACGCCTTCCGCCGTGGACGCCGTTTGCCGTTGACTCGCGACTCGCCGACCCACGCCGCGCGCAGCGCGGCGTGCCTAGACCGCGAACCGGAAGTCGATGACGTCGCCGTCGCGCACTTCGTAGGTCTTGCCCTCGAGGCGGACCTTGCCGCGGGACCGGCACTCCTGATGCGAGCCGGCCTCCATGAGGTCATCGTAGGCCACAACCTCGGCCCTGATGAAGCCGCGCTCGATGTCGCTGTGGATCTTGCCGGCCGCGGCCGGTGCCAGAGTGCCGCGGCGGATGCTCCAGGCCCGGACCTCATCGGGGCCGACGGTGAAGAAGGAGATCAGCGAGGTCAGGTCGTAGGCGGTGCGGACGAAGCGGTCGCGCGCGGCATCTTCCAGGCCGTACTCGCCCAGGAAGGCCACACGGTCGTCGGGCGGAAGCTGGGAGATCTCCACCTCCAGCGGGGCGCACAGCTCGATCGCCCCCAGGCCATGCTCGACGGCGGCGAGGCGGAGGGCCTCGGATACGCCGTTGCCCAGTTGCTCTTAGATCGGAAGA
>CAZXDD010000119.1:3281-15635 GCA_964639415.1 uncultured Armatimonadia bacterium
GCATCCCGTCCACGCGGCCCCCGCCCGCAAGGGTCTCCTGGAGCCTCCGCATCAGCGGCTCCTCGGCCTGGGACTCCTTCTTCCCACGCTGGAGGTCCTGGGCGATGCGCTCCAGGCGGTTCTCGACCACCGAGAGGTCGGCCAGGACCAGGTCGAGCAGGAAGCTCTCCAGGCCGTCCACGGGCCTTTCGCTATTGAACCCGCCGACGACCACCGCAAGAGCGTCGGCGTCGGAGAGAGCGCCGGTGAGGGCCGACAGCTTCTGTGCCGAGGATGTGGCGGATCCCAGATCGACGAAGGTGATCTCCGCCGGGGTGGTCTTCTTGGGGTTATACATGGCAGACAGCTTGTCCAGCCTGGTGTCGGGAACCTGGACGACGCCCAGGGTCTCGGAGCGAACGGATTGCTGGGACAGGTCGATGCCGGTCAGGGAGCTGAACACCAGGGACTTCCCGGCCCCTGTGGGGCCAACAATGCCAATCTTCACGGCCGTTCTCCTCGGGTAACAAAGCAAGCGTCGCAGCCGAAGGCCGCGACGCGCGGTGTGGACGGTAGGTTGCCTGCAAAGCACGTGCCGAGCAGATGATACGCCCGCGACTGCGGGATGTCAACGGCCGGGCGCTCCGGTGTCAACGCAAAGTAGGAAGGTCCGGTTCTGCGCAGGTCAGGAATGTCCGGTTGGTCCTGGGGTGAGGGAGCTTTCGCTACCGTCGCCGCTGGCGCTGAGATCGGTCAGCACGGCGGTTGTCGTTGGGTCGCCCCGGGGGCAGCCCGGCCGATAGTCGCCCCCGTCCTTGGCACCGAGCCCTGCCCCATCGACAGTGATAGTACCGGGGCCCGACGTCGGCGGGGCGAGGGGGGAACGGTCAGGGAGGGCGCGGTCACCGGGTTGGGGAATAGTGGGTCCACCACAATGGCGCTCAGGGCACCCGGCGAGCAGGGCCAGCGGTCCGCGCGGGCCTACAAAGAGGTCGCAGCAGATGATTGACGACACAACTCAGGCCGGCGCGACGGTGCCCTCGACCCCGCAGCACGGCCAGGATGTCCAGGATGTCCAGGATCGCCAGAGCGGCCAGAGCGCGCCTCACCAGGTACATCCGGCACTGGGCGGGGCACAGCCGTCTCCTGGGTCGGAGCCGCAGCCCGTTGCCCCTCTGCTACTGATCGACAGCCTGGGCAAGTTCTACCGGGACTTCCCGGCCGTTCAGGGCGTCTCGTTCGCCGTGGGACCCGGCGAGATCGTGGGGCTCGTGGGGCCCAATGGGGCGGGGAAGACCACCATCTTGCGCTGCATTGCGGGCATCCTGCGCCCCACCTCGGGAGACGCGGTCTCCGCGGGCTACAGCATCGTGAGCCAGACCGCCGAGGCCAAGCGCAACATCGCCCTGATTCCCGAGACCCCCAACCTCTACGAGTTGCTCACCGTCATGGAGCACCTGCGCTTCGTGCACATGGCCTACGGCGAGACGGAGGCCTTCGAGCCGCGAGCCCAGGCCCTCCTGGAGCACCTGGACCTGTGGGAGCGTCGGGACTCGCTGGCCGGGACCTTGTCCAAGGGGATGAAGCAGAAGCTCGCGGTGGCCTGCGCCTTCATCCACTCAGCCCGCATCTTCCTGTTCGACGAGCCCTTCATCGGCATCGACCCGGCGGGACAGCGGGCCGTGCGCGAGATGATCCAGGGGGCGGCCAGCAACGGTGCGGCGGTTCTGATCTCCTCACACATCCTCGACACCGTACAGCACCTGTGTCCCCGGGTTCTGGTGCTTCACCGCGGGGTGCTCATCGCCCAGGGCGATCTGGGCCAGTTGCGCCACCGGGCCAGCGTCGGTGAGGATGTGTCGCTGGAGGACGTCTTCCTGGCCCTGACCCGAGGGGCCACGCCCTGACCATGCGAGCGCTCATCTACCTGAAGCTACACCTGCTCAAGAACGGCATCCTGTCGGTGCTCACGAACCCCAAGCGCCTGGTGTTCGCGGTGATCTTCGTGGTCTGGATGGGCGCCAACATCCTGGCGGCAATCACCGCGCGGCTCACCGGTGGTGCCGCCGGCGTGGGTGCCCACGGCCTCACGGTGCCGGAAGTCCACTTGCGGCTGGGGATGGTGGCCCTGCTGCTGATGCTCACCGCCACGGCCATCGAGCGCGGGCTGGATGGGGCGGTGTTCAGCTTCTCGGCCGCGGACTATGACCTGGTCTTCCCCAGCCCCATCCCGCGTCGGCTTGTGGTCATCGGCCGCGTCGTCGCCGATGCCCTGAGTCTGCTGCTGTGGGTGGGGATCTTCCTCCTGATGATGCTGGCCTTCCTGCCGCTGCGCTGGGAGGGCATGGCCGGCACGCCGGCGGGCATTGGCGCCGCCTGGCTGGTAGGTTGGGCATACGCCGTCCTGGTGGTGAACGGCGCGCGAATCTTGGAGCTGGTGGTCGCCGGCTCCCAGGCGGCTGTGGGCAGCGCGGTGCGCCGTCTCAAGACCACCGCCTACGCCGTGGTGATCCTGGCCGCGGTGGGAGCCGTGTGGGCCATCTCCAGGGGCGCCGGCCAGTCCGGCGCGGTGCTGGATGTGCTCGGACGCCCGCCGCTGCTGGTGGTGTTCTGGCCGATGCTCTCGGTGGCGGCCCTGCTGACACAGCAGACACCGCCGCTGATGGCGAGCTTTGCCGTGACCTACGGCCTGCTCGGCGCCCTCTCGGCCGCCGCGGTCGTGGGCGTCTGTCTCCTGGACCGTGACATCATCGAGGTCACCATCGAGCACTCCGCCCGGGTGTCCCGCATCCGGCAGGCGATGAGGTCGCAAAATGCCGACGCGCTGGCCCTCGAGCGCATGCAGGGGCGCCCGGCAAACCAGCGCAGTCTCCTGCCCAATTGGGGCGGCCCCTTCTGGGCTCTGCCCTATCGCACGCTGGCCGAGACCTCGCGCGCAGGTACTCTACGCGTCGTCGGCTGGGGCTTCGCCGTGGTGATCCCCGGCCTTCTGGCCACCTGGCTGCCCCTGGACGACGATGTGCTCCGCGTGCTGGTGGGTCCGGTCGCGGGCTACACGTTGTTTCTCCTGGCCAGCTTTCACGCCTTGAGGTTCCGCGCCGAGCTGGGGCACATCGCGCTGCTCCGCGCCCTCCCCGTTCCCGACTGGCAGCTGCTGGCGGGCCTCAGCCTCCCACGTCCCCTGGCCCACTCCATCGGGGTGGTGGCCGCCCTGATAGGCATCGGCATTGCCAGGCCCGGCGTTGCTCCCGACATGCTTCTCGCCGTGGCCATGTGTGTCCCGCTGGCGGCATGCACCAGCTCCCTGGTGGGTGCCATCGCCGCCTGTCTGTTCCCCGAGGCCACCGATGCCGCTCAGCGCTTCTTCGGAGGCCTGATCCACGTGGCGGGCATGACCCTCGCCTTCGCCCCGGCGATTGCTCTCGTGGTGGTGGGCACCGTTCTTGGGTACGCCGGCCCCATGGTGGGCATCCTGGGCAACCTCGGCCTGATCCCGGTCGTCGTGGTCAGTTGGCTGGTGGCCTATCACCTGTTCCGCAAGTTCCAGCCGGGTGACGAGTGAACGGCGAGAATGCGGGGAACGAGAAGGGAAGAACGGCCACGTCAGACCACGGAGACACAGAGAGCACGGAGTTCCACGGAGAACGGCAACTGAAGGGCACGGCCGAGAATAGCAGCGGACGGATGCGGCGGAGAACGACAACCCGATCGTTCCCTCCGCGCTGTGGCCTGTTCCAGTTCCCACCCGGCAGCGTCGTGAGCCGTAGACGCCGTGGGACGTTGACGCCGTTGACGCCGTAAGTCGTTGACTCGCGACTCGTGACCCGCAGACTCGCAGACTCCCTCGGAGGCCACTATGCGCACCACCACAGGGGTATCCTCTCTCATCGCCGCGATCGTGTGCGTTCCCGCCGTGGCCCAGCCGCCTGAGCAGTGGCAGGCGTTCTGGGTCTGGGGCAGCGTGAACCAGCAGCAGGGCCCGGGTTACTTCCGGCTCAGCTTCGAGGTGGACGGAGAGCTGGACTTCGCCACCCTCCAGGGCAGCGGCGACGACGGCTACTCTCTGTATGTCAACGGGGCCCACGTCCGTGACAGCGGTTTCGGCTTCAACCGCACCGACGTCACCGATGTACTCCCCCACCTGCGACAGGGCAAGAACGCCATCGCCTGCCTGTGCCGCAATGCCGGCTTCCCCGGCGGGTTCCTGGCTCAGTTGCAGCTCGTGTACGCCGATGGGCGGGAGCGGGTGATTGTCAGCGACCGCGAGACGCGGTTCTCGCCCGAGGAGCAGGAGGGCTGGACGCTGCCGGAATTCGATGACTCCGACTGGGAGCAATGCGAGGAGCTGACCCGGCCGCCGGGCGGCGCCTGGGGCCCGCTGCCCTTGGAGTACGCCGGGCGGCGCGGCAGGCTGAAGCTGGTGGACCTGCAGGTGGCCGAGGAGGTCGCCGCCGGTGAGGCGCTGCGCGTCACGGCAATCGTGTCGCCTACCGCCGCCATGGGACGGGACGAGACGGTGCACGTCCGTGTCCTCCGCGACGGCGCGGTCTTCAGTCGCGTCGAGGTCTCGCCGGAGCCGGGCTCATCCCGTTGGGGCGCGGGGCAGGAGGTTGCCCTGGGGCCGGTGGAGATTGGAGTGAACCGTTTCCTGCACAGCGGCCCGGTGGAGGTGGAGTTCTCACTCTCCCGCTGCACCTTCGAGGGCATCGGCAATGCCGCGACGCGCACCGTGCAGGTTGTCGGCAAGGAGGGCACCCTCTCCCCCACTCCTGCCCGCGTCGGCGACTGGCAGGGCGCGCCGGCCTTACTCATCGAGGACCGGCCCGCCGTGCCCATGATGTACCTGCAGGGCCAGAGCCCCGTGGCCGAGGAGTACGGTCAGATGGCGGCGGCGGGCTACTACGTGTTCAGCCTCGGCATCGACCTGGGATGGCACGGCGACGGCATCTACGACTACCGCGACATCGATACGCGGATCGCCACCGCCCTGGAGCAGGCCCCGGAGGCGTACATGATCCCGCGGGTGCACATCTCCGCCCCCGGCTGGTGGTGCCGGGCCCATCCCGACGAGGTGACCGGCTACGCGGACGGCACCGAGCACGTGATGGACGTATGGGGGGGCACCGAGCATGAGTCCTTCGCCTCGCCCCTCTGGCGCAAGGAAGCCGGAGAGGCCCTGGAGGCCCTCATCGCCCACTTCCGCCAGTCGCCGTATGCCGACCGCATCGTGGGCTACCACATCGCCAACGGGATCTACGGCGAATGGCACCTGTGGAGCCCGTCGCATCTGCCGGACACCAGCGAGCCCATGCGGCAGGCCTTCATCGCCTGGGCCAAGGAGCGCTACCAGGGCGATCTGGGCAGGCTGAACGCAGCCTGGGGCACGCAGCTTGGGTCCTTTGACGACATCACCTGCGCCACAGAGCAGGAGCGCATGGACGCGGATCTGGGGGTCTTCAAGGACCTCTCCCGGTCGCGGAGAGTCTCGGACTACTGGCAGTGTTTGCATGAGACGACGGTGGATGCCATCGAGCACTTCTGCGGCCTGGCGAAGGAGGCCACCGACCGGCAGGCCGTCACCGGGGTGTTCTACGCGTACCTCACCGACATCGGCTGGCCGCAGGAGGGCGGCCATCTCGCGGCCCACAAGGCATTCCAGAGCCCCGACATCGACTTCTTCACCAGCCCCCACAGCTACAGCCATCGCGCCATGGGGGAGGACGGCGCCTTCCGGGCCTATCCGGCAAGCATCCAGGCCCACGGGAAGCTGTTCATCGACGAGGGCGACGACCGCACGCACCTGTCCGGCGACAAACCGTACATGCACGCGCAGGACACGGAGCAGGACATCGCCATCATGCGCCGCGAGACGCTCAACGCGCTGAGCAACCGCACCGGCCTGTGGTGGTTCGACATGACCACCGGCTGGTTCAACGACGCCGAGCTGCTCAAGGCCGCCGCCGAGCTGCACGAGCTGGGCGAGAGCACCCTCACCCGGCCCCGGCACTCCTGGGCGCAGATCGCCGTGGTCTTCGACCCCACAGTCTACTACGCCATGGCCGACTGGAAGACGGACAAGGACGCCCTCTGCCAGGAGCTATGTAACCAGCAGTTCCGGGAGCTGCAGCGGATCGGGGCGCCGTATGATGTGCTCCTGCTACAGGACGCCCTGGCCGCCGACGCCCGCGACTACCGCTGCTACGTGTTCCTAAACACCTGGCACATGACGGCGCAACAGCGGGAGCAACTGAGCCGTCTGCAGGCCGAGGGGCGCAGCCTCGTCTTCGCCTACGCCCCGGGCTTCTCCAGCGACGAGGGCCTGAGCGTGCAGCACATGAGCCAACTGACGGGCATGCGGTTCGAGCCGGAGGAGGCGGGCGGGAACCTCCAGGCCCGTTGGAGCGAAGCGGTGGCGGAGGTGGACGGCCTTAGGCCCGGCGGTGAGTACGGCCCGGACAGGGCCATGGCGCCGCGCTTCCGGGTGGTCGGAGAGGGCGCCACGCCGCTCGCGGAATGGGTTGAGGGCGGGGGCACCGCGGCGGCCGTTGCGGCCCACGAGGGCTGGACGTCATTCTACAGCGGCACAGGCCGGATCCCGGCGGCGCTGCTGGCGGAGGCCGCCCGTCGGGCAGGGGTGCACATCTGGACCGACGCCTGGCGCACGAGGGTCAACCTGTGGGCCGGCAATGGGCTACTGGGAGTGCACACCGCCGAGGCCGGGCCGGTCCGATTCAGCCTCCCGGCGGAAGCCAGGGTGACCGACGCCATCACCGGCCAGGTCGTAGCGGACGGCACCCGCAGCTTCGAGGTGGAGCTGGGCAAGTGGCAGACGGCGATCTATGCGCTGGAGAACCGGTAGGCCCGGCCTGAGGGAGGCGCGGACGGACCGCAGGCGAGGCCGCGGGGGGCCACCGAGGCGTTTCCGGCGGCCCCTCACCGAGGGGAACGTCACCTGCCCTGCTTCCGCTTCCTGGGCTCCAGCGAATCCCGGCCGCAGGTGAGCGTGTCTTTGGCCGCCGCCCTGAGCCGCGCCGCCCCGGCCTCTCGTCGGTCACGCTCTCGGCGGCCAACCCCAGGCGCACCGAGGCCAACTGCGGTCCGTCGATGTGGGCCAGCGCGTGGTAGCCCAGCCACGACAGGTCGTCATCGGTGGGCATGACCTGGAGCAGCGCCGGGGCCGCCTGCGCCCCGATGCGGATGAGGGCCACGGCGCACGGGAAGTCACACAGCCCATCGGCGCCAAACGGCGGGTGTGGCTCGAACATCAGGTTCCGCACGAGCAATGGGATGGCGGCCTCCGCCCGCAGATGCCCCAGAGCAACCACCGCCTCCTCGGCGCGGTCGGGTTCAGCGGTGAACACGCCCTCGGTCGCCAGGAATGCCAGCAGCTCATGGATTGCCGCTTCCCGCGCGATCGCCGCCGGATGCGCAGGAGGCGGGTCGACGTCGGTCGGGCCGTACCCCAGCGAGGGGATGACGGCCGCGTCCAGTTCCCCGAGCGCCCGACGCAGACGCTGAGTGCGGTCCTCGCGAAGCTGCGCCCCGGCGGCCAGATGGAGGCGGGCCTGTGCGATGGCAGGCCCATCGATGTACAGCAGCACCTGCGTCCCGAGCCACACGGCTTCGTCATCTCCCGCCAGGCGCTTGAGCAGGACCGGCGCCGCCGGGCTCCCGATGCGGCACAGGGCCACGGCGCAGGGATAGTCGGTAAGTGCCTGCGCCTCGTCGCGGGGGTGCGGGGAGAACAGCAGGTGCTCCACCAGCACGGGCACCGCAGCCTCCGCCCGCAGTTGCCCCAGGGCCAAGATGGCCTGCTCGGCCTCCTCGGGGCGGTCGGCGAAGACCTCTTCGGTCTCGAGCACTGCCACCAGCTCGGCGATGGCGGCCTCACGGTGGGCACTGACATCCGAGGCCACCTGTCCGGTAGCGGCGGCGCCAAGGCCGACCGCGCAGAGCCATATCAAGAGCACCGTCATGGTTCTCCCCCTGTTTGTCTCCTGTCCGCGCCAGTCGCCGTGTCTCACTGGCCCAACTCCTTCAGGATGCCCCTGGCCTTCGGTGCCGCGGTCGAGCCGGGCAACTCGCGCGCGATCCGCTCGGCCCAGCGTCGCGCGCGGGTCGGGTCGTTCCGCGCCCGGCTGTGAGAGACCAGGATCCACGCCAGGTCGCCCTTCTCCCTTTCCGTCAGGCTGCTTCCCATCACCAGCTCCATCTGTGCCTCCGCCTCGTCCAGTCGGTTCGCCGCGCAGTACGCGCGAACCAGCTCAGACCTGATGGTCGCCTCCGAGCGAGGCAGCGGCCCCCCGCGCGCCAGAGCTTCCTGTAGGACGGCGGCCCGTGCGCCGTCGTCGCGCAGGCAGTAGGCGTAGGCCCACAGGTCCTTGGATGGCAGCTTCGTGAGGTCGCCGTCCACAGCCAGCAGGAAGCACTGGCCCGCCAGGTCGGGTTGATCGTCGCGCAGCGCGTGGGCCAGTTGCACCAGGTCCTCGGGCGCCACGAGCGAGGAAGGCACCGCGACCATGGCGGCGTAGTCGCGCGCCCGCGCTGCGGCCCAGGCTGGATGCAGGGCCCGCTTCGCTTCGGAACCGGCTCTGCGCCGGCTGGAGCTGAAGTAGGTGACGCTCCGCCGGCCGAACGCGTCCAATGCCCGCACGAGAGCCGCGGCGTACCGGCGCTGACTGCCGCTCGCCATCGCCGCCAGGGCCGCGTCCTGCACCGCGATGGACTGCGCCTCGAAGCCGGCCTCTGCAAGCTTCCGCGCCATGGCCTCCAGCGCCCGACCGCCATTGATGTCCCCGAGACCCGCGCGAACCTGCTCGCACACCGTGTTGAGCAACACGCGCTGGGTCGGCCCGTCGGCGCCTGACTGCCACGCACTTCGAAACCGGTCCCAGGCCGGTCCCACGCCCGCCAGGTCGTCGCGGCTCTCCGTCAGGGCGGGCCAGTCAGGCAGGCTCGTGACCTCATCGAGGAACACGCCGGTGAGCAGCGTGTTCATGCTCAGGTTGCGCCACACGCGGACGCGTACTGTGCCGGGGCCCGTGACGCGGAACAGCGTATGGACACCGGAGACGAAGTCCCGGACCGGCGCCGCCGCCAGGAACGCGCCGGTGGCCGCGTCGGTCAGGTGAACGGTGAACATCCGGTTGGGCTCGTAGTAGTTGCGGTCATTGACGAAGTACAGGCAGAGGTTGCACTCGCCGGCGGGGACGGGCAGGTCGACGCTCAGGTCCGGCCCGGTACCCGGAGCAGTCTTCTCCCCGCCGTCATTCCAGTTCCGGGGTCCGCGCTTGTCGAGCGTCGGGTCGTAAGGCATGGTGGCATCGGCGTCCTCGCCGCCATGCCACCAGTAGACGTGCCGGTTGGGGTCGGTGGTACGGGCCGCGTACTGCCACGGCCCCAGAGCACCCCCGCACAGGTCGGTGCCGCCCAGCAAGGCGCACAGCAGGTGCTGATCGCGCCCGCGCCACTGCCAGTCGCCCTGGGTCTGGCGGTCCTGCCCCAGGTACCGCGCCACCGGCCCGCCCTCACGGGACGCAACGCGCTCTTGGGCATCGGCCAGCCGCTCCAGAGCCAGCTCCGCGCGCTTCCTGACAGCGGGCGATAGCGTGCCGTCGCCGCTCAGCGTCTGGTTGGCGTCTCGCGCCGGTGCCCACCGCCCCAGGCACTCGGTGCACTCGGCGAGACGGAGGGCCGCCTCCGCTGCCAGAGCCCTGTCGGCTGCGTCCGCGCAGCGGCCGTAGTGGCCCACAGCCTCCTCAGGCCGGCCCGTCTGCAGCGCCAGCTCGCCCCGCTCGAAGGCCAGCCACGCCGCCAAACCGGGCAGGCGATCGGCCTCGGTCTGTGCCTCGTCATACCTCGCGGCCGCCTGCGCGTAGAGTCCGCGGTACTGCAGCCACTGGCCGACCACGAGCTGCGCCACCGGCGCAAGCGCCGTGCCGCCGCATTCGGCCAGGACCGCCTCCCACCGGGGAAGCGGTCTGTCCGGCGGTGTCTCCCCGTCCGTCGGCACAAGGGCAGCGGTGCTGCCGGCCCAGGCATCCGTGCGGACAGCGGAGTAGGAGGCGACCTCGGCCAGGTGCCACAGGTCGGCCATCCGTGTGAGCCTGGTCGCGTCGATGGGCTCACCCGTCCCCGGGTGGGCGCAGGCGGAAGACAGGGACGACAGAGCGTCCAGCAGCACCCTACGACTGTGGGCCGTTGAGATCGCGTCCAGGTACGCCTGGTTGTCCGGGAGTTTGGTCTTGTAGGGACGCGTGCGGTCGCCGGTGGCGCTGAGTACGCGCAGGAGCGTGACGGAGGCGCCCGGGTTGTCTCCCGCGGCCATCTGCTCCCGGGCGATCCGCACCCACAGGGCCTGAGCGCCGGGAGCCCGGGGGTACCGCCGGGCGACGTCCTCGACCTCGGGCCGCAGCCCCTCTCGCCCGGCGGCGAGGTCCGCCTCCGCCAGGGCGGAGGCCAGGTCCACACACCCCGCCGCCTGATCCAGTAGGCGCCGGTTGGCCACATACCCGGCGGCGGCGGTCTCGCCGTAGCGCGTCAGGGCGCCCGGGTAGTGAGCCAGCGCGTATTCCAGGGCCCTGACGGCCCTCTCGGGCACCCCGGCGGCCAGGCAGGCGCGGCCCAGACGCTCCAGCGCGTCCACGTCATCCAAGGAGGGCAGGTTCCCCTCCAGGGCCTGCAGGAGGGCCTCCACGGCCTGCGCCGCGTCGCCGGCCCCCTCGTGAGCGCGGGAGAGCAGTCGCAGCAGCGCCGGGCGCTCCGCGGGCGGAGCCTGCGCGACCTCCTCGGCCAGAGCGACGGCCCCACCGAAGTCGCCGTCCTTGAGCATTTGCTCCAGGCGGGCTTTCAGACCGGGGCTTTCATCGGCGACAAGTGCCGGAGCACAGCACAGCGCGAGCAGGAGGACCGGCAGGTGAGGGGACTTCATCTTCGGCACCACGCCTCGAGGGGACACGATCGAGTGGTGCGACAGGTGCGGTTGCGGCGAGTGGGGGCGGCTGCTCTTTGGTACGACAAGGCGGGCGGGCCGAGGTTGCGCCCCCTCGGACGCGGTCCCCGCTCAGAAGAGCTTTGGGCGGCGACGGCGATCAGCGCGGCGGCAACGCCACCGGGACACCCACCTCCGCCTCCAGCACCTCACCGTCGGCGACGACTCGGTACCGCCCACCGGCCACGAGGATGTCCAGCTCCCGCCCGCGGACCTTCAGCCCCGTCAGCGAGATCTCCGGCGAGAACGCCGGCGGCTGCGGGTTCACCGTGACACTCCCATCCGCCGCCACGGTGACCCCGAACATGCCGAAGAGGATGCTCTGGGCTCCGGCCAGGGCACCGATAGTGTTCTGCAGCGGGGTGTCTCGGCGGTAGTCCACGTTGTTGGCGACGATCGAGTCGCCCCAGTACGGCATCCGCTCTCCCCACCACAGGATGCGCTGCAGGAGGTCCTCGGCCACATCGGCTCTCCCCAGCTTGTACAGCCGCTCGATGATCTGCGGCGTGAAGGCGGTGTAGTTGCCGCCCCCGCCATTGTCGATGTCGATCTGGTCGTAGGCGGGGTCGAGCTTGGACATGCTGTGGAGGCCGAAGGCGGACAGGAACTCGCACTCATTCAGGTGCGAGATCAGCCCCTCCACCTGCTCGCCATCCAGCACGTCGCTGCCCAGGAGCTTGAACATCTGCACCGTGTAGCACTGGGCGGGCGAGTAGTTCCCGTCCAGGTGCGAGAACCAGCGGTGCTCAGGACTCCACATCAGGTCTTTCACCAGGGCCTTGAGCGCCTCCGCGCGGGCCGGTAGATCCGGGGCCGAGACGCCCGCCAGTCGCGCCAGCTCGTCTGCAGCGTGGTAGTTGGCGTACCGGCGCCCATTGAGGTCCGGCAGATGGTGGTCGTAGCGGAAGTTGCCCCGCAGTTCGAGATGGTTGTTGCCCTTGCCGTAGTCGATCAGGGTCACGGGCAGGTCCGGATGGTCGCGGTACAGGGCGTGGTACAGCACCCAGTCGATGACGGTCCTCTCGCCCGCCTGCTCGCGGAGAAAGGCCTTGTCCCCGGTGAGCAGGACGTAGTAGTAGATCAGGAAGATGATCTTCTCCTGGTTCACCGGGTACCAGGGACCGAAGGCCTCGCCGGTGGTGGGGACGAAGGCGAAGTGGTGGGTGATGTCGACGGCCAGGAACTGCAGGATGTGGCGCTTGACCGCCTCGGGGTCGTAGAGCGCCAGGATCTCCCACGGCTCGCCGAAGTCCCACAGGTAGCAGCAGACGCAGCCACCGTTGATCCCGCCCGTGGAGTAGTACGGGGTGAGGATCAGCTCCGGCACCCGCCACTGATTGAGCAGGCAGTGGACCAGGGAGCGGTTGTAGAACCGCTCCAGGCGC